>CAZYCD010000004.1:12596-67782 GCA_964645345.1 uncultured Micromonosporaceae bacterium
TCCACCCGCCAGGCCACCGCCTTCAGCTTGCCGCCCGAGCGATCCACCAGGGTGGAGCGCTCGTGGCCGCCGCCCGCTACTCCCCCGGCGCTAAAATCGGTTTGTGGCGGGCCCGGCCTCGTGCGGGCCCCGCCACCTGTTACCGCGCGAGAGCCTACGCGCCGCCGGGGTTGAGCGTGACGGTCTTCGGTGTGAACCCGGAGCCGATGACGTCGATGCCGGCCGCCTTCGCCTGGTCCAGCGCCTTCTGGATGTACTCGTTGGTGTAGGCGAGCCCCTGCGGCGCGTTCTTCAGCACCGTGTCGCCGGTCTGGTTCTTGGTGTGCAACGACTGGTCGACGGTGCGGTTCCAGTCGGTCTGGTCGATCAGGCCGATGCCGTTGCCGGCCGGCCAAATCAGCTTGTTGACCTCGTTCATCTGCCAGAGCTGGTGGCTCTTGCCGAGCTTGGAGCCCCTGGCCACCACGAGGTCACGGCACTGCTCGGGGTTGTCGCGGCAGTACGCCCAACCCTTGATGGTGCCCAGCAGGAACTTGACCGTGGTGTCCTGGTAGGCCTTGTCCTTGAGCCGGTCGGTGTTGGCCCAGACCGCGTCCTGCAGCATCGAGGTGCCGACCTGCTTCCAGTCGATGATGGAGAAGTCGTCGGGGGTGTACAGCTTGCCGGTCGCCGGGTTGGTCGCCTCGAGCAGTTGGGCGTACTCGTTGTAGGCCATCGCCTGCGCCACGTCGATGTCGCCCTTGAGCAGTGCCTGCATGTCGAACTGCTGCTGTACCAGCGTGACGTCCTTGCCTGGGTCCAGCCCGGCCTTGGTCATGCCGGCGAACAGCTCGAATTCGTTGCCGAAGCCCCAGTTGCCGACCTTCTTGCCCTTGAAGTCGGCCGGCGACTTGATGTTCTTGTTGGCGAATGACACCTGGTAGGTGCCGGACCGGGCGAAGATCTGCCCGACGTCGGTGATCTGGGCGCCCTGTTCACGTGAGGCGAGTGCCTTGGGTACCCACGCCACTGCGTAGTCGGCCTTGCCCTGCGCCAGTACCGTCTGCGGCACGATGTCCACCGCGCCCTCGAGCAGCTCGACCTTGAGCCCCTGCTCAGCGTAGAAACCCTTGTCGACCGCGGCGATGTACCCGGCGAACTGGGCCTGGAAGAACCACTGCAGCTGCAGCTTGATGGTGGTCACGCCACCGGTGGCGGTGCCCGCTGCCGGTTTGTCGGCCGTACCGCAGCTGGCGAGGAGCAGCGCCCCCGCCAGCGCAACTGAGCAAACCACCCGTCGTTTCAGTGTGAACATTGACTCCTCCGGGGAATTGGGGGGTGGTGATGGGAATCAGGAAGACATGCGGGCCCGCCATGGCATGGCCAGTCGTTCCAGCACAAGTGTGCCGACGTAGAAGACCAGGCCGAGGACGCATGCGCCCACGACGTAGGCCCACGCTCTCGGGTATGCGGTGAAGGCTGCCGCGGAGGTGATCCGCGAACCGAGGCCATCCTGCAGCCCACCGAAGTACTCGGCGACGACGGCCGCGATGACCGACAGGCTGGACGCCTGCCGCAGGCCCGTGAAGACGAACGGCAGGGCGCCCGGGAGGCGTACGAGCCGGGCGAAGGTCCATCCGCCGGCGGCGTAGCTGTCCATCAGCTCGCGGTGCGTAGGGTTGACCTCCCGCAGGCCGCGCAGCGTGTTGATGAAGACGGGGAAGAACACGACGATCGAGGCGACGATGCGCCGGGGGACGCTGCTGGTCGTCTCGAACATGTTGTTGAGCAACGGGGCGAGCGCGATGATCGGCAGGGCGTTGAGCACCGCCGCGAACGGTACCGAGACCTCGCCGAGCAGACCGAAGCGGCTGGCGATCATCGCCGCGAGAACGGCGAGCGTGGCGCCGACGAGCAGGCCGACCAGAGCGTTGGAGCCGCTGGCGAGGGCGGCGCTGAAGACGTTGTGCCGCTGCTCGACGAGTTGGGCCCAGATCTCGGACGGCGCGGGCAGGATGAACGGTGCGATGCGGCCGAGTTTGACGATCAGCTCCCACCCGATGAGGGCGGCGACGCCGAACAGGACCGGGGGCACGACCGAGCGGACCCACCTCATGTCGCCGCCTCCAGGGTGGCGGCGGTCGGTCCGCCGCGCAGCGCCCGCCGTACCTCGGTGATCGCCTCGAAGAACGCCGGTGACTGCCGGGTCGCCTCGGTGCGTTCGCCGAGTTCCACGTCGATGGTGTGCGTGATGCGGCCCGGCCGGGGCGACATCACGACCACCCGGTCGGACAGGTACACCGCCTCGGGGATGGAGTGGGTGACGAACACCGTGGTGGTCGCGGTCTTCGCGCAGATCTGCATCAGTTCGCTCTGCAGCCGCTCTCGGGTCATCTCGTCGAGGGCACCGAACGGCTCGTCCATCAGCAGCAGGGCAGGGTGTACCGCCAGCGCCCTGGCGATCGCGACCCGCTGCTGCATGCCGCCGGACAGTTGGGCCGGATAGTGCCCGGCGAAGTCCAGCAGGCCGACCAGCTCGAGCATCTCCTCGGCCCGGGCGCGCCGTTGCGCGCGGGGGGTGCCCCGAAGTTCGAGGGGCAGTTCGACGTTGCGCCGCACGGTGCGCCACTCGAACAGGCCGGCCTGTTGGAACGCGATGCCGTACTGGTGGTCCAGCCGGGCCCGGCGGGCCGGCTGACCGGCCACCGTGACCGTGCCCGTGGTCGGGGCGGTGAGGTCGGCGATCAGCCGCAGCAGCGTGCTCTTGCCACAGCCCGACGGGCCGATGAGGGAGACGAACTGCCCGGGTTGGACGGTCAGGTCCACGGTGGACAGGGCGACCACCTGATCGGGGCGGCCCTCGTTGAACACCTTGGACACGTTGTCAAGGACGACGGCGGTCACAGCGTGGCTCCCAACACACGGCGCCGGTGGCGCATCAGCGGCATCTCCAGCAGGGTGATCGTGGCCGCGACCACGAGGCCGAGCAGCGCCGCGCCCATCATGGCGGTGTACACCTTGGCCGGATCGGACGTCGCCTCGCGGGAGTACTCGATGACGAGCCGGCCGATCCCGCCGCGGGTCCCGGTGGAGATCTCCCCCACCACGGCGCCGACCACGGCCGCGGCGCCGGCCAGCCGCAGCGCCGGGAACAGGTACGGCAGCGCCGAGGGCAGCCGCAGCTTGACCAGCGTGCCCCACCACCCGGCGGCGTAGCTGCGCATCAGCTCCTCGCCGGTGGCCGACGGCGACTGCAGCCCGCGCAGCATGCCCACGGCCACCGGGAAGAACGCCAGGTACGCCGCGATCATGGACACCGACATCCAGTCGGGCCACAGCACGCCGCCCCAGCCGGCGATCAGCGGGGCGAGCGCGACGAGCGGGACCGTCTGGGACAGCACCACGTAGGGCAGCAGACCCCGCTCGAGGACACGGAAACGCTGCATGAGGACTGCGAGCAGGAGCCCGACCAGGGTGCCGGCCGCGAACCCCACCGCGGTGATGCCGAGGGTGAACAGGCAGGCGTCGAGTACCGCCCGCCATACCGGAGGTCCACCGGTGATCTCGGGCCGGCCGAGGCGGCGCAGCACGTCCAGCACGTGCGGCATGGAGAGGTCGTCGGCGCGGGGAAGGATCCGCACGCCGAGCACCACCGTTCCGTCGGGGCTGCCGACCGCCTTGTACCCCTCCCACAGCGCGATCGCGAGGACCAGAGCGACGAGCGCCGCGGCGGCCAGGCGCACGCGTCTGATCATGCGCAGCCGCCCGGTGAGAGGGCGGGGATGACCTGAGCGCCGTAGGCGGCCAGGGTCTGCTGTTTCGCGTCGTGCTGCAGGTACAGCGCGAACTGGTCCACGCCGAGGTCGCGCAGCTCGGCCAGTCGCTTGATGTGCTGCTGCGCCGGTCCGAGGATGCAGAAGCGGTCCACCACCTCATCGGGCACGAACTCGGTGTGGGTGTTGCCGGAGCGCCCGTGCTGGGCGTAGTCGTAGCCGGTGCGGCCGGAAATGTAGTCGGTCAGCACGGTGGGCACCGCACCGTCGGCCCCGTACCGGGCGACGATGTCCGCCACGTGGTTACCGACCATGCCGCCGAACCACCGGGTCTGCTCCCGCTGGTGGGCGACGTCCTCGCCGACGTACGCGGGCGCCGCCACACAGAACTTGATCGCCGCCGGGTCGCGGCCGGCGCGCTGCGCCGCGGCCCGCACCGCGCCGATCATCCACGCGGCGATGTCCGGATCGGCCAGCTGCAGGATGTATCCGTCGCCGACCTCACCGGCCAGCGCCAGGGCCTTCGGCCCGTACGCGGCCACCCACACCTCCAGCCGGCTGTCCGGCGCCCACGCCAGGCGCACCTCGCGCTCACCCAGCCGCGCCTCGCGGCCGTTGGCCAGTGCCCGGACCGTCTGCACGCACTCGCGCAGCTCGGACAGCGTCGTGGGGCGCGACCCGAGCACGCGCACCGCCGAGTCGCCGCGGCCGATGCCGCAGATGGTCCGGTTGCCGAACATCTCGTTCAGCGTGGCGAACAGCGAGGCGGTCACCGTCCAGTCACGCGTGCTCGGGTTGGTCACCATCGGCCCGACCGTGACCGTCTGGGTGGCGGCCAGGATCTGGCTGTAGATGACGAACGGCTCCTGCCACAGCACGTGCGAGTCGAACGTCCAGACGTGGCTGAAGCCGGCCGTCTCGGCCTGCCGGGCCAGCGCCACCACCTCCCTGGCCGGGGGGTCGCACTGCAGGACGACACCGAAATCCATCATTCACCGCACTTTCGGGAAACCGAGGTCCACCGTGGAGGTCGCCGGATCGGGCCACCGCGACGTGACGACTTTGCTGCGGGTGTAGAACTGGATGCCGTCCGGGCCGTACATGTGCAGGTCGCCGAACAACGACGACTTCCAGCCGCCGAAGCTGTAGTACGCGACGGGTACCGGCACCGGCACGTTGACGCCGACCATGCCGCACACGACGTCGTACTGGAACTGCCGGGCGGCGCCGCCGTCGCGGGTGAAGATCGCCGTGCCGTTGCCGTAGGGGTTGTCGTTGACGAGGCTGACCGCCTCGTCGTAAGTGTCGACGCGGACCACGGCCAGCACCGGACCGAAGATCTCGTCGCGGTACAGACGCGAGTCGGTGCGCACCATGTCGACCAGTGACGCGCCGAGGAAGAAGCCGGGCCCGGCGGCGACCGGGGCGGCCCGGCCGTCCACGACCACCACGGCGCCTTCGGGCTCGTCGAGGTATCCGGCCACCCGGTCGCGGTGTTCGCCGGTGATCAGCGGCCCCATCTCGGCGTCGGGTTCGCTGGCCGGGCCCACCTTGATCCGGGCGATGCGCTCGCCGATGGCGGCCACCAGCGGGTCGGCGACCGCGCCGACCGCGACGACCACCGAGATGGCCATGCACCGCTCCCCCGCCGAGCCGTAGCCGGCCGAGACGGCGGCGTCGGCGGCCGCGCCCACGTCGGCGTCCGGAAGCACCACCATGTGGTTCTTCGCGCCACCTAACGCCTGCACCCGCTTGCCGTTGCGCGTGCCCGCCTCGTAGATGTGGCGGGCCACCGGGGTCGAGCCGACGAAGCTGAGCGCCTGGATGTCCGGGTGGCCGATGAGGGTGTCCACGACGTCGCGGTCGCCCTGCACCACGTTGAACGCACCGTCGGGCAGCCCGGCCTGGCGCAGCAGGTCGGCCAGCAGCAGGGACACCGACGGGTCCTTCTCGCTCGGCTTGAGCACGAACGTGTTGCCGCAGACCAGCGCGTTGCAGAACATCCACATCGGCACCATGGCCGGGAAGTTGAACGGGGTGATGCCGGCCACGACACCCAGCGGCTGGCGGATGGAGTACACGTCGATGCCGGTCGCCGCCTGCTCGCTGTACCCGCCCTTGAGCAGGTGCGGCGCGCCGGCGGCGAATTCGACGTTCTCCAGCCCGCGCGCGAGCTCGCCCTCGGCGTCCGCGCCGGTCTTGCCGTGCTCGGCACTGATCACCGAGGCGATCTCCTTGCGGTTGGCGTCGACCAGCTCCCGGAACCGGAACATCACCTCCGAGCGGCGCGACAGCGACGCGGCCCGCCAACCGGGAAACGCGGCCAGGGCGCTTCGCACCGCCCGGTCGGTCTCCGCCGCGGTCGCCACCACGACCTCAGCCTGCCGCTGGCCGGTGGCCGGGTCGAAGACCGGCAGCCGTCGGTCGCCGCTGCCCGCCACGGCCTGCCCGTCGAGCCAGTGCATGATGGTGCGCATCCTCGGCCTCCCTTTTTAGACCAGGTAGTCCGACAGGCCCCGGCGCAGGTACCGTCCGTGGCCGGCCCGGCCGTGGTAGGCCCCGTCGGAGACGACGACCGTGCCGCGGGAGATCACCGTGTCGACCCTGCCGGCGATCTCGTAGCCCTCGTACGCCGAGTGGTCCATGTTCATGTGGTGCGTCTGCACGCCGATGCGGGTGCGCCCGGCCGGGTCGTAGATCACGATGTCGGCGTCCGAGCCCGGCGCGATGATGCCCTTGCGCGGGTACAGGCCGAACATGCGCGCCGGCGTCGTGGCGATCGTCTCGACCCACCGCGCAAGCGACAGCTTGCCATCCACGACGCCCTGATAGACCAGGTCCACGCGGTGCTCGACGCCGCCGATGCCGTTGGGGATCTTCGAGAAGTCACCCAGGCCCAGCTCCTTCTGGTCCTTGAAGCAGAACGGGCAGTGGTCGGTCGACACCACGGCGAGATCGTTGCTGCGCAGTCCCTTCCACAGGTTGTCCCGGTGCGGCTCGTGCTTGCTGCGCAGCGGCGTGGAGCACACCCACTTGGCGCCCTCGAACCCCGGCGCCCCGAGCTGGTCCTCCAGCGTCAGGTACAGGTACTGCGGACAGGTCTCGGCGAACACGTTGCGGCCCGCATCGCGCGCGGCGGCGACCTGTTCCAGCGCCTTGCTGGCGGACAGGTGCACGATGTAGAGCGGGCAGTCGGCCGCGACCGAGGCGAGCGAGATTGCCCGGCTGGTCGCCTCGGCCTCCAGGGCCTCGGGACGCGTCAGGCCGTGGTAGATCGGGTCGCTCTGCCCCCGCGCGAGGGCCTGCTGCACCAGCACGTCGATCGCGATGCCGTTCTCCGCGTGCATCATGATGACCGCGCCGTTGTCCCGGGCCCGCTGCATGGCCCGCAGGATCTGGCCGTCGTCGCTGTAGAACACTCCCGGGTACGCCATGAACAGCTTGAAGCTGGTGATCCCCTCGTCGGCGACGAGCCGGTCCATCGCCTTGAGGGCGTCCTCGTCGACGCCGCCGAGGATCATGTGGAAGGCGTAGTCGACGTGGCAGTTGCCCTCGGCCTTGGCGTGCCAGGCGGCCAGGCCGTCCTGGACCACCTCGCCGGTACGCTGCACGGCGAAGTCGACGATCGTGGTGGTGCCGCCGAAGGCGGCCGCCCTGGTGCCGGTGTCGAAGGTGTCGCTGGCGAAGGTTCCGCCGAACGGCAGCTCCATGTGGGTGTGCGCGTCCACGCCCCCCGGGATGACGTACTTGCCCGCCGCGTCGATCGCCGCGACGTCGTGCGGCCCGCGGCCGGGGGCGAACAGGGCGGCAATCGTCTCCCCGTCGACGAGCACGTCCGCGGCGTACGCGCCGGACGGTCCGATCACCGTGCCGTTCCTGATCAGCATCACGGCTTCACCAGCCTCTCGTAGGCCTCGGGCCGACGGTCGCGGTAGAACGCCCACCGGTCGCGTACCTCGGCCAGCAGCCGCAGGTCCAGGTCCCGCACGAGCAGCTGCGGGTGGTGTGCGTTGCCGAGCTCGCCGACGAACTTGCCCTCGGGGTCGACGAAGTAGGACGTGCCGTAGAAGTCGTTGTCGCCCAGGTCCTCGACGCCGGTGCGGTTGATCGCGCCGATGAAGTACTCGTTGGCCACGGCGCTGGCCGGCTGTTCCAGCTTCCACAGGTACGCCGACAGGCCACGGCTGGTCGCCGAGGGGTTGAACACGACCTGCGCGCCGCCCAGACCCAGGGCCCGCCAGCCCTCCGGGAAGTGGCGGTCGTAGCAGATGTAGACGCCGACCTTGCCGACGGCGGTGTCGAAGACCGGGTACCCGAGATTGCCCGGCCGGAAGTAGAACTTCTCCCAGAAACCCTTCACCTGCGGGATGTGGGTCTTGCGGTACTTGCCGAGGTAGGTCCCGTCGGCGTCCACCACGGCGGCCGTGTTGTACAGCACGCCGGGCTGTTCCTGTTCGTACACCGGCAGGATCATGACCATGCCGAGCTCGGCGGCGAGCGCGGCGAACCGTTCGGTCGTCGGCCCTGGGACGGATTCGGCGTACTCGTAGAACTTCGGGTCCTGGACCTGGCAGAAGTACGGCCCGTAGAACAGTTCCTGGAAGCAGATCACGCGGGCACCCTGCGCCGCGGCCTGCCGCGCGTACTCCTCGTGCGCCTTGATCATCGATTCCTTGTCGCCTGTCCAGTTCGTCTGGACCAGCGCGGCTGTGATGATGTCTGCCATGCCCGCCCCTCTCCTCGTTGTAGGCGCGCTGTACGTGTGAGCCCCGTTACGCTCGTCCACTGTGGATCGGGTCTACGGACGCATCTTGTTTCTCGAGGCCGGATGGCGTAGGACTCTAATGACACAAATCGAGGCGGACAATGGTCCGAACGTTACGAAGTGTTTCGGAGCTGTAACGGTGGCCGACAGATGCTCGACCTGATAGCCGGGTCAGTCGACGACCGCAGTGCCCGTGGCGTCGCCGCCGCCGTCAGCCGGCTGGTCAACAGCGGTGCGCTGCCCGCCGGCGCCAGGCTGCCCACCGTGCGCGAGGTGGCCCGCGAGCTCGGCATCAGCCCGACAACCGTCAGTGAGGCGTGGCGCAGCCTCGCCAGGGCCGGTGCCATTCACACCCGGGGCAGATCCGGCACCTTCGTGCTGGCGCCCACCATGCCCAGGCAACGGCTGCGTTACATCCACCTCACCGACGCCCGCGGCATCACCGACGGCGGCAACGGTGGCTCGCCCCACCGCGACCTGTCCACCGGGGTGCCCGACTACGACCTGCTGCCCAGCCTCGCCGACGCGCTACGGCGCATCGGCGACGCCCGCCTGACCACCAGCTACCTCGACGAACCCGTGCTGCCCAGCCTCGAAGCCGTGCTGCGCGAACGGTGGCCCTTCGTACCGCAGCAACTCACCGTGGTCGACGGCGCCCTCGACGCGATCGACCGCGTCACGGCCGCGGTGGTGCGATTCGGTGACCACGCCCTCGTCGAGAACCCGGCCTTCCCGCCGGTGCTGGATCTGCTGGACACCGTCGGCGCGACCGTCGTCGGCGTGCCGATGGACGCCGAGGGCATGCGACCGGACGCCCTCGCATCGGCGCTGGCATGCCAGCCTTCCGCCCTGTACCTGCAGCCGCGCGCACACAACCCGACCGGCGCGAGCATGAGCCAGCGCCGGGCGGATGCGCTGGCCCGGGTGCTTGCCAACCATCCCGGCGTGACCATCATCGAAGACGACCACGTCGGCGACATCGCCGGTGCGGCGCCGGTCAGCCTCGGACGGCGGCTACCGGACCGCACCGTCCATGTGCACAGCTTCTCCAAGAGCCACGGCCCCGACCTGCGACTGGCCGCCGTGGGCGGCCCCGCCGAAGTCATCACCCAGGTCGCCGACCGCCGGCTGCTCGGCCCCGGCTGGTCGAGCCGACTGCTCCAGGCCGTCCTGGTCGACCTGCTGACCAACCCCGCAACCGCCGCCCAGATCGAGGACGCCCGCCAGGAGTACGGGCGGCGCCGTTCCGCACTGCTCGCCGCGCTGGCTGCGCGCAACGTCACGGCGACCGGCGCCGACGGGATCAACCTGTGGCTGAGCGTCGCCGACCAGCAGAGGGCGATGCTGACCCTGGCCGCGCATGGTGTCGCGGTCGCGCCGGGCGCGCCGTTCGAGGTGACCCCCCTCGGGCACGACCACATCCGGGTGACCGTCGGCCTGGTGCGCGACGGCTTCGAGGAGCTTGCCGACCTGCTGGCCGAGGCGGCCGGTACGGCCAGACCCGGCAGCGGGCGACGCAGCCACGTGCACCCCCGCGGCTGGCGTTGAACGAATGAGCGCCGGCGGCGCCGGCGCCGATGTTGACTTTCACATCGGCCTAGCGTCGCGTCGCCGTGGCTGGGACACCCGGGCCAGGTTGCCGACCGCCGCCGCCACCGCACCCGCACCGTCCTCGATGGCGAGGCGTGCCGCGATGCGGCCGGCCCGGTCCCGGTACCCCGGCGCCCGGACCGCTGCGGCGACCGCGGCGGCCAACCGATGCTCGGTCAGCCGCCTGATCGGGATGGCGGGTGGCCCGACCCCGAGCCCGGTCAGCCGCGCCGACCAGAACCCCTGATCGGCGATCATCGGCACCGCGACGGACGGGACGCCGGCCCGCAGGCCCGCCGCGGTCGTGCTGGCACCGGCGTGGTGCACCACCGCCGCCATCCGGGGAAACAACCAGTCGTGCGGTACCGGCCCAATCGTGATCACGTCGTCGCCGGTGGCCGCCAACCCCGCCCAACCGGCCTGCACCACCGCCCGAACCCCGGCCCTGCGCAGCGCGCCGACGGCCAGCGCACTCAACCGCCTTGCACCGCCGCCGGCCATGCTGCCGAATCCGACATAGACCGGCGGCGGCCCGGCGGCGAGGAACTCGACCAGTTCGGCGGATGGCTGCCAGTCCGCCGGCCGGGCCGGCCACCAGTAGCCGACCACGTCCAGGCCGGGGCGCCAGTCCGCCGGCCGGGGTACCACGGCCGGGCTGAAACCGTGCAGGATCGGCCAGCCTTCGGCCCGCTGGCGCCGGTCGAGGTCGCTCAGCGACATCGGCGGCAGGCCGAGCCTGGCGCGCAGGTACCGGGACGGCCGGTCGTACACCCGCCGGGCAAGCATGCGAGTCAGGGCCGCGGCCGTCCGGTTGCCGGCCCGACCCAGCCGGCGGGTACCGGCCATCACCGGCGGGAACTCGCCCGTCGAGTCGACCGGCTGGAGGAACAGTCCCATGCTCGGTACACCCAGTGCCTGCGCCACCTGATAGCCGAACGCGGCCGTGGTCGTGGAAAGCAGCAGCACGTCGGCGCCGCGTTCAGCTACGGCCAGCATGCCCTCAGCCAACTCCCACACGTAGCGCCCGGCCAGCCGGGCCAGGCCCACCAACCCGGATACGCCCGTACCCCTCCGGTGAAGCTCACGCCCCAACGCGGAGGCCTGTACCGCCCGCGCGTCGCCCGGAATCGGGAGCAGCTCAAGCCCCGCCCCGGCGACCGTATCGGCGAAGGACTCGTGAGCCGCGACCGTCACCTGGTGGCCGGCGTCCCGCAACCGCGCCCCCACCCCGGTATAGGGCGCCACATCGCCCGTCGAACCGGCTGTAGTGATCAGTACCCGCACCTTTCCAGCATCCACCCGCGCGCCACGCTCAACACGCTGCTGCACCTGGCATGAGTCACTCCCACGAAACTTCACCACATCCGAGTGGTCTAAGTTCCGTACCGCCAGGTGACCTCGTTCGCTTTGCAGCTAAGACCGCACGCATCGCGAGGCAGGTGCTCCAACAGCGCTCAGCGCTGAACGGCCGGAAAGTGCCGCCCGTTTGAGCGCAGCGGCGCCGGGTAGGTGCGTCGGGTCAGCGGCCCTACGGTGGCGAGGGAGGCAAGGGTGCCCGATCGCTTGCACGCCGACCTGCGGGACTCCGATCGGCTGCTGGTGACCCGGGAGCGGCCCGGCGGCTCGGACGCCGACGCGGTCATCGCCGAGGCGACGCCGGTGCGCCACGGGGTACCGAGCGACGAGGCGCTGTTCGACCTCGTCGGGGACGCCCACGTCGTACTGATCGGCGAGGCGTCACACGGCACCCGCGAGTTCTACGCCGCGCGTGCGGCGATCACCCGGACACTGATCGCGGAGAAGGGGTTCGCCGCGGTGGCGGTCGAGGCCGACTGGCCCGACGCGTACCGGGTGAACCGGTTCGTGCGTGGGCATGGCCCGGACGCGACCGCCGAAGAGGCGCTGCGCGGCTTTGCGCGGTTCCCGGCGTGGATGTGGCGCAACACCGAGGTCATGGACTTTGTCGGCTGGCTGCGGGACCACAACGACCGGGTGGCTACCCCGCAGGACAAGGTCGGCTTCTACGGTCTGGACCTCTACAGCCTGTACCGCTCGATCGAGGAGGTGATCGGGTACCTCCAGAACGCCGACCCGGCGGCCGCGGATCGGGCCCGGCAGCGGTACGCGTGCTTCGACCAGTACGGCGAGGAAGGCCAGGATTACGGCGTAGCGGCGGCCTTCGGCGCCGGCCCGGCCTGCCAGGCAGAGGTGGTCGAGCAACTGGTCGACCTTGCGCGGCACGGGCCGGAGTACGCCCGCCGCGACGGGCTGGCCGCCGAGGACGAACTGTTCTACGCGCAGCAGAACGCCCGCACGGTACAAGGTGCGGAGGCCTACTACCGGTCGATGTTCGACCCTGGCCCGTCGTCGTGGAACCTGCGCGACCGGCACATGGTTGACACCCTGGACGTGCTGCGCGAACACCTCAGCCGCGGACGGCCGCAGCCGGCGCGCATCGTGGTGTGGGCGCACAACTCCCACCTCGGGGACGCCCGCGTGACTGACGTCGCGGCCCACGGCGAGGTCAATGTCGGTCAACTGGTACGGGAGCGGTACTCCGACGACTGCCGGCTGATCGGCTTCACGACCTACAGCGGTACCGTGACGGCGGCCGACGACTGGGGCGGCCAGACCAGGCGCAAGCGGGTACGGCCCGCTCTGCCCGACAGCGTCGAGGACCTGCTGCACCGCGCCGGCGAGGCGGAACTGATGCTCGCGTTCGACCGGTCACCGCGCGCGAGCGCCGTGCTGGAAAGCCCCCGTCTCGAGCGGGCGATCGGCGTCATCTACCGCCCGAGGACCGAACGGACGAGCCACTACTTCAGTGCTCAGGTGAGCCATCAGTTCGACGCGCTCATCCACATCGACGACACCCGGGCGGTGCAGCCACTCGACCGCGTTGAGCGGTGGGCCGGACACGAGCCGGCCGAAACGTACCCGGCCGGAACCTGACGACCAGCCGCCGGTGTCGCTGCAGCCCGGGGCGGGTGGCCGGCGGCCGCGGCCGACAGCCGGCACCGACGACATCCCGGCCGTCGAACCCGCCGCGGTTGGCTGCCGGTACCGGGGGTTGGGCACTGCCAGCGAAGTAGTGAGTTCTGGTGAGTGGACGCGTCGGGTGGGCAGACCAGGCCCGCCGCGGCGACCCGGCAGGATCGGTACCACCGACCCGCGTTACGGCGGGCTTTCAGCGTTTAGGTGAAACGCCCGCTCCTCGGCCTCCTGCTTGGCGTGAAGAAAGCTGCGGCTCCAGTCCTCGTCCAGGTCCGGAATGCGAGCCACCAGATGTTCCTCGATCACCTCTCCCTTGCGCGTCAATCGAGCTACCGCCACCACGGTGTGCCCGTCATCGGCGTAGTGCCGCGGCTGCCACCGCCCTCCCGTCGGCAGTTGGCGTGGTCGGCCCCGCGCCGAGGCGGTCACGGCGCTGTAGACCAGGTAGAGCACCGCGAGCACGATGGCGACTTCCGCCAGGCCCACCAAGGCGCGCACAAGTCGACAGTACGTCAGCATGCGGCCCTCGAAGCCGGCTCGGTGCCGCGTGGCGCATCGAGATCGCCCGCGCGGACCGCGCCTGGACGGGTGGGCTACCCGGCCGGCAGCCGAGCCGGGTCTCGACGTGGTTGAGCACGTCCGTGCACCAGACGGTGCCCCCGGCGTCGGGGCAGATGCCGGCCGGGGCGGCCATCTCACCGAGATGGCCGGACCCGAGCGTCTGGTGGGCTGCCGTCGGGGGGCGTTCGTGACCTGGTCGCGTTGTCCATCGATCCGGGAAACGGAGGCCAGGTCGCGGCGGACGTGCGTCTTAGGCGCCGTTGCCACGGCACCACGGCACACCTCAATCCGTGCCCGACGTCAGTCCCGTTGTGTCGCCTACGGGACTAGCAGCCGTTCGAGTGGGTAGGAGCGTCCCATGTGCGGTGGCCGGCTCGACAGCGGTCCCCCAACGCCGGGCCGACGCGCAGTCAAGGGTTTCGCGGGCCGGAAGAAAGAGTGACGTCACGGCCACCAACATCGGTTGCGCCGCGCCCGACGCGACCGCACCGCTGTCCTTCGATCGGCCACTCGTCGGTCCCAGGATGGCGCATCGACACCAAGCTCCGCGACGTCCACACTCCGACGTCCATCAGACGCGGAACGAGTTCGGGGCCTGAGAAAGGAGGAAACGGGATGACCGCCGAGGGCAAGGTCACGACCGCCAACCTGGAGCGCGACACCGTCGTCCTGGTCTCGCCGACCGCCACGGGCTGGGAGCCGGCGACCCGTAAGACCGACGCCGTGGAGGCGAAGGTCCACAAGGTCGACAAGCTGGCCACCCATGCGGCCTTCGGCCGCCGCGCCCCGTCGCGGTACAAGGTGACGCTGTCGATCGAGACGAGGACTCCGGTCGAGGAGGTCGAGATCACCGCAGTGCCGGCGCAGACGTGGTGGTCTGCGAGCACCAGGACCAGGCGTAGGTGACGTCCCACGAACCGGAGGGCGCGACGGCGAACGGGCGAGGATCCGGTCGGTACAACGTTTCACGACAAGTCCCCGGCAGGAGAGCGTTCCGGCACCAGGGATCGCCGGTCACCGCGTCCGCTCGCGCTCCCGTCGCACCGTCGTCTTGCGTCCCTTGATGGTGGTGCCGCGCAGCGCCCTGATGACGGTGTCGGCCGCCGACTCGGGGACCTCGACGAGGGAGAAGCGGTCCGCGATCTCGATCGACCCGATGTCGCGGCCGCTCAGGTCCGACTCACCGGTGATCGCACCGACCAGGTCCTGCGGCCGGATGCCGGAGCTTCGCCCTGAGCCGACGAACAGGCGGGTCATCCCCTCCGCCGGGACCCGACCACGGCGCTCCTCGCGTCGCACTCCCGCACGCCGGTCCTGCCGCTCCCGCCCGGCCGGGGCAGCGACCTCCGGAATCTCCTCCTCCTCGGCAGCAGCGCCACCGGCCTCGTGCGCCAGCTTCACGGCGGCCATCGCCACGGCCATGACGTCGAACTCGTCGGTGAGCGTCTCCACGACGACCCGGAAGCGCTCCAGGTTGTCCTCGAGGAGGCAGTCCTCCAGCGCGGCGCGGGTCAGCTCCAGCCGTCGGGCCCGCAGATCCGCGACGGTCGGCACCTTCTCCACGGTGATGCGCTGCCGGGTCACCCGCTCGATCGCCTGGAGCATCCGGTGCTCGCGCGGCTCGGCCAACGTGATCGCCACGCCCTCGCGGCCGGCGCGACCGACCCGTCCGATGCGGTGCACGTAGGAGTCGGGTGCGGACGGGACGTTGTAGTTGACCACGTGGCTGAGCTGCTCGATGTCCAGCCCCCGCGCGGCCACGTCGGTCGCGACGAGCAGCTCCGCGGTCCCCCCGCGCAGCCGCCCCATCACGCGGTCGCGCTGCTCCTGACCCATCCCACCGTGCAGCGCCTCGGCCCGGTAGCCACGGCCGTTGAGGGCCTCCGCCACCTGGTCGACCTCCTCCCGGGTGCGGCAGAAAACGATGGCGGCCACCGGCGCCTCGACGTCCAGCACCCGCCCCAGCGCCGCGGGCTTGGACGATCGCGGCACCACGTAGGCAATCTGCCGTACCCGTGGGGCCTCGCCCCGCGCCGGCGTCTCCCGTCCGATCTGGATCCGGACGGGAGCGCGGAGGTGACGGCGGGCGATCCCGTCGATGCGCGGCGGCATCGTCGCCGAGAACAACACGGTCTGGCGATCCGATGGGGTGTCCTGAAGGATCGCCTCGATGTCCTCGGCAAACCCCATGTCCAGCATCTCGTCCGCTTCGTCGAGCACGACGATCTCCACGTCGCTCAGCGTCAGGGTGCCGCGGCTCAGGTGGTCCAGTGCCCGTCCCGGCGTCGCGACCACCACGTCGACTCCCCGCTCGAGCGCGCGCAGCTGCCGGCCGATCGGCTGGCCGCCGTAGATCGGCAGGACCTCCGTCCCGAGATCACGACCGTAGCGGTGGACAGCCTCCGACACCTGGATCGCGAGCTCCCGTGTCGGTACCAGCACCAGCGCCCTCGGCGTACCGCCGCCACCGGTGCTGGTGATGCGCTGCAGCAGCGGCAGCGCGAACGCCGCCGTCTTCCCGGTGCCCGTGGCGGCCTGGCCAAGCACGTCGCGCCCTTGCAGCAGCGCGGGAATCGCCTCCCGCTGGATCGGTGTCGGCTCCTCGTAGCCCAGACCGGACAGCGCACGCAGCAGCTCCGGCCGCAACGCCAGCTCAGCGAAACCGGACGGGTCGTCGTTCGCGTTCAGGGTCATTCTCAGTTCCTCGTTCCAGGACGGACGCGATGCACCCGTTCGTGCCGCCGGCGTGCCCGGCTCCGGCCACCCGCCGCGGATACCCCGACGGCCGGGTTTCCAACATCGTCGCGGCTGCTGTCGACCGTGCCGGACCACTGCACGCGCAACCCGGTCGGAGCGCTCCGCGTCCATCGTTGCATCTGCTGTTGAGACCAATTCAGTGTCGGCCAGTTTCGGCACCACTTGGCGATCACGGTCGTGAGGCTGGTGCGGTACTCGCGGCGGGCGCACCGTTGCAGGCGTTGGCGTTGCGGGCTCGCAGCGGGCTGGCGGGCGCGGGCAGTGCGGCCTGCACGGTCCGGTCACGCGCCTGGGTACGTGCAAGACGCCGGTGGAGGTCGCGTGCGACACCACCTCGAGCGGTGCTTCGCCGGCCAGCAGCAGGCCGCTACGGCAGCGGCTTGCTCGGCGTCAGCTCCGGGATCGCCAAGGGCACCTGCCACAGGTGCATGCCCGGTTGGAGCACGAAGAACCGCGCGGCCACGAAGCGCACCAGACGCAGCGCGCCACCGATTAACAGCACCGCTATCGGTATCTCCAGCGCGGCGCTGCCCAGGGACCACCACACGTCGCGCGGTGCCGCCGTCATGACGTCGAACCAGGCGTCACACAGCAGCAGCACGCCGGAGGCGAACGCGGTCAGGATCAGCAGTTGCCGGCGCAGCCAGCCCAGGACGGCCGTGCCGGCGAACATGACCAGCAGGACCGCGTCGAAGCCCACCCAGGTCGCGGACCAGTGGTTCACCACGTACCGCTGCGGCAGGGTCACACCCAGGAAGACGATCCACGGGACGAGCAGCACGGCGCTAGCCGTCATGATCACCAGCCGCAGGTACCGAACCCTCTTCAGGGTCCGTGGCGGCGGCAGCAGGTCCGCGCTCGGCCGTGCCAACCGCCAGATCAAATCCCTGCGTTGCTCGATGGACATCGCAAGGATCTCCTCGTCGGTCAGCCCCACGCCGTCAAGTGTGCCCCATGGCTTGTGACCAGGTGGCCTGACAAACGACGAACACCGGCCGAAGCGTGGCACTCGCGGGTTCCGAATGACGGCAATGCCGTGACCAGCGGCCTCGCGCGGCCCGTCCTGTCCGCCGTACGCGGCGTCGGCTCAGCTCGGGAACATGCCAGCGGTCGCGTTGATCCAGGTGCCGGTGATCGCGGCCGCGTCGTCGGAGGCCAGGAAGGCGGCGGTCGCGGCGATCTGCGTGGTTACTGGCGACTTCCTGGTCATCCGCGCAGAGTCGAGGTTGGCGATGATGCCGTTGACCATCTCCTGCGACACCGAGGCGCCCAGGGTCGCGCCGAGCTTCTCGGCGGTCAGGCTGTCGGTCAGCCCGGCCGTCCAGATGCCGACGACCCGCACGCCGCTCGGCCCCACCTCCTGGGCGAGGTCACGAACCAGCGCGTCCTTGGCGCCGTCGGCCGCCCCGGTGCCGCCCATCATCGGCCCGCTGCCGCGTGCCGACGCGCTGTCGAGTTCGACGATGACGCCCGATCCCTGCTCGACCATCTGCCGGGCGGCGGCCCGGGCGGTGTGGAAGGAGCCGGTGAGGCCCTGCACGGTGGGCCTGACGAAGTCCGCGGTCGGCATCTGCAGCAGCGGGGTGCCCTGGACGTCGCCGCGCGCGGCGACATTGAACGAGACGTCGAGTCGCCCCGCTTCGGCGACGACGCGCGCGACGAACGCGGTGACGGCGTCCTCGTCGAGCACGTCGACCACGCCGTAGCCGGCGGCGCCGGTCGCGGCGGCGGCATCCTTCAACCCGGTCTCGGTCCGCCCGGCCAGGTAGACGCTCGCGCCCTCCTCGACAAAGCGGCGGGCGGTGGCAGTGCCGATCGACCCGGCGCCGCCCCAGATGATCGCGGTGCGGTTCTGCAAGCGGTTCATGTCAGTCCCCTCGAGCGTCTATGGCGCGCCCACTGCGCGCTGCAGGTACCCATAGGACGTACGGCCTACGGACGGCTCATCGGGTCGCCGGAAAGAAAAGTTTAGTGGATCACCAGCGGTAGCCCGAACGCTGCGAGCAGGTGCGGCTCGAAGGTGGTGATCTCGGCGATCCTGCCATCCCGCACGCGCAGAACGTCGAGGGTCTGGGCGCGGAAGATGGTGGTGCCCGGGCGGCGCACGTACCCCGCGACCGCGGGCATCCGGTTGGCCGCCGTGGGCAGGTGCTTCCACTCCCCGAAGTACGCCGGCGACGCCGGATCGAGGCTGTGACGCACGAACGTCGTCATGGCATCACGCGAGGTGAACCAGAACGGGTTCGGCGGCATCGTCAGCACCACGTCGCTGGTGAGCAGTTCGACGACCGCGTCAAGGTCGGCGCTCTGCGAGGCGGCCAGATAGGCGTCGAGCACCTTGCGCTCCTCCGGCGTCGGCCCTTCGGTGCGCCACTGCGAGCGGTCCGCGGGCAGGTGTCGGCGCAGCCTCGGCTTGGCCCGCTGCAGCACGCTGTTGACCGACGCGACGCTCAGGCCCATCGCCGCCGCGGTGTCGGCGGCCGACCAGCCCAGCACGTCGCGGAACACGAACACCGCCCGCTGCTGCGGGGTGAGGTGCTGGATCGCGGTGAGGAAGACCAACTCGATCGTCTCCCGCGCGACCGCCTCCTCCTCGGGCCGTTCGGGCGCGAGGAGCGTGTCAGGGAAAGGCTGGAGCCACTCCAGGAAGTCCGGGGGCGGGCCGTCGCCGTGGTCCATGCCCGGTACCGGCGTGTAGGCGCGCGGGCGGCGCTCGAGGCGGCGCAGAAAGTCCAGACATGTGTTGGTCGCGATCTTGTACAGCCAGGCGCGCAGGCTACCGCTGTCCTCGACTTGGTCGCGGCTGCGCCAGGCACGCACCAGGGTCTCCTGCACCAGGTCCTCGGCCTCGTCGAAGCTACCGGTCAGCCGGTAGCAGTGCACGCGCAGTTCGCGACGGTGCGCCTCGGCCCGCACCGCGAAGTCCTCGCCTTCGTTCACCGCAAGAGCGTACGCCGATCCCGCATCGCGTACTGGTCGAGCAGCGGCGCGGTGTCCCTTGTGGACAACTGCGGTACCACAGCCTCAGGCCCGCGGTGCACCGGGACGCGTGCCACGAGGTCGGCCACCCGCTCGGCCTTGACCACAACGTCTGCAAGACGAGTTGTCTTACGCCACCGTCACAACCGACTCTTCGCGGTACCCTGCCGCAGGGCGACTACTCGATCCTCGAGGAGATCTACTGATGGATCCGTGGCACGCCAGGTCACGCCGATCGGTCGGGCTCCTCGGCGTGGCCGGCGTACTGGCCGCCGCTCTGCTCGGCTGCGCGCGGCACACTGCTGCCCCAGCTCCGGACCGGCCCAGCCCCGCACCCACTCGCACGTTCGATCCGGCGCATGTCGCCACCGGGCCTGCCAAAGCCGAGATCGGTCAGCGGTACCCGTTCGACCTCCTGGTTCACTGCACCGGTGAGTACACCCTCTTCGCTGGAGTCACCTGGCGCACCGACACACCGCCGGGAGACGTGAGACCCTCGCCCGACTCGAAGGGGCTCACAACCTACACGGGGTACCTCTCCGGGTGGATGACACAGACCGGCCCGGACACCGCCGTCTTCGAAGGCCCAACGGGAACCGTGGAATACCGAGAGGTGTCGTCGGCACCGCTCTGTGCTTGACCAGCGGAGTGCGACGCCAGCTGTCCGGTTTCGCGCGGGCAGCGGTGTTCGGGCCGCGGGCCTACCCGTCGACCCCCGCCCTGGTCCGGCCGACGCCGTACTTCCACCGTGCCGACCGCGGGCGATGGCCGACCTGCTCGCGCTCGACGACCGGCCGGACGCCCTGTTCTGCCTCAACGACCTGCTCCCGCTCGGGCTTCGACGACATCGAAGACGGCCGTTACAGCACCCCGAGCCCCACCACGATCAGCCCGGACAAGACTCAGACCGCCCGGCACGCAGGCGCAGCGCCCAGAGGTGGCCGTCGAAGACGGCGGTCCAGGCGGCCCAGCAGCGGGGTCAGTGGAGGCTGGTCGACGTAGCCGCGGGCGGGATGCTGTCCCAACACGCGGAAGTACAGATGGTCGCAGTGGTAGCTGTACCCGTTGGACGTCGCCAACAGCAGCGCGGCCAGACCACACGCGACCAGCCCGACCGGCGTACGGGCAAGGGCTGGCAAGGCGGAACGATGGCGTGGCCGGCTGCGCTCCATGGACTCCACGATCATCACGGTGACTCTTTTTTGGCATTGGCGGGTCCACGGGCGTCGAACGGACCTCACGCGCCGAGGGGCAGGGTGGCGTCCACCAGTTGGTCTGGCGGGCTCAGGAGTTGGCCGATGTGGGGCCCGCCCGGCCGGGCCGGCGCGTGGGTCGGCAGAGCGGGCTATGGGTTGGTCAGCGGGGGGTGGTGGCCGAAGTTGGTCAGCAGGGCGGCATGCGCGATGCGGATCGCCTCGTCGAGGTCGATGCCGAGACCGATGGCGGTCGACGCGTAGTCGTGCGCGGCTTGTTGTACGCGTACCCGGGCCTCGTCGGTTGCGGCAACGAAGGTGCCGGCCCGGCCCTTGGTCTCGACCAGTCCGGCGACCTCCAGCTCCCGGTATGCGCGGGCCACGGTGTTGTTGGCCAGGCCGAGGTCGGCGGCGAGGCGGCGGACGGTGGGCAGGCGGGTGCCGGCGGCCAGGGTGCGGTCGCTGATTTGGCGGGCGAGCTGGGCGCGGAGCTGCTCGAACGGTGGCACGGGCGAGTCGGCCTCGATGCTGATCACGGGGTTGCCGCTACCCCGTCAGTACCGGCGAGTGGCGACCGCGCCGCCCGCCTCGCGTCTGCCGTGGCCAACCTGGTCACGAACAGGACGCCAAGATAGGCCAGAGCGACGGCAAGCAGCGGCCCCTGTCCGGCCACGATGACGACCACCATCATGATGACCACGCCGTTGACCTTTGGGTCTAGCGCCACTCGAGCGTCCTCGGTGCGCAACAGCTCGTCGTAGACCAGCGACGCGGCATCCTCGGCGAGCACGGGACGCCGAAGCACGTCAACCAGCGCCGCCACCACCAACCACGCCACCACGACGCTGAAGGCTAAGACCGTCACCGCAGCCGCCCGTCTCGGCGGTGAGTTCGCCAGCAGTACCCCGACGGCGCCGACGAGCAGCGCGCCACCATAGGCGACGACCGCGGACGCCAAGCACCGGGTGCCGACAACGGCACGCCAGTCCGTCGCCCAGGGACTGGCCACCCGCCGGGTCAGGGTCGCAGCGATCCGCCGGTCGACGGCACGTGGGTGGTGCAGCCGCCACCAGACACCCAGCAGCACCAGCAGCCCGGTCCCGACGAAGCCAACGGCAGCGACGACGGGACTCAGGGGCGCGGGCACCGCATCTGCCAGCGCGGCCATCACCAGCAACAGTGCCAGACCCGCGACGACGACGCCCACCGCCGCCTGACGCCCGCTGCGATCGCGGGTCCGGATCCTGGCCGCCAACAGCGGTGTCGGCTCGACACCGACGATGTCATACGACTCCAGCCAATGCCGGGCCAGGCGAATGCCACGCTCGTCCACGGCGAGCCCGCCTGTCAGCCCTCTCATCTCGCCCACCACGACCCTCCACTCTGTCTCACCTATTGTATCAGAATACTGATACAAAGAGTAAGACAAAGTCAAGGCGAGGCACACCGTTGACCAGACGCTATGCAAGCTAGACGAGTGGTTCCGATCCTCTCAGTGGTCGTAGGCGATCAGTGACCGTTTGATTGGCGCGTCGGTGGCCCAGTTGTGCCAGATCGCGGCGGCCAGGCCGAGTAGGCGTTGGGCGACGCGAGCGTAGACGCCGGCGCCGGTATGCCCGCCGTGCTGTTCCAGGTCGAGTTGGCATGTCGGCATACGGGATCCGGCGGAGACCATCTGCCTCGGCCCGTCATCGCACGGCGAGGAGCTCGAGATCAATGGAGATGAAACAGCGGCCCGGTCAAGGTCAACCCGAGACCGTGGCCGGCAAACGAGATCAGGCCGAACAGCATCAGTGCGGCACCGCCCAGCGCGGCGTCCTTCATGAACTGGGTCTGCTCCATCATCCGGGCTTCGCCGGCTACCCGCCAGAATCCGTGCATCAGCACGGCGGTCGGGAACAGGAACACGGCCACCAGCAGCGCACCCAGGTCGGCCCAGATCCCCAGCAGCAGGGACAGGCCGCCCAGGAGGATGAGGATCCCGCTGGCGAACACGCTCAGCCAGGGCAGCGGGACGCCTTTGCTTCCGGCGTACCCGGCCATCATCTTGGTCCTGGTCAGGTGTCCAACGGCGGAGAAGAGGAACAGGGCGGCGTAGATGATGCGCCCGATCAGGACGAGAATGCTCACGTCAACCTCCAGCCCGAGAAATCGCTGCCTGGTCAATAATCGACCGAACCGAACATCTGCACCAGAGGCCGGCGACGCTGGACCGTTGACCTCACGCCGTGCGGCGGGAGATGTCGCGTCGGCCAGCCGACCTACCGCCTCCGGCCGGTCATTGACCCGGGCAGGTTAGTGCTGCGAACCTCAGGAACAACCACCGCGCCTCGAGGGGGCACTCATGGCCGACCAGCGCTATCCCGTGCGTCGCTCCCGCGGCCTGCTCGGTCCGGTGGTCGGCGGTCTGGCTCTCGTCGGCGCCGTGGTGGCCACCATCGCGCTGCGCATCCAGATCTGGCAATTCCTCAGGTGGGCCGGCCGCACGATCAGCCATTGGATCACGGTGTGGGTACCGGCGCATCCGCGCCAGACCGCCGCCATCGCCGGCTTCGCGATCCTCGCGCTGCTCATCAACTGGATCGCGCACGTCCGAGGGCGTCTGCGGGCCTGGATCTTCGCCCTGGTCGTGGAGATCGGCCTGTGGCTGCTGTTCTGGAACGGCCCGGGCATCCCGTCCCTGCGGGACCTGATGCGCCTCGACATACCCAGGTTGAGCCCGAGCGAGATCGCGCTGTCCGGCGTGCTGGTAATCGCGATCACCGGCGCGGTCTTCTGGCTGCTCGAGATGCGTGAGGGCTGGCGCGCGTACCGCCACAAGCACACCGTGGAAGAGGCGTAGCCGGTGGCCTGCGGTGTCCCCCGCCGGCCACCGATCGGGTTCAGGCGCTTTACCGGTACGGGCGCCGCGGCCGTCTGCAGCTCGCCCCGCCCGGAATGGTCGCTTCCTCCAACGGCAAACTCTCCCGCCAGCGTTAGCCGGGATAGGCGGTGGCCGCGACCGGGCGCACCGCCCCCACCTGGTGTCTTGGCTGCGCGCTACGCGGGCGGGCGCCGGCTGCAGCCGGCGCCCGCTCCCGATGGTGTTGGCTAGGTTCATCCGATCACAGGCAGCACGGGGATCATGCCCCCGAATGGATACCCGGTGGGCAGGGTGGTCGCTCCGGTCGTGGCCGGCGGTCCTGGGGCGAGGCCGACGGCCGCCAGGGCGTCGGGCAGTCCCGCAGGGTAGCGCGGATTGCCGAACGTCAGCGGCCGGCTGCTGGCGATGATCGTTTGTCGCAGCTGGTCGACGCGCGGTGCGCCGCGCACCCGGTATCCGTTACGGAACTCCGGGTGGTGCGCGATAACCAGCGCCGCCAACGCGGTCACGTGCGCGGCGGCGACGGACGTGCCGTCAGCCGCGACGAACGATCCGGCCGGGGACGTGGAGAGTACGGCGACGCCCGGTGCGAACACGTCCACACCAGGTCCGGACGCGCTGAACCGCGCCGGGAACAACCCGTCCAGGGTTGGCGTCCCCTGCACCTGGGTGGCGTGGTAGCTGTCGGGCGGGTATGTGCCCAGCTGGCCCAGCGCCCCGACACCCAGCACTCCCGGCATCGATGCCGGGAACATCGCCGGCCCGCCGGTGTTTCCGGCCGCGGCCACACAGACGACACCGGCTTGGCGCGCCTGCTCGAGCTTCTGCGCCAGCAGCGGCGACCAGGCGTTGCTGCCGACTCCGATGTGCACGACGTCCACGTCCTGGGCGAGGCAGTAGTCAAGCGCCTCGATGAGGTCGCTCTGCCGGCCATCGGGCATCACGCGGCAGACCAACAGATCGGCCTCTGGCGCCAGCGCGACGTGCCGCGCCGACTCGTCGGACGCGGCGAGCAGCCCGGCAACGTGGCTGCCCACCCCGAAAGCGTCCTCCCGCCAGGACTTCTCGTCCTGGGCGAGGACGTCAAACCCGGCGATCCGGTCGGAGAACCCGGCGCCGGCGGGTGTGCCTCCGGAGTCGATGATCGCGATCCGGACACCGTGCCCGAGGTAGTGCGGTGGCAGCCGGTCGAATCCCATGGCGCGACGGTGCCACCCCGCTGTCAGGCCGGGTTCCAGCGGAAGACACCGGATCGCGTTGGGTTCGGTGGTGGACAGTGCCGGCCGTTGCAGCCATGCGCTCCAGCTGCCGTGTACCGGCCGGACGTACAGTCCGCGAACGTGGTCGATCTCGCCGGAGGGCAACGCGACCTGCGCGTTGCCCTCCTCGTCCGCGATCGCATGTTCCTGGACCTGCTCGCCGAACACGTGCACCGTCGCTCCCGCCAGCGGTTGCCCGTCGGTGTCGGTGACCTTGAACCCTAGTCGTACCGGTTCGGTCAGTGGCGTGACGCCAGGATCGGTTCCGCGCAGCCAGGTCTGGCCGTACCCCAGTGGCTGGTCAACCTCAATGTGGACATTGGGTTGGGCGGCCAGCGCCGCGGCGTGGTCCGCGGCCATCTCGGCCACGGCCACCGGCGGAAAGTCCCACACGCCTAGCCGTTGCGCCGGGCGGATCGTCCGGACGAGCTGGACCTGCGAATCCTGATCAAGGGCAGTGACCAGGCGGCTGGCGTCCAACGGTGAGTGGGCCGTGACCAGGTAGCGGTCCGGACGTACCCGAAGGCTCCCACCACCGGCCTGGTCAAGCTGACGCTTGGACCGCCGCTCGGGCCGTCGGGGCTCAGACATCGCTGTCTCCTAAAGGCCCATGAGGTACGGCCGCTGTCCCGCCTGCGGCAGCCCGACCTGGTAGCCCGAACCAGGCGCCAGCTGCGTGCACATCTGGGCGATCGTGTACAGCTGCTGCGCCTGCTGAGCGATCAACGCCGGCAGGACGGCGAGGATCTGCTGCCCATACGGCTGCTGCTGTCCGATGGGCTGCTGCTGCCCGAACGGCTGCTGCTGCCCATACGGCTGCTGCTGCCAGAACAGTTGCTGCCCGAACGGCTGCTGTGGAACGAACTGGGGCTGTGCGTACTGCTGCGGCAGGGACGCCTGGGTGCCGAACGGCTGACCGTACTGCTGGGCGAACGGGTAACCGCCCGGGTGGATCGACTGACCCCATGCGTCCTGGCCGAGCCCACTGGCGTGGAAGGTCGCGGTCGTCATGTCTCCTCCAATCAACTCGTACAAACTGTCCGACTAGATTGGACGCTACGCCCGTCCGACGGGCAGTGCAAGGGCGGGTTGGCTCAACGGCGCATGCTGGAGGTTAGGCTCCACTGGCACCTCAGCTGGCCGAAGGCGGATCGTGAACGCGTTGCAGCAGCTCATAAGGGATCGCATGGCCGACCGGCGGTGGTCCTACGGCGACGTGGCCCGCCGCGGGGACCTGCCACGTTCCACCGTGCACCACCTGGCCACCCACGACGGTCTGGTCCGGCCGCCGCACCCGGACACGCTGGCCGGACTGGCCCGCGGGCTGGACGTGCCGCTGGACACGGTGCGCGCGGCGGCCGCTACCGCGGCCGGGCTGGTGATCTGGCCCGAGCCGGTCACCGACCCCGACGTCGACGTACTGGTGGCGTCGTTGAACAAGTTGACGGCAGAGGACCGCCGCCACGTCCAGGCTTTGGTGGACTCGCTGCTGCACTCCTACACCCGCGACGAGGCCGGGAAGAAGGGCACCAAATCACCGAGCTCGCGGGGTTCCTAAGGATCTTTCTTCGTGCCTACCGTGGGGCGAATGCGGACCGAAGTCCAATGCGTGGGGAGAAGGCCATGCGAGTTGTCCGCGTCGGCACAACACCGGCCGTCGTACGTGTCCGCACCCGCCATGACGTCCTTGTCGCGGTCCCCGAATGCCTACCGCCCGAGACCGTGCTCACCCTCGCCAGGCTCGTGCTGTCCACCGCCGAACTAAGCCAACTCGAGCACCGTTTGGAGCTCGACAGGCCAGAAGCTGGAGCCAGCAACAGACTGATTAACTGACCGTCAAGGCCAGCGGCCAGGGGAATGTGGCACGCGACGGTCTCGACCGATGGGCGCCAGGTTTGAGCCGGCGGCTCGCCGATGGCGCACAACGGCCACCAGACGCGTGCAGCTCGACAAGCGGGCCGACGAGTGCCTGAATGCCGGTCACGGTGAGCAGAGCGAGGCGGCCTGGTTGGGTACGCCTTCACCGCGACTGCCGTCCCTGCGGGCGCCGACATGGATCTCGACGACCTGGCCGGCCAGGCCCGTCCCGTAGCGGCGCAACCTCACCAGACGCAGGTCGCCGGGCCGGTCGGATCGGCCGGATGCACATTTCCCGGCTGCCGGCACGGGCACTCCCACGCAGCGTGGGCACCTGACCGTCGATGACTGACGCCGCCGGTCGGCCGGGTACCAGCCGTACCGGGTCGCTCAAGGGCGTTCCGACCGGCCGGCGGTTGTCTACCGCATCGGCAGTCAGCGCTGGAATGTGGCGATCAGATCGGCGCAGTGAGCCGGCTCGTCGACCTGCACGAAATGGCCGGCACCCGGCAGCAGGTGCAGCTCGCTGTGCGGGAACAGGGTGGCGAATCGGCGGGCCACCCGGGGGTTGAGCGACCGGTCCCGGGCGCCGAAGACCACCCTTACCGGCGGCTGGAACTGGCGCATGTCGCGGATGCGCCGGCGGCGGCTGAGCACCGCGCCGGGCAGGTCCTCGTTCATCCGCAGGAAGGCCGGTCGCGCCGGCAGGTACCGGGGGTAGAACTCGTCGAGGAGCGGGCCGCGGATCGCCGGGTCGCGGACGAACCGGCCGACCTGCCACCGGTACAGGCGACGGTCCAGGTCCGGCCAGCGCTGGGTGGCGCCCCGGGCCAGGGTCCGCAGAAGCGGCGTGGAGTACAGCGCGATGGCGGGCGGCCGCCGCAGGCTCGGGGTCCAGTGGTAGTAGGTGTTGAGCAGTATCAGCCCGGCGACCTGGCCGGGATGGGCCAGCGCCCAGTCGATCGCGGGCGGCCCGGAGGCGTCGTGGGCGACCAGCACGACCCGGTCGGTGTCCACGAGTCCGTCCAGGGCGTCGATGACCGCGGCCAGGTCTCCGGCCTGGTTGGTCGCGGTGTAGGGGTAGCCCGCCGGCTTGTCCGAACGGCCCCAGCCGAGGAAGTCGAACCGCACCACAGGAACCCGACCCGCCAGGTGCGGCGTGAGCCGGTCGTAGAGGTGCAGGCTATCCGGGAAGCCGTGCATCAGGATGACCGGTACTCCGGCGGCCGGTGTCACCTCGGCGTGTATGCGGTGCTGCCCGCGCATCACGCTCAGCGTCTGCACTGCCTGCGTTGTCGTATCCATCCCTGCCACTTCCAACGGTGTGCGCGAAACAACTGGCGCGAAACGGAGCGCGCTTGCGCCAGGAAACCAAGGCGTGGGGATTGGGCGGTCGAAAAGTCAGGTGCTCTCCGGATCGCCGAGTGCCGACTATGTCATTGTCCAACGTTTCCAGGTCGGCGGGGCGTCATCCGCCGGTGTTGATTACTGCGTGAACCTCTGCACGACCCGACTCCGGGTTTGGCGAGTTCCGCGAATCCTGCCGGACAGACCGCCTCCGGGCAGCCCTCGCCGGTGACCCTCGGACTGGCCGACCAGCGGCGCAACGCGGACTGATCGGCCGGCACCACGCGCGAGAGCAAGGACCAGGTCCGGACCGCGGTATCCGCTCGTCGGCCGGACGGCCGAACCTTCCAGTCGTGTCCCCTCCAGGGCACAGTCGGCGGCATGTTGGCATGCCGGGTGGGGCTGTTGTTCGAGAAGGGCTTCTATAACATTCCCGCCGCCCGGAAGACCCGGTCGTAGATCTCCCGGACGGTCGGCTGCTTGCGTGCCGACGGCAACTTCTGACCGCTACTCGGGCTGCTCCCCCCCGGCGGCTTCTTCGGCTTGCGCCCCATCGCCCGATCCAGCGGCTCCCGGGAGCCTGAACCGCTGCTCCTGGGCGTGGATGTACTTGTCCGAGGCACGCCGGTTCTTGTGTCCCCCCAGCGCCATGATCTCGTGCTACGGCACGCCCTCATCTGCGAGGCGGCTGCCGTAGCTGTCCCGGCAGTCATGCGGGGTGGGCTGCGCTGCTGGCCTATTCCTCAGCGGATGCCGTTCCAGAGGGTGCGTTCGGCGGCGGTCGGGTCGTCGACTGCCGTGACGGTGTCGGTGAGCAGGCCCGTGGTGCGGCTGGTGGTGTCGTAGGGGGCCCAGCCGGGGTCAGCGTTGCTGATGAAGTTGACCCATACCTCATGTACCCGGTCGGCGACGGCCTGCGAAGGCTTGTCGCCGATGAGTGGATGGACCTCGGCGCGCGTGATGGTGTTGAACACGAACGGAACCTCGACTGCGTGGCAGGCGCCGAGCCGGTGGTTGTCCTCGGGCTCGGGATGGTCGAAGCGGTAGATCCAGGTGCGGGCGCCCTCGTGTTCGGCACGGGCTTCGGCTACCCGGATCGGTGGGACGCCGAAGAACCAGTCGGTGACGACAGCGGCAAGAATGTCGCCGGGGCTCGCGCCCGGTCGGTTCGCCCGGTACACGGCCACGCCCTCGGCCGGCAGTCCGTATGCGCCTGCGGCCGCCTCCAGTGTCGCGTCGTCGATCAGGTCAAGGGTGCCGGCCGCGACCAGGAACAGTCGTGCTTCGTCGCGGTTGGATCCGATCAGCAGTGGGACACTGCTGCCCTGGCCGGCGGCGATCGCGGCAAGTGGCGCACGTGGCAGGACGGCGCCGTCGACGGTTGGCGCGAACGGCAGCAGGCTCAGCGCGAGCTGACCCCACTTCATTGGGTCCGGCGCGGTCTGCACCTCGACAACCAGATCCGACGCGGCCCGGATGAATTCATCCAGCGGGACCTTCTTGATCGCGTCGCGCTCGGCCGGCACGCCGAGGGCTTCGGCGAGGTAGCCGCCGACGAGGCGACCCTCGTCCGGGCTCAGCGTGTGCGCCGCCGCGCCGCTCTGGGCGATGGCCTGGGCGAACAGTCCCTCGGACAGCGGCATCGACAGCAGCGTCGTCACACTCATCGCCCCAGCTGACTCGCCCGCCACCGTGACACGGCCCGGGTCACCGCCGAACGCGGCGATGTTGGCCTGCACCCACCGCAACGCCGCCAACTGGTCCAGCAGGCCGAGGTTGGCTATGCCGTCGCCGAGGTAGAGGAAGCCCTCGGCCGACAGCCGGTAGTTGATCGTCACGCACACGACGCCGTCGCGGGCGAACGCCGCGCCGTCGTAAGCGCCGACCGACCCCGAGCCGTTCATGAAAGAGCCGCCGTGCACCCACACCAGCACGGGAAGACCCGCGGCGTTCGGGTCGGGAGTCCACACATTCAGGTTCAGGCAGTGGTCACCGACGATGACCACCTCCGGGAACAGCGTGGCGTACTGCGGTGGGTAGTCGCCCTTCGGCACGGTCGGCCCGTACGCGGTCGCGTCGAGCTCACCCGCCCACGCCTGTACTGGCTGCGGCGGCTGCATGCGATTCGCGCCGAAGGGCGGCGCGGCGTACGGGATGCCGAGAAATGAGGTGACGTCCGATTCCACCCGGCCACGAACGGCGCCGTCCCGGAGCTGAACCACCGCGTGCTGCGACATATCGCTCACCCGTCTCGGCATTGCGACGCATCTATGATATGTTGCAGAGTCTCTCCCCCACCGCCTGACATGTCAAGGACGCCAACAAACGGAGCCGCGTCATGCCTGCCCGGAGGCCGCGCCCCGCGGACACGCCGTTGCAGCGCCAGCTCGCTGGTACAGCGACCGCTCGGCCGACCGCGGTCGACGCGTTCCGCCAGGCACGTCGGACCTTCCTCGCCGGTGACCGCATCGACATGCAGGCGCTGGCCAGGCAGCTGAACATCGACCGGGCGACCCTCTACCGCTGGGTCGGCTCGCGCGAGCAACTGCTCACGGAGATCCTCTGGTCCCTGATCGCCCGGACCATCGAAACGCTGCGGACCAACCACACCGCGAGCGGCCCGTCCGTAAGCGCCGGTGAGTCGGTGGCGGCAGCCGTCGTCACCGGTACTGTCCGCGGCGTCATCGCCAACACCGGCATGCAACGCTTTCTCGACCGCGAGGGCGACCTCGCCCTGCGCCTGTTGACGACCAAGGCCACCGACTTCGAGGCCCGACTGGTCCACCTGATCGCCCAGCTGATCCACCAGGAAGCGTCGGCGGGACGCCTGGACGCTGCCATCCCGATCGATGACCTGCCGTACGTGCTGGTCCGCATCATGGAGTCATACATCTACCTCGGTCTGATCACCGGGGAACACCCCGACCCCGACCGCGCCGCCAGAGTCATCAACGCGCTGCTGCCGACCCGCAGGTAGACACGCAACGGCGGCGGTGTCTTCGCCACGGACCAGCCGGCCGAGGCAGCACCACTCGAGTCCGCACCCTGGTCGATGGAAAGCTGCCTGGCGCCGCAGGGCGTCGAGCACGGGCAAGCGCACAGCGCACCAGCAGCCGTACCAACCGGCAGCGCGAACGACTCCGCGACGCGATTGACACGGTCGGGCTCGGTGATCAGCGGTTGCGAAACGACCTCTGCTGGTCGGTGTTTGACTGCCGAGCGGGCGTGGGACTGCCTGACACCGTGGCTGTCTCGCCGCCTGATCTCGGCACGCGGCTCACGACAGGCCGAAGGGTGGGTACTCGGCGGCACCCTCGCATGGTGTCTGCCTCGGAGAAGGCAGATGCCTGCTGCACATCGAGGACTCCTCGGCGAGCGACCCGTCGCCGCGCCGTGCGTCTCCTGAGTGGCTACATCAGCGAGGGCGCGTGGTCGGGCACGGGCGTGACGGCGTCGGGGCCTTCGGTCGGGCAGAAACAGAATCCGGTCCTGGCTACCAAAAGCGCCCGGGCAATCGTGTACTCGTCCTTGTGCAGAGCGGGAAGTGCCCGTCCACAGCGGTCGCAGACGCGCACGTCAACAGTGGGGGCCCTCTCGGGCTGGCTGCTTACCTCATTGTCGATCATGACTGCTCGCAGGGCTCGTCAAAACAATGGTCGCGCTGTCGTTGGCGCCGCGACCGGATGTGTGACTCCCGTCGTGCGCCGCCGGTCCGGGCCGCCCGGCCCTCGCCATCACCCACGGTAGCGCGGCGATGTCAGTTCGGGGTCCTTCGCGCCGGGGCATCGTGGAGCCTCGCACCCGCGAAGGTCACCTGCGAGTCGTCAGGTCCGTCGCCGTTACAGATCAGTAAGCATGAGTAAGCCCACGATCTACAGTCCGCGCCTCGCGGTGGGACGGTCCCGGTCTGACCGGCAGATGCCGTGCCGGGTTGACGCTTCACAGCCACCGGGCCGCCGCGGCGGGTCTTACGGTCGGCTCCCGTCCGTTTACGGTCTCCGGGCCACTCCCGGCGACCACGAGCTGTGCGAGGTTGCGGCGAACCCGAACCGGGTCAGCCCGTCGCGGTACTCCACGACCAGCACGCTAACGGCCGGGTCCGACAGAACCCGGGTGAGCTCGCGCACACCCTCGATCATGAAGAGCCCTCAAACGATGGTCTGCAGCGTTCGCACAGGCTCAGCGCGTTACCGTGCGGGAATGCCTGAGCGATCACTACCCGGGATCGTCGAGGATCGGTCGACCCGGCGACTCATGACGACGCGCGCGAAGCTCGAGACCGTCGTCATCTGTGCCGCATTCGCCCTCTACGCCGTGTTCGCGCTGAAGCTTCTGCTCTTCTCGCGGCCGCCCGGTTCGGAACGATCGTTCAACCTCATCCCGTTCGCGAGCATCTCGCACTACCTGTTCAGCAGTTCATCCGGCGTGAGGAGGTTCGCGTTCGCCAACATTGCCGGGAACGTCCTCCTCTTCATCCCGCTCGGCTCGGGCTTGTCGGTACTGAGGAAGTGGACCGTGGCGCGGACGATGCTCATCGTCGCCTCGGCGAGCGTGGCGGTGGAGATCCTCCAGGGCGTGTTCGCCTTGGGGGCGTCGGACATCGACGACGTGATCCTGAACTGCCTCGGAGGTTTCCTCGGCATCCAGTTGCTCCTCCTGCTCAGGGTGATCGTGCGAGACCGCGACCGGGTGCGCACGGTCGTCGCGGTGCTGTCGGTCGTCGCGCTTCCGGTCCTGTCCTACTTGCTGTTCGTCATCAGACTGCGCATGTGAGTCCAGGCACCCATGGGGCGCGGCAGCTCGCCCATCCAGGCGCTCGTTCCCGCAACGCCACCTGCCCCAGGCCAGGTCTCCATCAACTTGGCATTCGTGCAAGTTGCCACTTGGCAACGCGTTGGCAGTTTCCGTGGAATTGGCACCCTTCACGAGGAACCTTCACCACACTCTCAACCGCGAGAAGCCCGTTCACCACCCGCCCGGCCTGCCGCTCCAGGTCATCGCGCCGGTCGGCCGAGGACACCCGGGCATACGCCACCACCCAACCCGACATGGCCCGGTTCGGTCATCCCGAGGTCCGACGGGCGGCATCGAACGGGGCGCGGTCGAAGACGAACCGGCTGTACGTGATCTTGCCGTTCTCGACTGTCACGCACTCGGCGGCCGGTGCGCTGGGCACAGGCACCGTTGCCGTGTCGTACATGACGAGCGCGATCCGTTCGTCGCCGAACGCGGCGATCATCGTGGAGCCGGAGAGGATCTGTACGAACGGGCCCATGAAGGCCCGGTACGCCTCGGCACCCGCCAGGCGGCCGGACGGCGCGTCGCAGACGATGTCGTCGGCGACGTAGCTCATGGCGGTGTCCAGGTCGTGGTTGGTCCACGCTTCGTAGTAGGCGAGCGCGGTGCGAAGTGCGGGGCTGGTGGTCTCGGTCATGACGGTCCTTCCGTGGTTGGGGCTGTGTTCGAGGTTCCAGGTGTCTGAGGGCGGAGCGCGGGTCAGCCGACGGCCCTTGTCAGGCCCGGCGTCGGGGCCGCCGTCGCCGCGGGCACGGCGTCCTGGGGTGCGGGGCGGCCGCGCAATGCGAGCGCGGCGAGCACGCCCAGCAGGGACAGCCCGGCGGCGGTTGCCAGCGCCGGGCGGAACCCGGCGGTGAAGGTGGCGCCCGTGCCGACCCGGCCGGTGGCGGTGAACACGGTGGTCACGACCGCGACCCCGACCACCGCGCCGAGGCGTTGCAGGGTGCTGTTGGTGCCGGAGGCCTTGCCCAGCTCGTGCGGCTGCACGGCGCTCACCGCGGCGGCTGCGGCGGTGGGTATCGCCATGGAGATGCCGATGCCGGCCACCAGGAGCGGGGCCACCATCGCGGCGTACCGCGGGGTCGCGCCGGCGACGAGGGCGAACCAGCCCAGCCCGGCGGCCTGCAGCAGCAGGCCCGCCGCGAGCACCGGCCGGCGGCCGATCAGGTCGGACAGCCGCCCCGCCGCCGGGGCGACGAGCAGCGGCGTCGCGGTCCAGGGCAGCAGGCGCAGCCCGGTGCCCAGCGGTGAGTACCCCAGCACGAGCTGGCAGTACTGGGCGATGAGGAAGACGGCGGCACTCAGCGCGCCGACCATCAGCAGGCCCGCCACGTTGGCCGCGGCGAAGTCGCGCAGGCGGAGCATCCGCAGCGGCAGCAGCGGCGCCACCGCACGCCGTTCCCAGGCCACGAAAGCGGCCACCAGCAGCATCCCGCAGCCCAGCGCGGTGAGTGTCTGGGGGCTTCCCCAGCCGACCTCGCCGGCCCGCACCAGGCCCCAGACGAGCCCGAACACCCCGCCGGCGAGCAGCACCAGCGCGGGCACGTCCATGCGGTCGTTGTGGCCGCGCGACTCGGGCAGCCGGGCGCGGGACACTGCTACGGCGGCCAGCCCGATGGGCACGTTGAGCCAGAAGATCCAGTGCCAGTCCAGTCCCTCGGTGACCGCCCCGCCAACCAGCGGTCCACCCGCCACGGCGAGCCCGCCCAGGCCACCCCAGATGCCGACGATCGCGCCGCGGCGGTGCGACGGGAAGGCGCCGGTGAGGATGGTCAGGCTCAACGGCATCACCGCGGCCGCGCCGGTCCCCTGCACGGCGCGGGCGGCCAGCAGCCACCCGACGCCGGGGGCGAGCGCGCAGGCGGCCGAACCCAGCGTGAACACCGCGAGGCCGCCGGTGAACACCCGGCGCCGCCCGTACCGGTCGCCCAGCGCGGCCGCCGTGGTGATGCCCGCCGCGTACGCCAGGCCGTAGGCGTTGACCGTCCACTGCAGGGTCGGCATCCCGGCCCGCAGGTCCCGCCCGATCACCGGCAGCGCGGTGACCACCACCAGCGCGTCCAACGCCACCATGAAGAACGCCACCGAGGTGACCGCCAGGATCCAACCCTGGCGCGCTGCGTTGCGGCTCGTCCCGCTCATCACATTCCTGTCCCCTCCGCCGCGCTGGCGCAGCCATCCGTATCGGTCTGCTGGTACAGACACCGCGGGCGCCGCGAACGGAACGGTCGGCGGGAGTGTCAGACGGGCGTGCCATGCTTCCGGGATGGACCGCACGACGCTGCAGCGCGCACGTACCGGGGATGAGCAGGCATTTCGCCAACTCACCGACCCGTACCGGCGCGAGTTGCAGGTGCACTGCTACCGCGTGCTGGGGTCGTTGACCGACGCCGAGGACATGCTGCAGGAGACGCTGCTCGCGGCCTGGCGCGGCCTGGCCGGGTACCAGGAGCGGGCGTCACTGCGCTCCTGGCTGTACCGCATCGCGACCAACCAGTGCCTCAACGCGCTGCGTGCCGCCGGCCGCCGGGCCCCGGCCGAGCCGACTCCGCCGTTCGCTCCCCCCGAGCCCACCCGGCGCGGCGAGATCACCTGGTTGCAGCCCTACCCGGACAACCTGCTCGAGGGCATACCGGACACCGCACCCGGGCCGGAGGCCCGCTACCAGACCACCGAGGCGGTGGAGCTGGCGTTCGTCGCGGGCCTGCAGCGCATACCGCCCCGCCAGGCGGCAACGCTCGTGCTGCGCGACGTGCTGGGCTTCCCCACCGAGGAAGTGGCCAGCATGCTCAACACCAGCCCGACGGCCGTCAAGGGTGCCCTGCAACGAGCCCGCGCCACGCTCGAGCAGGACCGCGCCGGAGCCGACCGCGCACCGCGGCCAGGGTCGGCCGAGGAACGCGAGCTCGGTCGGCGCTTCGCCGACGCGTTCGTCGCCGCCGACATCGATGGCGTGATCGCGCTGCTCACCGACGACGCGTGGCTGTCCATGCCGCCCGCACCGCACGAGTACCACGGTCTCGACGCGATCCGGTCGTTCCTCAAGGTCTCCTTCGACTACCGCGGCGATCGCCGCCTGCGGCTGGTGCCGGCCCGCGCCAACACCCAGCCCGCCTTCGGCAGCTACCTCAGTGGCCCCGGCGAGCCGACCGCCATCCCGGCGGGACTGATCGTGCTCACGATCGCCGGCGAGAAGATTCGGGCGATCACGCGCTTCCACCACGACGGGCTCTACCCCCGGTTCGGACTCCCGGCGTCGCTGTCCGTTCCGGCGTCGCCTCCCGGCGGCCCCGTTGCTGGGTAGCGTCCTCGGCGAACCTCGTTTTCCCCGAGATGAGCGGGCCGGGCACCGTTGGCTACTGGTGCGCGGGCATCGCCGGGTACGCGTACCGGCCATGCAGCGGTCCGCCGGTGGCGGCCACGTCAGCCCGCGGGCTCATCTCCCGGCTACTCCCCGGGAAGTAGCCGGCGCCCGGACTGCGCCGACGGCGGTATCCAAAGAGCATTCCGCGGCAGGACGACCGCGCGGCGGTCGGCCGGCATCGTGTCTTCAGCAGAGCACGACGGTCGCCGGCACGGGGCGGCGACCGCTGCCTGTCAGAGGCGAGGAGCCAGAGCGATGTCGACGCCGTACCGCTGTGGCACGCCGGTACCCAAGAAGGCGGGCACCGCGATGGTCGCCGCCGGCCACACCCAGTCTGCCGGGGAGCTGGGTGCGGTGTTCCCGCCGCACCTGTCACCGGCACCGGATCTGCACGCGGCCACCTGGGTGGTGCTCACGAGTCGCAGCCAAAGGGAGGATCGGGGCCGCGTCGCTCCGGGACGGCGAAGACCCCGGACTCAAGAGACTCGGCTGCGGGTGCGGCAAGGTGCCAGCCGCAGATCCGACACCACCGTTGCTCGACAGCCAGGTCCATCAAACACACTCGCGAAGGACGTGGGGAAGATGCTCGACAGCCACGCAGCAGCAACCATCACCCTCGACCAGAAGCTGGGCAGGCGGGCGCGCGCCCAACTCGCCATGCTCATCGCCCAGTTCCTGTTGGGCATGGGCGTCAACCTCATCGGACAGCCATCCGAAACCAGCGGTGCGGCGAAGGTAGTCACCATCGCCGCCCTTGCCGGTCATGTCGCGATCGCAGTGGGTCTCGTCGTCGGAGCCATCGTGACGGTACGGCTAGCTGCTGCAGCCGGAGCGGACCTCAGGAGGCAGTCCTGGATCGGCCTGGCCCTCGTTGCGATCACCTTCGCGGCCGGCGTCTTGACAATGACGCTGAGGAGCAACTGGTGGTCCTACCTGATGGCCGTCGGCTTCGTCGCCCTGCTCGTTGTTTACGGCAATCTCTACGTGCGGGCCAAGAGCCGGTGACACCGCAGAACCACCCCGCAGCCGCGGTCGACCGGGTGCTTGGCGTGTCGTCGACCGCTTCCGCGGCGTCCGCACCGCGTCGTCGCCGCTGCTCACCCTCCGCGTTCAACGATGCAGCCGCCGACATGCTTGACGACGACACCGGCTTTCGCTGCATTGCTTCGGCTGAGAACATCCGCGAGCTATTGCGATGCGCGCGGACATCCCAGGGGCCGATCACGCAGCGATAGCCGCCTCAACCGGCGGGTCAGTTGCCGGTCCAGCAGCTCATGATGACGGCGGCCACCGTGAATGCGGCGTCGACGCGGGTGTGTGGTTGTGGACCGATGCGGTCGGGTAGCGCGCTGACGTCCACGTGCAGGACTTTGAAGTCTTTTCGGACGTACATGGAGCCGTCGGGTCCCGCGAAGCCCTGCTGCCCGAGAACCGATTCTGGGGTGTAGCTGGGCAGGCTGTGCTGTGCCGCGGCGTAGTAGGCGGTGGTGGCGGCCTGGTCGGGCAGCTCCTTGATGGACAGCACCATGGCGCCGGACGGGTATTGGTACCGACAGGAGTACACGTGGTCGCTCCAGCTCGGCGCTGGTGGTGTGCTGGTCTGCACACCGAGGGCAGAGGCGATCTCCGCCGCCGCGTCCGGCTGGCAGATCATCTTCGCCGACTCGGACGGGCCGTCAGCTTCTGCCGACCGGCTGGTTGCGTCGCCGGCGGCGGCCGCGTGCGTGCCGCCGGCCGGGGTTGCTTCGCAGCCGGTGGATGCCACGGCTAGGGCAGTTACCGCGGCTACCAGTGCCGTGCGGGCGGTCATGGTCATCACATCGGTCCCCGCATCAGATTGAGACGGTCGCGGGTGGTTGTGCGGTCCATCCTGCCCGCCCTGGTTGAGGTGGCGCAGGTGGCCAGGTACGCGGTGGGCTGCTCCGGGTCCCGGTCGAGTTTGGGGACCGACGCTGCGCCGGCCTGCTAGCGGGGCGGGTCATGAAGATTCCCCATGCCTGATAGGTCGCTTCGGCGCCCGCTGCGGTTCCCGCCGATTTCCCCCGAATTCGTTGGAACTTTCCCGCCGACGGCTGCGACTACCTGCTGTGACGATCCGGGACGCCGCAGCCCGCGTGGGTTGTGCCGTTGACCCGGACCGCCGTGGGCGGATGCCCGCCAGCCGAGTCCCTCATCGGCCACGGGGAGGACCAGCCCCGCCGGAAACGCCGGCGGGGTCGAGACCTGGAATGGAGAAGATTGCTGATGAACCGGAGTTGGCGGGCAGTGCTGCTGACCGGGGCGGTGTCCGCGGTCGCGGTGCTGGGCTTCGCGGGGGCGGCGTCCGCGCACGTGGAGGTGACCCCGGACAGCGCGACCCAGGGCGGGTCGGCTCGGGTGGCGTTCCAGGTGCCCGACGAGAGTGACACCGCCTCGACCACGAAGGTGGAGGTGAATCTGCCCACTGATCAGCCGGTCGCGTCGGTGCTGGTGATGCCGGTGCCGGGCTGGACTGCGACAGTGACCACGACGAAGCTGGCCACGCCGATCACCACGGATGACGGGGACAAGGTCACCGAGGCGATCAGCCAGATCACCTGGACGGCGAACTCCCCGGACACGGCGATCAAGCCGGGTCAGTTCCTGGAGTTCCCGGTGTCGCTGGGGCCACTGCCGAAGACGGACTCGATGACGTTCAAGGCGCTGCAGACCTACTCCGACGGCACCATAGTGCGGTGGATCGACCTGAGCACGCCGGGGCAGGCCGAGCCGGAGCATCCCGCGCCGGTGTTGAAGCTGACCGCTGCGTCCGGCGACGCCGCGGTCACCGCCGCCGGCCCGTCGGCCGCCCCGGCGGTAGCGGCCACTAAGCCGGCCGCCGCCAGCAGCTCGTCGAACACGGCCGCGCTGACGGTGGCGGTCATCGCCGCGGTCCTCGGGCTGATCGGCGCTGCTCTGGGCGGGCTGGCTTTCACCCGCAGCCGGCGTACGGCGTGAACCCGTCGGCGTGGGTGGGACGCCGGACCGGGTGTCCCACCCGCGCCGCCGCGCCGAGTCCCCTGAGGATCGTGGTTGGCTGATGGATTACCCAGATCGGTGGTCGCATGCCCGCGGCCACCTGGCTGCTGTTCGGCGGTTCACCGCCGTGGCGGTGCTGGCCGGCGTCCTCGTCGTGCTGCTGTCCGCACCGGCCCAGGCGCATCCACCCGGCGTGCAGCCGGCCGTGGACTACCGGACCCGGGTCACCGGGATCGAGCCGGCGGTGGCCGGTGTGTCGGCGCGGTACGTCGCCGACGGTTCGCGGTTGGAGTTACGCAACGATTCCGGGCGCACCATCGAGGTGCTCGGCTACCAAGGCGAGCCGATGTTTCAGGTACGCCCGAACGGGGTCTGGCAGAACGTCCGCTCCCCGTCGCTGTACGTGGACAACCTCGGCATCCCGGTCAACCCAGCGGCCGACGCCCACGCCGCCCCGCAATGGCAACCGATCTCGACCCGGCCCTTGTTGCGGTGGCAGGACCACCGCGCGCTGTGGCACGGCAACCCGCCGCCGCAGGTGCGCGCCGACCCGTCCCAGGTACACCGTGTATCGGACTGGCGGGTACCGCTGCACGACGGCGCCGCGACCATTGCCATCGTCGGCACACTGGACTGGGTGCCGCCGCCCGACCCGGGCGTGTGGTGGGCGGCAACCCTGCTCCTGGCCGCCGCCGTCGCCGCCCTGGGGTTGACCGCGACCGCCGGGCGGTGGCCGCAGCGGGTATCGCGTCGCGGCCTTGCCGGCGTGGCGGTGGCGGTCGGTGGGGCCGCCGCCGGTTATCCGCTGCTGGTCGCCGCCAACAACGCGCCGCCGGGGGTTCGGAGTCTCGCTCTGGCCCTGCTGCGCCAGGCGCTTCCCGTGGCGATCGGCCTCGGCGTGATCGCGGCCGGTGTTGCGGTGTTCGCCCGCCGCCCGGGCAGTGATTTCGGCCTGGCCCTTTCCGCCGCGTGCGCCGCGTTGTTCGTCGGAGCCGCCAACGCGGCGGTGTTCTATCACGGCGTGGCGCCGATTCCGGCGGACGGTCGGTGGGCCGGGCTGGCCGTGGCCGGCGTGCTCGGTGGAGGCATCGGCCTGGCTACCGCCGGTATCCTCCAGATGCGCCGATCGACATCCGCCGCCCGCGAGGACCCGGGCCCGGCTTGGTGACATCAGCGGGGGGCGCCTGGACCGGGTCGCCGGCCGCCGAAGCAACCCTGAGAAGGCGACGGGCCGGCCTGGTACAGCGCCCTCCGGCGATGCGGGACGCACAACGCGGAGAGCGGCTGTCGGGGGTGAACGATCTGGCCGGGTGGGGTCGGACGGGCGGGGCTCAGCCGCGGCGCAGTCGGAGGGCTTGTTCGCCTTTGGTGATGGCGGCTCGGCTGGCCAGGGTCGGGTTGGCTGCGCGCAGGGTGGCGAGGAGGTCCTCGGCGAGCCGGCGTATCTGCAACGGGTCGGGTGTGGGTGTGGCGGCCGCCTGCAGCAGCTGGTCGGCCCTGGTCTGCAGGTCGGTTCGCTGGTTGTCGGGCAGTTCCATGGTGGCGGCGGTGGCGGCGACCATCCGGGCGTAGGCGAGTAGGGCGTTCACGTCGACCATGTCGGCGGCGACCTGGCGGGATATCGTGCGGGTCCATCGGATGGTGGCGATGGCGGCGATGAGCACGGCCAGGGCGATGCCGGGGATGAGGATCCACCGGTCGATGCCGGATCGGCCGCCGGTGGTGGCGGTGGTGGTGCCGGGTAGTGGCTGGGGTTGGCCGGGCAGGGTGGCCACGGCGTAGTCGCCGGTGGCGACCAGCGGGGCGGAGTAGATGTCGTTGCCGACCCGGGTGATCGGCAGCCGCCGCCAGGTCGTGCCGTCGGAGTACTCCATCACGGGCTGCGGTGTGGGGCCGACCGGGGCGCGCAGGATGATCGCGGTGGTGGAGTTGCTGCCGGCGTGGATCTGCGCCGGGCCCAGGTCCGTCGTGGCGGTCAGCCGGTACACATTGCCCCAGATCCGCGCATCCGGCGGCTGGGCGGTCGTGGCGACCGGTTCGGCGCGCAGGTGTGCCACAGCGGCGCGGGGCGGGGCGGTGATCTCCCCGTCGTCGACGACGAATTGCACCTGGGGGCCTTGTTCGTTGCTGCCGGCCACGGCCAGCTGCGACTTCCCGTCCACGATTCGGGCGTCGCCGACTGCGTCTGTGGGCGGTGGCGTGGCCGGCGCACCAGGTGGCGGCGTCACGTACCGGTACGGCTCGTCCGGAAAGGCGACACCGTCGTACAGAGGCGGCGTTGACGAGAGCGGCGCGGCCAGCCACGCCACCGCCAGCAGCGCCACGGCCGAAAGCAGCATCCCGACCCGGCGAACCCGGGTGATGGGGGTCACCGTAGCCACCAGCCGGCCAGGTCGGCCAGGGTGTGGGTCAACGCGGGCGCGGTCACCGACCCGGCCAGCACCCGCAGCACCCCAAGGAACACCCCGACCGCCAGATCCAGCGGCGCCACCGACCACCCGTACACGGGTACGTGCAGGGCCGCGAACGCGACCGCGGTGACCGCGACCGCGAGGTACGGCCCCCGCCAGACGGTCAGCGCCTCGAACAATGCCCCGCGCAGCAGTACCTCCTCGGCGACGGCGACGAGGGTGACGACCGCCGCCCAGCCGGGTAGCAGACCGGCCGGCGCCGCGACACCGGGGTGCGTGAGGTGGTGGGCCAGCGGCGGGGTGCACAGCACCGCCGCGCCGGCCACGCCCCAGGCCAGCTGCCGCCAACCGATTGTCGGGCGTTGCCACCGACCACAGGCGGCAGCAAGCGCCAGCAGCGCGACCCCGAAAGCCACCCCCGCCAGCACCGACTGGGCGCCCACTGCGCCGGCCACCCGGACGCGCAGCATCACGGCCAGGCCCAGCCCTGCCAGCCCAGCCGCGGTAACCGAAGGCGATGACCGCAGCGCCGCTCCGGTCACCGCCGTTCCACCACCACCGCCACCGCGCGCGGCATAGCCGCCGGTTGCGCCGGCTTCTCCTGTACCAGCGGCTGGGCCAGCAGCCACAGGCTGAGCATGGTGTAGGCGACCATCGCCGCCAGCCACGGGTACTCCGACCGCCGCGTCGCCGCTTCGCCGACGGCCGCCCCGGCGAGGTGGCGGTGGGCGAGGAACACGGCGACGACGTGGACCGCCACAATGACGGCGACCGCGACGTACCAGTAGAACGCCGGCGGCAGCAGGGAGCGGTGCACCTCGAAGCTGTCGTTGAACGGCGCCGGCAGCCACTGCCCGCCCGACACCCCCGCCGGGTTGCCCAGCAGGGGGATCAGCAGTTGCCCGTTGACGACCAGGTACTGCAGGTTGTGCGCCAGCAGGTAGCCGAACGCGATCGGCACCAGTGACGGCAGCAGCCCGGACAGCCTTGCCACCGGCGAACCGCGGTGCCCGCCGGCCCGGCCCACCGCAACCGCGAACAGCCCGAACACGACCAGGGTCGCCACCGCCAGCAGCAGGAACACCAACGTGCTCAACCCGTCATCACCGGCGGCCGACCCGCCGGTGACCTCGTCCATGCGCAGCCGCACCACGCGCCAAGCCGGGGTGGAGATCAGCCCGTCGAAGGACACCGACACCAGCAGCATCAACACGAACAGCAGCCGGGAGATGACCGGCTCGAACGGCACGTCCAACCCGCCGGTCCACCCGCGCCGGCCCGGCGCGCCGAACCGGAAGAACCCCAGCCGCCCCCAGGTGGCGAACAGCACGGCGAACATCTCGCCCCGCCCCAGCCAGGCGTCGGCGCCGAACACCAACCCCATCACCGCCGACAGCATCGCCCCGACCAGCAGGCCGTACGCGGTCACCCGGGGCAGCGTCGCGGTCTGGTTGTACACCAACTCCCCGCAAGCGACCAGGAAAAACGTGACCGTCGCCGGCCACCACCCCAACCACCCGGGCCACGGCAGCCGCTGCGGCGAACCGAGCAGGACCCGCCGGGCCCGGTCCGAGTCGGCCAGCCGGGCCAGTGTGGCGAACGGGTTGACCGGCCGGGTCCAGTCACCCAGCAGCCCGCAGGACAGCGGCACCGCGATCCACAGCACCAACCAGAACGCGGTAGGAACGATATTCTCGGCGACCTCCTGCGAGCCGCCCGCGCCGGCCGCGATCAGCCCGACCAACAACAGCCCACCCGCGGCGGCGGGCAAGAGCCGCATTCGGGTCAGCGGTACGCCATCCCTCGCCCCGGCATAGTCGGCTGAAGGCAGCGGGCTGCGCAGCGCCAGCAGGAACGACACGAACACCACCACCGCGCCGCCCGCGACGAAGTACAGCAGCGGCAACGGCAGCTCGTAACGCTGCCCGAACGCGTGCGCCAGAACCATCCCGTACCCCTTCGCGTGACCGCAACCGACCCTACCGCCGCGCGCCGGCGAGCCAAGCGAAGCACCTTGCTTGCCCCGACCTCGCCGCACCTGACGACAGGGTCGAACGACGCCGAGCGGCTACCGCATCACGATCAGCGCGTGACGGCCGGTGGGTGGTCGGCCTGCCGGGCAATCCGTTCGCCGGCCTCGTGGCCGGGCTGACGCTGCTGGAGCCGCTCGTGACCCTGCTGTCCGGACGGCGGCCGGCGCCACTCGCGGCGCTGCCGGTCACCGCCAGCACCCACCCGATACCGGGCGTGACACGGCTGGTGCCCGTTCGCGTCGACGACGCGGCGACAGCCGTCCCAGCCGACGGCCTCCGGCGTCGTCCGGTCCCCGGCCCGGAAACACGGAGTAGCTTGAGCCGTACGGGCCGGTGCTGCCGAAGGGGCGGGTACGCGATGGAGCGGATGAGCACGCTGGACGCCGGATTCTTCTTCATCGAGGATGAGAACACGCCGATGCACGTCGGATCGGTCGCCGTCTTTGAAGGACAGCCGCCGTCCTACGGCGACCTCGTGCGGTTGCTGGTGGCGAAGCTGCCCGACGTGCCGCGGTACCGGCAGCGGGTGCGCACTGTCCCGCTGCACCTCGGCCTCCCGGCCTGGACCGACGACCCGCACTTCGAGATCCTCTACCACGTCCGGCACACCGCGGTACCCCCGCCGGGCGGCGCCGAGCAGCTGCGCAATCTGGCCGGCCGGGTGTTCGCCCAGCGGCTGGACCTCACCAAGCCACTGTGGGAGATGTACCTCGTCGAGGGTCTCGCGGACGACCGCTGGGCGATCATCTCGAAGGTGCACCACTGCATGATCGACGGAGTGGCCGGCTGGGACCTGGCCGCACTGCTGCTGGATACGAGCCCGGACGCCCAGCTTCCCCCGCCGAGCGCCTGGACGCCGGCGGCCGCGCCGTCCACGGCCGGGCTGCTGATCGGCGGGCTGCGCGACGTGGTGGGGGCGCCGTTGCAGCAGCTGGCGAGGGTACCGGCGTTGACGGCCAGCCTGCTCAACCGCCAGCAGATGACGGCCTTCGGCCGGGGACTGCCGGGCACCGCCCGCCGGCTCGGCGGCCGCACTGCCCGCTCCCTCAACGGGCCGAGCGGCCCGCACCGGCGCTGGGAGTGGACCCAGGCCAGCCTGGGCGAGGTCAAGCAGATCCGCACCGCGTTCGGCGGAACTGTCAACGACGTGGTGCTGGCGGCAATCACCCGGGGGTTCCGCGACCTGCTCGCCGGGCGCGGCGAACTGGCCGCGGGCCAGGTGGTCCGGTCGCTGGTACCGGTGTCGGTCCGCACCAGGGCCGAGCGCGGCACCCTGAACAACCGGGTCTCCGCGGTGCTGGTCAACCTTCCGGTCGGCGAGGCGGATCCGGCGCGGCGGCTGTCGTCCATCCGTGAGCAGATGGACGACCTGAAGAACAGCCGCCAGGCGGTAGGCGCCCAGGCGCTCACCGAACTCGCCGGGTTCGCCGCGCCGACCCTGCTCGCGCTCGGGTCCCGACTGGCCTTCCGGTTCCCGCAACCGCTGATGCAGACGGCCACCACCAACGTCCCCGGACCCCGTTTCCCGCTGTACCTGCTCGGTAGGCGGATGGTGGAGATCCATCCGTACGTCCCGATCGCCAGCAACATCCGCACCGCCGTCGGCATCCTGTCCTATCTCGACCAGCTCAACTTCGGCATCAATGCGGATTTCGACGCGGTACCCGATATCGGGGTGCTCAGCAGCGGGATCCGCCGGGGCGTGGACGAGTTGCTCGAGCACGCGACACCGGCCGCGGCACCGGTATCCGTCGACGGCCGGAAGGCGGCCAAGCCCCGGCCGGGCCGCGCCGCCGCACCCCGGCCGCGTACCGCGAGCACCGTCGCCCGGTCGGCCCCGCGCCGGCCGCCGCCCTGAGGTAGGTCAGGCGGCCGCTCGTTCGGCCCCGGTCTGTCCCGGCTCGCCGGCCAGGGCGGCGGCCGAGGTGCGCAACGAGGTCTCCAGCACCACCCGCCGGGCGCGCGGGTTCATCATGTTCGCGCCGATGGCCGCGAGATCCTCCGGGCCGGGGGTCAGCACGGTCACCCGCGTCCCGGTGGCAGTGACCTTGCCCGTCTCCCGGCTGAGCCCGAGCGTGACAACGCGGCGCACCATCCGCTCCAGCCGGGCCGCCGGATTCCGCGGCCGATCCATGACGTAACTGGCCATCGGCGCCAGCACGTACACCTCGTCGAGGCACGCCCTCGCCACGAGATCCAGGGAGGTGCTCGACGAGACGCCGCCGTCGACATAGCGACGGCCGTCGATTGACTTCGGTTCGTACCAGCCGGGAATCGAACACGAGGCGACCACCGCGTCGGCCAGTGAAACGGTCGGCGCGCCCGGCCGACCGAACGCGACCCGGCGGCCGGACGCGTAGTCGACCGCCACGATCCAGGTTTCGCCGCGCTCGGGCCAGTTCGGCGACGGCGCCAGCGCCGCGGTCTGTCCGCCGTCCTGGACGAGCATCGCCTCGACCAGCGCGCCCAAAGCGGGCAACTGCCCGCGTCCCTGCAGGAGCAGGCCGCTGGCCGCCACCCAGGGCCGTACCCGGTGCGGCGCCCGGGCGGTGCTGGCCAGCAGGCCCGGTGAGCCGATGCGCAGCCGGGGCAGCGGCGGCAGCGGCCCGGCGTCCCGGTCGAGCTGGCTGAGGTGCGGCAGGCCCACGAGCGGGGACCCGCGCTGGTGCTCCACGATCTGCTCGACGTCCACGCCGCAGCGCAGCGCGGCGGCCAGGATGCTGCCGGCGCTCGTGCCGACGACCAGATCCACCGCGCCGAGTCGACGCGGGAGCCGGTCCTGCAAGGCGGCGAGGGCACCCGCCATCCACGCCGCGCCGAGAACCCCGCCGGCACCCAGCACCAGGCCGACGCGGGGATTCCGCCGGTCTCCAGCCCGCGGAGGGGGTACGGGCATGGGCACCTCCCGGCGTCACCGTCGATGGCGGTAACAACCTTTACGGTAGCGCGCCACGCCCCGTCCGCCGCGGAACCGACGCTCACCCGACCTACGCCGGTGGTCCCGGGGTGGCCGCCCGGGCGGCGGAGCGACCCGCCGCGTCGAGCCAGCCGAAGACCGCCGCGGCGGTATCCCGGGGCGCCTCAAGATGCGGCACATGACCGATGTCGGGCAGCACGACCAGCGACCACGAGGGGTTGCGGCGGGCTACCGCCCGAGCAGCGGCGACGGGTACCAGCCGGTCGCGATCGCCGTGCAGCAGCAGGACCGGCGCCCCGATCGACCCGAGCATCTGCCGGTACGGCCGACCACGCAGGTAGCCGGCCGTCGCCACGACGGAACGAGCGGCGACGAGAAAGTCCGCACCGGCATCGGTGAACTCCGCACGTCGGCGCGCCAGGGCAACGTGCTGGGCAATGACATCCGCGGGTACCCGCGAAACGTCGACGCAGCACAGCGACAGCGTCTCGGCCACGGCCGCCTCCGGTGACAGGCGACGGCGGCGGTCCATGAGCAGCCCGCCCAGCAACGGCGTGGCGTACATCGCGAACAACGCGGTCACGATCGGATCCGGGCGGGCCGGCACCATCGGCAGTGCCGCGTCGACCAGGACCAGTCCCGCGACGCGTGCCGGTGCCGTGCCTGCCTCGAGCAGCGAGATCATCCCGCCCATCGAGTTTCCCATCAGGATCACCGGGCCGTCGGCCACCGACGCGAGGAAGCGGTGCAGCAAGGCCCGGTTCGCCGCCACCGCGGTGCCGCGATTCAGCGACCGGGTCAGGCCGTGCCCCGCCAGGTCGGGGGCCAGCACCCGGCAACGCCCAGTCAGCATCGGCGCGACGGCGGACCAGTTCACCGCCGAACCGCCCAACCCGTGTACGCAGACGACGACAGGCCCGTCGGCCGGGCCACCGAAGTCGAGGTAATGGACCGGGCCGTCCAGGTTGATCCACCGCGATCGATCACCGAGCGCGGCCGGTCCGTTCCCCGGCTCCGTCATGCGCCCAACCTACGGACCATCCCAGCCACCGGTCCAGCCAGACCCGTGCCGGCATCGGGCTGATCCTGCTCGACGTTGCGGGTGCCGACAATGGCGTCCGTCCTGGTCACGGTGGTTTGACCGCGGAGGCAAGATCTTGCCTCATCGACGGCCGGGTCTGGTCGTCGTGCCGGCGGCCGCTGGACGAAGAGATCATTGACGGCGTCCGAGACGGTCCGGCCCATCCCGGACCTCATCTGAGGTGACGGTGCCAGCCGAGTTGCGCTCAGGGTGACAGCAGTCCGCCGTACACGCGCCGTCCATGGTGTCGGCCGACGATCTCGATGTCTCGACGGGCGGTGGTCGCCGATACGCCGAAGCGGTCGACGATCTCACGTACGGACACGGCGCCACTACGGCGCAGCGTCGTGGTGATCCACCTGTGTCGTTGCTCGGGTAGCTCCTTGCTCCATACGAGATCGTTGGCTGGGCGTTGGCGCGTCGGCATCGGCTGCTCCTAACCCCGTACCGCGCCGGCCGTGGTGCCGTTCATGACGGTCTTCTGGAAGCGCAGGAACAGCAGCAGCAGCGGCAGGGTGACGATCAGGCAGCCGGCGAGCAGGATTTCGTACCGGACGATGAAGCCCGACGCTGAGGTCGACAGCGCCGGGAGGGTCACCATGATGGGCTGCCGTTCCGGGCTGTTGACCATGACGGTGGGCCAGAGGTAGTCGCTCCACTTGGTGACAAAGGTGAGCACCGCGATCGCGCCGAGCACGGGTGCGGACATCGGCATGGCGATGCGCCAGAACGTGCGCCAGTGCCCGGCACCGTCGGTACGCGCGGCGTCGAGCACCTCGTCGGGGATGTCGCGCATGTACTGCCGGGCCATGAACATGCCCAGCACGCTGGCGGTACCGGGGAAGATCTGCACCTGGTAGGTGTTGAGCCAGTTGATCTTCGTGAACAGCAGGTACAGGGTCGGGATGTTCACCTCGGTAGGCACCAGCATCGAGGCGATCAGCAGCGCGAAGATGAGGTTGCGTCCCCGGAAGCGGTACTTGGCGAAGGCGTACCCGGCCATCCCGCACAGCAGCACGGTCAGCGCCGTGTAGGGCACGGTGACAACGACGCTGTTGAGCAGGGAGCGCCACATCACCCGGCCGGTGTCGCCGGTGAACAGGTCGGTGAAGTTGTGAAGCGTCGGGTGCGCCGGTATCCCGGCCGGGTTGGTGGTGAGTTCGGCCGAGGACTTGAGACCGCCGAACAGCATGACGAGGTAGGGGTACACGGCCAGCGCGGCGACGCCGACCAGCAGGGCGTTGACCGCGCCCTTGGCGCCGATCCACCGGCCGCGGTGGGGCGCTGCGGGCTTCCGCCGGGCGGGTGCGGTCACGAGCGGGCCTCCCGGAAGAGTCTGAACTGGACGATCGAGAAGGTGCCGATCGCGAGGAACATCAGCCACCCGGCGGCGGCGGCCAGTCCGAACTGGCCGCCGGTGACGTTGGTGACCACCTGGTTCATCAGCGGTGCGGCCGACGGCGGGGCGCCGGCGGTGGTACCCGCGCCGCCGACGAGCAGGTTGGGTTCGGTGAACAGTTGCAGCGACGCGATGGTGTCGATGACGAGTGCGAACAGGATCGTCGGGCGCATCAGCGGCAGGATGACGTGGCGAACCCGGCGGAACGCCGAGGCGCCGTCGACGCTCGCCGCCTCCAGCAGATCGTCGGGTACCCCGGTCAGCCCGGCCAGGAACACCACGAAGTACCAGCCGAGTCCGCGCCACACGAGCAGCATCACCACGCCCCACTTGAGCGCGGTCGGATCGGTGAGCCACCCGACGTGCAGGCCGAAGACGTTGTTGAGGACTCCGGCGTTGCTCAGGATCACCCGCCATACCAGCGCGGCCGCGACCGGAGCCATCACCTGCGGTACGAAGATGAGGGGCTTGTAGAGTCGGCCGCCGCGCGACAGCCGCGAGCGCACCGCGAGCGCAAGGAGGAACGCGCCCCCCAGCATGGGCAGTAGCGGAACAAGCCAGTAGAAGGCGGTGTTGACAGCCGCCTGCCGGAAGTCAGGCGATTCCAGCAGGGCACGGTAGTTGGTCAGCCCGACCCAGCGGGCCGCTGTGTACCCGTTGTACCGGAAGAAGCTGAGTACTACGGAGTAGCCGGACGGCAGCACGAAGAACGCCAGGAACGAGACGAGGAACGGCGCGACGAACAGGTACGGGGCCAGCGTGTCGGGCCAGCGCCGCCTGCGCCTGGCGGGCCGCGGGTGCCCGGGCGCGCCGGACACCCGCACCGCGGGTGCCCGGTGCGCTTCGGTGCTGGTCGTCTGGTTCATTGCTGGTACGGGTTGCCGATCTGCGCGGTCATCTGCTGCTGTGCGGCCTGCAGCGCGGCGCTCGGGTCGTCGGTGGCGCCGGACAGGTAGTTGGCCAGCGAGTGCTGCAGGATGTCCAACTCCTTGAGCGCGGTCGGGTCGTAGGCGAACAGCTTGTAGCTCTTGTCGGCGGCCTGGAACGCGCTGATGAGGTCGGTACCGAAGTAGGCGTTGTTGGCCACCGCGGGGTCCGACTGGGCCTCGACCACGTTGGGTACCTCGCTGTACTGCTTGCTGACCGCGGTCGCGCCCTGCTTGGTCATGAAGGTATCGGCGAGGAACCGGGCGGCGGCGGCCTTGTTCTTGGCCGCGGCCGGGATGACGAAGACGGAGCCGCCGGCCTCGCTGCCGCCCACCGCGCCGCCGATCTCCGGCCACGTGGTGACGCCCCACTTGCCGTTCAAGTTCGGGGCGTACTGCGGCAGGAAGGTGGAGAACCAGCTCGCGATCGGTACCGAGGCGAGCGTGTCGTCGGCGAGGGCAGACTGCCAGTCCGGCGTGAAGTCGTCGAACTTCGTGTTCACCACGCCGGAGTTGCGCAGCGCGCGCAGCGCGGTGAACGCCTGCTTGATGCCGGGGTCGGTGTCCACGACGAACTTCCCCGCGCCCTTGTCATAGACCTTCGCGCCGTTGCCCGACAGCAGTTCACCCAGTACGTAGGCCTGTGGGTTCGGGGCGATGTTCCACATGAAGCTCTTCGGGTACTTTGCCTGCAGCGCCTTGCCCGCCGTGACGAAGTCGTCCTGGGTCTTCACCGCGGTCGGGTCGATCCCCGCCGCCGCGAACATGTCCTTGCGGTAGTACCACAGCTTCGACTTGACCTCGTAGGGGAAGGCGACGGTCACCCCGTTGTACTGCATGAGAGTCTTCGCCGCCTGCGTCATGTTGGGCAGGTAGTCCGAGACGTAGGCGCTGATGTCGGCCAGCTGGTTCTGGCTGGCGAACTCGGCAACCTCGCTGTAGTTCAGCTCGACGATGTCGGGGATGTTCTGGTGCGAGGACAGCGCGAGGCGGAACTTGCTGACCGCGTCCGCGTCGTTCTGCCCCGCCACGGTGACGGTGAGGGTCTGCTGCTGGGCGTGGTCCGCAAAGTTCTGTTGGTAGATCTGGAACTGGCCCTTCATGTACTTGGCGTCGCCCCACGTCATGCCCGTCAGGGCGGCGTTGGGCGCGGCACTGCCGCCGACCGCGGTCGGCTTGTCGTTCGAGGAGCACGCGGCCAGCGCCGCGGCCGCGGCCGTGGCACCGCCGATCAGGAACGAGCGGCGCCCGACGGGGCGCTGCCACAACGGTGTAGGTGTCATGGTGCCGAACCTCCTGGGGTGTGGAGTGCGTCGGTGACGGGTTGGAAGGCGAACCGGCACTGGGCGTGGCCCACCTGCTCGAGCCGGTTGTCGTGACTGGTGTCGGTGCCGGTGCGGGGAGCCGAGGCGTTGTACCACAAGCGCCAGAGGTCCCCCTCGACGATGACGAAGGGCTTGTAGACGTTGATGGAGTCGAACTCGCCGGCGGCACCCCGGCTCAGCACCGGGTTGCCGGCGTGGCGCTGCCAGTTGATCCCGTCCGCCGAGCGGGCGATGCCGATGGCGGAGTCCTCGAAGCCGTTGGCGAAGCCGATGTAGGCCGCGTACAGCCAGCCGTCGTGGTCGAAGACGTGCGCACCGGCGACCCGCTCGCGTTCCCAGCCGCACCCGGGATCCGGTCGCAGCACGGGGCCCTCGCCGACCCGTTGCCAGCAGATGCCGTCCCGGCTTGTCGCGTACCCGATGGCGTCCGGCTCGTACCGTTCGCCGCCGCTGTACCACAGGTGGAAGGTGCCGGACTCGTCGCGCATGACCGAGGGGCACATCAGCGCGGCCTTCTCCCACGGCAGCTCGGGCGCCAGTACCGCGCCGTGCCGCTGCCACCGCAGCCCGTCCGGGCTCGTGGCGCGGCAGATCACCACCCGGTCGGCGCTGTGCCCGGCGTACCACATCGTGTAGCCGCCGTCCTCGGCCAGCACGTACGGGCGGGTCACCTCGAGGTCCTCGACGGCGCTGTCGGGGTCGGGGCCGAGCACCGGCTCGGGCGACGCCTGCCACTGCAGCCCGTCCTCGCTGACCGCGTAGCCGATGCCGGCCTTCGGCCGCCAGGAGAACCACATCCGGTACCCGCCGTCCACGGTGGACACGGACATGTCGAAGCAGGTGCCCAGATCGCCTCCGAGTACCGGGTTGCCGGCGTACTTCTCCCAGTCGCTCATGAACGCTCCCTGGCGATCGCGCGGCAGAACTGTCTGACCGCGTCGCGGTGTTCGGCGAAGGTGTCGTGCACGACCGACAGGGCCGGGACGTACCCCGGTACCCGCAACGGCTGCCCGAGGGGGCGGGTACCGCCCTCGTGCACCCCGGTGCTGCCGGCGCCCGGGGCGCCGTCCTTGAGGTGACCGAGCACCCTGGCGTACCGCATCGGCAGGTGGTCGAACCGGGGTGGCTGCGCCATCGGCAGCCAGGTCTGGTTCATCGGGAAGACGGCGAGCAGGGCGTCGTACCAACCCTCCCCGCACACCAGCAGCCCCGGGTGGCGGCGGTGCAGCTCGTCGACCAGCGCCCGGTAGCCCGGGTACACCTCGAAGTGCGGGTCGTTGAACCAGCAGGCGCTGGTGTCCAGGAAGACGCCCTCCACCCCGTACCGGGTGACCAGCGCGCTGACCTGCTCGACCAGGTGCGCCCGGAAGGTGGGCTCGCCGGGGTTGAGGAAGACCTGCGCGTCCTCACCGGCGCGGTCGTTGTCCCAGTCGGGTGCGTTGATCAGCGCGACGTACCGGTCGGACGGGCTGCGCAACGCCGAGCGCTCCCAGTCCGGGTACCGCGCCACGTTGGCGCCGTTCGCGCCGAACATCGGCATCAGGTGCACGCCCAGGCGCCGCGCGGTGGCGACCAGGCGCGCGAAGCCCTCCTCGCCGCCGAGGTCGGCACCGGGCCGGTAGAGCGGATACTGCCAGTAGTAGCGGCCCTCCCACCCGGGCAGGTACGCCAGGATCCGCTCGCCCGGGATGTCGGCGGTCACGTCCTCGAGGATCTCCGCCATCCGGTCGAAGGTGTTGAACACGAACCCGGTCCAGTGCTGACCGTGCAGCGTCAGCACCAGATCCAGCTCGCCGGCCCACGGCGGCACGTCGGTGCGCTGCTCCCACGGCGTGAGGCCGTACGCCCGCTCCACCGACGCCAGGTGTTCCAACAGATCGGCCTCGACCGCGGCCGCGTCGGCGCAGCGCCGCAGCCGGATCTCCGGGGCGTCGAACCGGTCCGACCGGTGGGTCGCCGCCTGGTCGCAGACGACCTCCATCACCGGGCCCGGCGACCAGTACGGCAGGTAGGCGTAGAACCGCTTCGGCCGCACCACGTCGTCCCGCACGCTGAGCGTGACCGCCGGCCCCTCCCCCGCGCAGACCCACGGTGTCTGCCAGTTCTCCCAGGGGTAGGTGAACAGAACCGGCTGTTCCCGGGTCGGGGCCTCGCTTTGCCCGGCTGGGGTGGTGGGTGTCCACCATCCCGAATCGGCCACCTGCGCCGGCACCCCCCGCAGCAGCAGCTTGACTCCCTTGACCACGTCGCTCACGGAAGCTGAAATGCGCCACGTCACGCCCTCGGCGGTCGGTTCGAGGGTCACGTCGACCCGGCCGGGCATCCGGCGCTGCCCGCCCAGCCACTGCAGACCCGTCGCGGTGAGCCGGCGCCCGTCGAAGGTTGCCTGGGCCGGATCGATGCCGAGCGCGTCCTGGACGGTGAAGACCTCGACCGCCCACTCCGAGCCGGGTGTGCCGGGCACCGGGAACCACGGATGGGCCGGATCGAAACTCAGGTCGTTGACGTACACCGATCCTCCGACGCACACTTTACGAAAACGTGTTCGGAGGTCAGGGAACACCCGAGAGGAGCGGTTGTCAATACCCCGGCAGTCGGGTCGAACGCAGAGCTCCGGGCTCGACGAGCGAGCGCCCCGACGGCCTGTACTCGGCCAAATTACCTGGTCAGATCCCAATGTGGCGAGGCACGGCAGGGACCGTCACAACAGCCGACCCGGCCGCCGAACTCCACGGCCGCAGGTACCGCTCGCCACGCGGAGCGGTGCAAGCGCGAGTTGGATCCGAACACGGTTTCGGCTGCTATCGTGGCAGCGTGACTGAGCAGGCCGGCCAACCGGTGCCCGTGCCCAGACGGCGCGGTGGCCCCCAGCGCGACGGCTCCCAGCGCCGGGTGACCGTCAAGGACGTGGCCCGGGTGGCCGGCGTCTCGCACGGCACCGTGTCCAAGGCACTCAACGAGTCACCGGAGGTCAGCGAGGAGACCCGGGCCAGAATCACGGCGGTCGCCGCCGGCCTCGGCTACCGGCCCAACGCGATCGCCCGCAGCCTCAAGGCCCGCCGCACCCACACCCTCGGCGTCATCACCAACGACAGCGACGGCGTCTTCACCACCGCCATGGTCCGTGGTGTCGCCGAGTTGGCCAGCGAGCACGACTTCGGCGTGTTCGTCTGCAACAGCTACGACCAACCCAGCAAGGAACGCCAGCACCTGGAACTGTTGCTGGACAAGCAGGTCGACGGGATCATCCTCACCGGGTACAAGGTCGCCGAACGCGGCGCGCCGGCCTCCCCCACCGGTACCACCCCACTGGTCTACCTGTACGAGTACACGACCGCGAGCCAGTCCCCCTGCATCCTGCCTGACGACGAGGCCGGGGCCGCCCTCGCCACCAACCACCTCATCGGACTCGGCAGGCGGCGCATCGCGTTCCTCAACGGGCCCCCCAGCTACGAGGCGACCCACCTGCGCCTGGCCGGCTACCAACGGGCACTGCGCGAAGCCGGCGCAGACTTCGACCCGGCGCTCACCCGGGTAGCACCCGACTGGAACCAGGACTCCGGCTTCCACCTCGCCCGACAACTGGCCGCACACCGCGAACCACCCGACGCACTAGTCTGCGCCAGCGACGACCTCGCCGCGGGCGCGATCCTCGGACTGCGCGAACGGGGACTACGAGTACCCGAGGACATCTCCATCGTCGGCTTCGACGACCGGCCCTTCGCCGCGCACCTACCGATTCCGCTCACCACCATCGCCTTACCGCTCTACGACATGGGGCTACAGGCCGCCGAGCGACTCTTCGCGGCCCTGTCCGGCCAGCAACTGCGCAACGAGATCATCCGGGTACCCTGCCGGCTCGTCGTCCGGCAGTCGTGCGGAGCCCAGGGCGCCTAACCGCCGGTCGACGGGCAGCCGGACAGGTTGGCGGGTGTGCGGCAGCACGAGAGACTTGACGCCGCGCTGCCGGCAGCGGGTTGAGGACGCCGCAGCAGGTCCGGGTGCTGTGGTCACGAACA
>CAZYCD010000005.1:0-67691 GCA_964645345.1 uncultured Micromonosporaceae bacterium
ACCCCCCAATCCAGAGGGGCCAACCAGCGGGGCAACTCCACCAACTTACCCGACCGAACTTCGCACCGTCAAATCCGCTCGCGCGAATCCGCGATTCCAATAGTCCGGGATCGGCGGGCCGTCCGGCACGGCCACTTTCGCGTCCGAATACCTCGTCCGGTTCCCCGCCGAGGAGCTACTGTACACACCGCCGACCGCCGCGCCAAATCGGCCGGTACCCCCGATGGTCAGGAAGCCAGCTCGACCCCCGCGACCGTGCGCTTGCCCCGGCGAAGGACCAGCCAGCGGCCGTGCAGTAGGGCTCCGGCCGGCACCGGACTGTCGGCCTCGCTGATCCGCTCGTTGTTCAGGTAGGCGCCGCCCTCGGCGATCGTGCGCCGCGCCTCCCCCAGGCTGGCCGCCAGGCCCGCGTCGCGCAGGAGCTCGGCGGCGGTGCCCAACCGCTCCACCCGCGCCAGACCCGCCTCGGCCAGCGCGGCGGCCAGCGTCTGCGCGTGCAGCGACTCCAGTGAGCCGCGGCCGAACAGCGCCTGCGACGCCTCGATCACCTGCCGGGTCTCGTCCTCGCCGTGCACCATCCGGGTGACCTCCTCGGCCAGCCGGCGCTGCGCCACCCGCGCGGCCGGCCGCTCGGCGGTCTCCTTCTCCAGCGCGGTGATCTCCTCCCGGTCAAGGAAGGTGAACCTGCGCAGGAACGTCGGTGCCAGGGCGTCCTCGATGTTGATCAAGAACTGGTAGAACGCATAGGGGCTGGTCATCCGCGGGTCCAGCCACACGCTCCCGCCGCCGGTGGACTTGCCGATCTTCTGGCCGGCCGCGTCGGTGACCAACGGCGTGGCCAACAGGTGCACCGACTCCCCGGTGACCCGGTGGATCAGGTCGGTACCCGCGGTGAGGTTGCCCCACTGGTCGCTGCCCCCGGTCTGCAGCCGGCAGCCGTACCGGCGGAACAGCTCCAGGTAGTCCAGCCCCTGCAGGATCTGGTAGCTGAACTCGGTGTAGCTGATGCCCGCCTCCGTGTTGAGCCGGGCGCTGACCGCGTCCTTGGTGAGCATCTTGTTGACGCGGAAGTGCTTGCCGATGTCGCGCAGGAAGTCCAGCGCCGACAGCTCGGCGGTCCAGTCCAGATTGTTGACCATGCGTGCGGCGTACTCGCCCTCGAAGTCGAGCAGCGGCTCGATCTGGGCGCGGATGTGGTCGACCCAGGTCGCCACCACCTCGCGCGGGTGCAGCGTGCGCTCCGCCGTCTCCCGCGGGTCGCCGATCAGGCCGGTCGCGCCGCCGACCAGGGCCAGCGGCCGGTTACCGGCCAACTGGAGCCGCCGCACCGTGAGGATCTGCGTGAGGTGCCCGAAGTGCAGGCTGGGCGCGGTGGGGTCGAAGCCGCAGTAGTAGGTCAGCGGCCCCTTGGCCAGCTCGGCGCCGAGGGCGTCGAGATCGGTCGATACGGCGATCAGCCCCCGCCACCGCAGGTCGTCGAGTACGTCGGTCACGTCCCCATTCTGGCCCACGCCGCCGAGCTGTCGGGAACCCGATGGCAACCGGGCGGCTCCTCGCGCGTGTCCAAGGTGTGCGGCGCCGGCCGGCGCGAACGGGGACACGGGAAACGGGGACACGTCGATGTGCGGAATCGCGGGGTACGTGGGGATCAGCGAGGCGTGGGGCGAGCCGGTGCTGCGCCGGATGGCGGCGGCACAGGCGCACCGCGGGCCGGACGGCGAGGGCATCGTCACGGCCGGGCTCGTCGGGCTGGCACACCGGCGGCTGGCGGTGATCGACCGGCCGGGCGGCGCCCAGCCGATGCGCTCGCCGGACGGCCGGTACCTGCTGGTCTACAACGGCGAGATCTACAACTACCGGGCGCTGCGGGCAGAGCTGGCGGCCGAGGGGTACGAGTTCACCACCGCCGGGGACACCGAGGTCGTGCTGGCGGCATGGCAGCACTGGGGTACCGCCGCGTTCGACCGGTTCGAGGGCATGTTCGCCCTGGCGGTCGCCGACGCCGGTGCCGGCCGGGTGGTGCTGGCCCGCGACCCCTTCGGCATCAAGCCGCTGCACCTGGCCGCCGATGGCGACGGGCGGGTGTTCTTCGCCAGCGAAATCCGGCCGCTGCTGGCCACCGGCGCGATCCCGCGCCGGCCCGACGACGAGACCATCTTCCGGTACCTGCGGCACCGGGTGCACGACGACACGCCCCGCACCTTCTTCGCCGGCATCGAACGGTTGATGCCCGGCCAGCTGGCCGTTATCGAGCCGGACGGGCGCGTCGAGCGCTCGACCTACACCAGCCTGTACCGCGACCTGACCGCCCTCGCGGCCGCCCCGGTGCGCTACGACGCCGAGGCCCGCGCGCGGTTCCAGGGCGCGCTGCGCCAGGCGGTCCGCTCGCGCCTGGTCAGTGACGTACCGGTCGGCACCGCGCTGTCCGGCGGGCTGGACTCGTCGACAATCGTCGCCACCATCGACCGCCTGCTGTCCGGGGCGGACGACGAGGCGCGGCCGGTCGGCGCGGCGCAGCAGACGTTCTCCGCGGTGTTCCCCGGCGAGAGCAACGACGAGGAGCGCTACGTCGACGCGGTGGCGGCGTCCTGCTCGCCGGCGCTGCGGGTACACAAGGTGCGGCCGACCGCCGACCGGTTCCTGATCGACCTGCGCGACTTCGTGCGTACCCAGGAGGAGCCGGTGATCTCGACCGGCCCGTACGCGCAGTACTGCGTGATGCGCGAGGCGGCCAGGCACGTGACGGTGATGCTGGACGGGCAGGGCGCGGACGAGATGCTCGCCGGCTACCTGCCCTACTACCTGGTGCACCTGCGCTCTCTCGCCGCGCGGCGACGCCGGGCGAGCGCCGCCGCCGAGCTGGGCCGGTCGGTGGACGTGCTGTGGCGGCTGGGCCGGTACCGGGCGGCCGACAAGCTGCGCCGCCGCCGGCTGGTACCGGCCGACGAACTGCTGGCGCCGGCGTTCCGCCAGGCCCACGCGGGCCAGGACTTCCCGGTGATCGGCGACGACCTCAAGGCCCGGCTGGTCGAGGACCTGTTCCGGCACAGCCTTCCGGCGCTGCTGCGCTACGAGGACCGCAACACCATGCGGTTCTCGGTGGAGGGGCGCGTGCCGTTCCTCGACCGCGAGCTGCTGCGCACCCTGTGGTCGCTGGACGAGTCCGCGATCGTCTACAAGGGATGGAACAAGCGAGCGCTGCGGGATGCGACGGCGGACCTGCTGCCGGCGCTGGTACACCGGCGGCGCAACAAGATCGGCTTCACTACGCCCGAGGACACCTGGTTCCGCCGGATCAAGAACGACGTGTACCTCGTCTTCTCCTCCGGATCCTTCGGCGCCCGGCCGTACTTCGACCAGGCGGCCGTGCTACGCGCCTTCCAGGGGTACCTGTCGGGTCGGGCCCGGGCCGACACCATGGCGTTCTGGCGGATGCTCAACGTCGAGCTGTGGCTGCGCGAGTTCATCGACGCGGACCCGTCCGCCGGATCCTCCGCTGTGGACGCACCGCGGCTGGACGGTCGGCCCGGCGAGCACCCGCAGGCCCCGGCCAAGCCCGACCACCAGCCCAACCCGCAGAAGACACTGGTGCTCGCCGGCGGCGGCTGGGCCCGCTTCCCGCTGCGCGTGGACCTCGTGGCACCCGGCGACGACCTGCCCGCGGTGGCCGCCGCGCGTACCGCCGCGTTCTTCGCCGGGGTACCGGACCTGCCAGCCGCGGTGCGGCCGGTGGCCGAGGCGGGCCGCTGGTACCTGTTCGTGAGCGAGAAGGTGGTCGCGGTCGCCCAGGGCCGGGTGTACCTGACCACCGATGTCCACAGTGGAGTGTGGGCGCACCTGCTGTCCAGGTTCGTCACGCGCACGCCCTACGGCATCGGGCTCGGCCACCCGGCCACCATGCAGCTGGCCATCCGCGAGGTCGGGCTGCCGCGCATCCTGCTCGCGGCCGCGGCCGGAGCGGCCGGGAAGGCGGTCGGCCGGCGGGGCGTGTTCTACCGGGTGGCCGGTCCGGCTGCCCGGGCGATCGACGGACCGACGGAGTACTCGGCGTACCCGGCCAACGTGTCGGCGAAGCTGGCACCCGCGGACCCGGCCGGCGTCGCCCGGCAGATCTCGGTCGCGGTCCGCGCCGCGCTGGCCCGGCACGGCGCGCCGGCCGCGGCGGCTGCCTTCGGGGGCACGGTCATCATCGATGCCAACGACCTCGGCCAGGACATCCTGGGCCAGGACACCGACCGGCCGGACGCGGAACTGGTCGCGGCGTTCGCGGACAACCCGCTCGGCCAGGCCCGGGAGCAGACCCCGTTCGCGGTCGTGGTCTCCCAATGGCCGGAGGCCGGGCGGCTGCCGCGGCAGCGCCGCAGCGGCCCGCGCGTGGCCCCGCACCGCAGTGGCCGAATGGCGCCGTGGCGGCGCGGCCGGACCGGCGGACCGCTCCTCAAACGGGGAGCGGCGTAGACCGCCGGGCCGGTCAGAGGCGGCCGTCGGCGAGGGCCTGGGGCACCCAGGGAATGCCTCGTCGAGCATCGTCGTCCCCCGCGGTACCCGTCGTCCTGCAGCGGTACCTTCTCGGCACCCGTCAGCCCCTGGTGGGCGGGCGGGGCGGGCTATTCTCATGCACGACCAGTATCGTTTGCCTGGACGGAGCCATCGGAGGTCGTACGTGGAGCAACGGGTCGTCGGCGGTCATCGGCCGAACCGCTCCGCTGCGCACTCTTCCGAATCCGCTACGGACAGTAACGGCGTGGAAGCGACCGGTGCGGAGCTGCCGACCGGGGGGTTGGTGGTCCCCGAGGCCGTCCCGTCGCACACCCAGCCGCCCGGGGCACAGCCCGATGGCCCGGCGCTGGCGGCGATCACCCCGACCGCGAGCACCACGACCGCGCGCCGGCTGCGACCGCTGCGGGCCTGGATGCTGGCCCTGCCCATGGACTTCACCGCCGCCGCGCTCCCGGCCCTGTGGGTCCACAACTTCTGGCGTGGCACCGTGTCCCTGGCGGTGGTGACCGTATTCCTCTTCGGCATCGGCGGTTTCTACCGGGGCCGCCGGCACCTCAGCTTCCTCGACGAACTGCCCGGCCTCGTCGGTCGGCTGCTCACCGCCGCCGCGGTCGTCGCCGTGATCGCCGCGCAGCGGCACGATTCGCTGGCGTACGCCGGCGGATTCATGCATTATGTCGCGATTTCCGCCGGCTTGGTTCTTGTCGGCCGCCTGGTGTCTCGGAAGGTCGTGCTGTTGGCGCGGGTGCGGCAGTGGGCCAGCCACGGGGCGCTCATCGTCGGGCACGGCCCGGTCGCCGCCGAACTGGCCCGGATCCTCCAGCGCTACCCGCAGTACGGGCTGCGGTTCGCGGGCTTCGTCGACGACGTGGCCCCCTCCGGCTACAGCGAGCGCTGCTGGGTCGGCAGGCTGGACGACCTGGAGAGGCTGATCAAGGAGACCGAGACCGACGTCATCATCATCGCCGACACCACGGTGGACGACGAGCGCCTGATGGAGGTCGTCCGCCGGCCCGGGAGCATGACCTGCGACCTGCTCGTCGTACCACGGCTACACGACGCGCACACCCAGGTGGGTACCCCCGACCACATCGGCGCGATCCCGGTCATGCGGATCCGGCGCCCGACGCTCAGCGGCCCGAAGTGGGCGGTCAAGCGCGCGACGGACATCCTCTTCTCGGCGCTGTTCCTGGTGCTGTTGAGCCCCGTGTTCGCGGTGTGCGCCGTGGCGGTGTACCTCGAGGGCGGGCGCGGCGTCTTCTTCAAGCAGCCCAGGGTCGGCCGCTTCGGCAAGCAGTTCAACGTCATCAAGTTCCGATCCATCCGGCCGCGGGACGAAACCGACTCCGCCACCACCTGGTCAGTGGCCAATGACCCCAGAGTCGGCCCCGTCGGGCGTTTCATGCGCCGTACCTCCCTCGACGAGCTACCGCAGCTGTGGAACATCCTGCGCGGCGACATGACCTTCGTCGGGCCACGGCCCGAGCGCCCCTACTTCGTCGAGAAGTTCGCCGCGGAACACCCGCACTACATGCACCGGCACCGGGTACCGGCCGGGCTGACCGGGCTCGCCCAGGTCAGCGGCCTGCGCGGCGACACGCCCATCGCGGACCGGGCCCGGTTCGACAACTACTACATCGAAAACTGGTCGCCCTGGCTGGACTTCAAGGTCCTGGTCCGCACCTTCGTCGAGGTCTTCCGCGCGGGTGGACGGTAAACCCGGCCGCTACGCCGAAGGTCCGGGTACCCCGTCCGGACCGCTCGCCGGGAGGACCGAGGTACCGGACCGGGCCCGCGCCAGCGCGTGCCGGCGGGCCGGCCGGGGCAGGCCGAAGACGAACTCCGGAAACATGCCGTAGAAGGTGCGAGCCGAGCGCAGTTCGTACCGGTGGGCCCTGGACGGTCGCAGCGTGTTCGTGGCCCGGCCCCACCGGTGTGCCCACCGCACGTCCCCCAGCACGGCGACGGGCTGGCCGTGCCGCCAGGCGCGCAGGCATAGCTCCGCGTCCTCGTAGTAGATGAAGAAGCGTTCGTTCCACCCGCCGATGGCCAGGAAGTCCTCTCGGCGCGCGGCCACCGCCGCACCCATCACCCAGGCCGTCCACACCGTGGTACCCGCAGCGGCCAGGATCCGGTACCCCTCGTGCAGCCGCGAGAACGGCCAGACGTTGCGGTTGCCCAGCTTGGCGGTCACGTACGGGAAGCCACGCCCGTTCGGCTGCGGTACGCCGGTCTCCGACAGCAGTTGCGGCGCGACGAGACCGCCGTACCGGTCGAGGTGGGCCCGCAGCAGGTCGAGGCCGTCGGACTCCACCGCGAGGTCCGGGTTCGCGAACAGCAGGTAGGGGCTGGTCGAGTGGCCCACCCCGATGTTGTTGGCCGCGGAGAAGCCGACGTTGGCGGGCAGCCGTACCACGCGGGCACCCAACTCCTCGGCCACGGCCGCCGAGTCGTCGGTGGAGTTGTTGTCCACCACGACCCAGTCGTATGCCTTGTCGAACCCCTTCCAACAGGCGCTGAGCACCTCGGCCGAGTTGTAGGTGACGGTCACGACGGTCCAGAGCGGGGCGGCGCCCGGAGCTGTGTCCATCATGGTCCCTTCCGAGTCCAGTACCTGAATGCGCTGCCGATCCCGAACCGCGGGCCCGGCGAGCCACGCCGGGCGCGCAGTGCCCCCCGCACGCCCTGGCCGACTCCGGCGAGGAACGGTACCAGCGTGCCCTGCCGAATGCGGCGCAGCGCCAGCGCGCCGTGCCCGAGCACCATGACGGGCAGGGCGGTCAGCAGCAGCGGGCCGCTGAAAGTACGCGCGGCGACCAGCACCCGGTTGCGCGCCAGCAGGAAGGCGCGGCGCCGGCCCAGTTTCCGGTCGCCCTCCACGCTGTGCCCCCAGGCATGCGGCAGGCTCAGGTTCAACGCGCGGGTACGCACGCCCGCGGCGTACAGCCGCAACGCGAGGTCGGCGTCCTCGCCCCAGGCGAAGAACTCCTCGTGGAAGCCGCCGAACCGGCGCAGCAACGCGACCGGGAACACCGCGGCGCCGCCCGAGGGCCCCAGCGGTCCCCGGCTCGCCTCGGCGGACCGGTCAATGAACAGGCTGACCGGGTTCAGGTCGATGCCGGCGTAGTCCCGGCCGTGCATGGTCAACCCGATGGCGAGCGGCGCCTGCGGTGCCTCCTCGACGGCGGCGAGAATCCGCTCCAGCGCCTCGTCGGTCAACCACACGTCCGCGTTGAGCAGCAGGACGTGATCGGCCGTGACCAACTCCAGCCCGCGGTTGCAGCCGGCGGCGAAGCCGGGGTTGGTGGGGTCCGGCCGGTACCTGTGCGGGACGTCGGCGAAGCACTCCCCGACCACGGCCTCGCTGCCGTCGCCCGGCGAGTTGTCCACGAAGACGAACTCGACGGCCAGTCCCCGGGCGCTGCGCACCCAGGTGGGTCCCGTCTTGGCGAGCATCTCGGCGGAACGGTAGAGCACGGTGAGGACGGCCAGCTTCGGCCGCCGCTCAGCGCTGCGGGGATCCATCGGACACCGACCGGTACCGGCTCGCCTCACTACCGATTGTTCGCGCGAAGCCGGAGTCGTCCCGGTACGACTGCGCCGTCGAGCACGGTTCGTCGGCCGGCCAGTCCGCCGCGGTCGCCTTTCGCATCCGTCCGATCATCTCCTAACCACCAGGGGACGGTACCCAACCGCCGTCGGAGACCGCCCATGTGGATCGAGCGCAGGGAGTCCCGTTCATCCATATCTGGCCCGTTCGTCCAGTAGTGGGTGACCAGGCAATGGTCAGAAGCGCGGGCGCGGCCGACGCGGCCACGCTGACATATGGCAGCGCGCAGCGCCGGGGCGGTAGGGTCTGGGCGCTGCTATCGCTCGCGGCCACCAGGTCAGTGTCCGACGTCATCGACCGTCCTACGCGCAGGGATCCGCTCGGCGGACCGCCGCCTGCCCCGGCGACGGCGTCAGCCTAGCGCCACGCCACCACGCCCGTGGCCGGCGACACGGTGTGCCGCGGGCGACGGACACGATGCACACAGAGTTCGAATCATCACGTTGGTCGAATGCGGTTAGGATCGCACGGTGCGAGGCTGGATCGGCAAGATCAAGAGCGCGCCGCGCCGCTGGTACGTCCTCGGCGCGGTGATCGCGGCGCTGGCCGCCGGGTTCCTGGCGACCGGCCGGTACGGCTTCTTCCTCGCCGTGGTCGCCGGCGCCGTGCTCGGTTGGCTGCTGCTGAGCCCTCAGGGAGCGACGTGGGCGGCGTTCGGGATCGCCTTCTGCGTGCCGGTGACCATCAACTTCGGCTACCCGACCGACCCCATCCACTGGGTGCTGTTCCTGATATTCGTCGTCTGCGCCTGGGGGCGGCTGCTGCGCTCCGGGCTGCGCCGGCTCTCGCCGGCGGTCATCCTGGCGGCCCTGCTTCCGGCATCGGGCCTGATCGCCGCGCTGGTGCACTGGTTCGGGTACCGGCGGGTCCTGTTCGGCGTCTCCCCGCTGCTCGCCGCCGCCATGCTCTGCTGGTACGTGTTCGAGGAGGGTCGCCACGACCCCCGACTGATTGTCCGGGTGGCCCGGGTCTTCGCGTGGAGCAGCGTCCCCATCGCGATCCTCGCGAAGATCCAGACGATCACCGGTACCTGGCCTGGTTTCGACCAGCTCGCCTTCGACCCGCGGTACACCTCGAAGTTCGACCCCACCCGGGCGGCCGGCATCTCGGGCCACCCGCTCATCTTCGGCGCCTTCGCGATGGGTACGGCCCTGGTCGCCCTGACCGTCCGCGGCCGGTACTGGTATGTGCCGTTCACGGCCAGCCTCATCGGGCTGGTGCTCTCCGGTACCCGCAGTGCCTGGATCGGCATGCTGCTCGGCACCCTGGTGTGGCTGGTGTACCAGCGTCCGCGGCTCACCTGGCGCGGACTGGGCACCACGGTGGCCATCCTCGCCGTTGCGGGCGCGGTGGTGCTGGGGTCGCCCGACATGTTCCACGGGAAGGCATCGCCACCCGGCTCCTCCGCGTCGGGTCGCCCCACCGGCGGCCCGGCCGCGACCGCATCCCCGGAGCCGACGAGCGGGCCGACCTCAGCGGGGTCGGCGACGGTCAACCGGTTCGCCGGGTCGCACGCCGGGATCAGCGGAACGGCGCGCATCGCCCGTATCAAAGCCGGGTGGCACGGCATCACCGAAAGCCCCATCACCGTCGTTTTCGGCCACGGGCCGGAAGCCGACTTCCGGTACTTCGGCCAGCACCCCATACCCGACGGTCAGGCTCAGGTCTTCGACAACACGTACGTGAGCGTCTGGTACAACTTCGGTCTGCTCGGGCTGCTCAGCCTGCTGGCCGCCATCGTCTTCCTGTACTGGCGGCTGCCGTCGGTCCCGGCCCGCGCCATCATCGTCGGTACCGTGGCGCAGATCTTCTTCTTCGACGTCTGGACGTGGCCGACCGCGGTGGCCGTTTTCGCGATGGGGATCGCACTCGGCGCCACCGGCGCCCCCGAACTCGCGGCGCGCCCGCTGCGCGAACTTCTCCTCAACCGACCACGCCCCGGAGCGCCGGAGACTACCGACCCGGGCACCGGTAGCGAGACCCGGCCGGCACTCGCCCCCGTCGCCCGCGTCCGCTCCGCAGACTGACTCGCCGGGTCCACCCCGGCTACGCCCTCGTCCGCCCGTCCGGTCCGGCGACGCTCGCGCGCTACGCGGCCTTCTTCTTGTGCTGGCGCTCCAGCGACAACACGTTGTGCGCCCAGGGCGGCAGCTCGTCCTTCACCGACAGCTGGATAGCGAGCCGCCGAAATGCGTTGTAGAACGGCGCCTGCGCAATGTACTTGACCTTCGTGCCCAGGCGGTAGTTGCGGTCGCGCAGAACGAACCGCCAATCGGCCAAGGTCGCCCTCAGCGCCCAGGCGATGTGGAACCACATCGGCGTCTGCATGGTCTGGCCGGTGGCCTTCCTGAGTCCGACCATCTCGTCGTACATTCGCCGCAGGTACTTGACCGGCGGGTAGCTGTGGGAATGGATCACCGAGCCCAGCGGCGCGTACACCTTGTACAGCCCGGCCTCGATCACGTCCCGGCCGAATGCCTGGTCCTCGGCATAGTTGATGTCCCGGTACGGGATCTCGCCCACCAGCAGGTCGCGCCGAACCGCGGAGTTCACGTCGGAGAAGAAGCCGATCGCGTCCTTGGCCGCCTGGCTGGTGACGTTCGGGTTGGCCTGGGCCACCATCGTGAAGTGGTCCGGACCGAAGCTGGCGAACACCTTGATGATGTCGCGCTTCACCGTGGGGCAGCAGTCGGGGCGGGGTATCTGCTTGCCGAAGACGCAGGCCACCTTCGGACTCAGGTCGAACGGCCGCAGCATCTCGGTGAGCCAGTAGTCGTGCGCCGGTACCGCGTCGTGCGTCAGGTACACCATGTACTCGGCCTTGCTCAGTTCGGCCGCCAGGTTGCGCGTCCTGCCGTGCCCGAACTCGCTGTTGGGTATCTGATGCAAACGGACTTCCGGGTACTCGGCGGCAATCTCCAGGGTCCGGTCCGTGGAGCCGCTGTCGATCAACAGGATCTCGTACTCGAAATCGGTCTTCTGCCGGACCACGCCGTCGAGCAGTTCGCGCAGCCACGGGTCCGCGTTGAGAGTCAGCAGGGCCACAGTGGCTTTCACTGCCCGTCCTCCTGCTGCTGCCAGCCGTGCTCGATGAAGGTGACGCCCTCGGCGCCGTCATCCTGGACGGCCGTGAAATCCAGGACATGCTCTGTCATCTGGTAGATCTCGCGCAGCGTGGGGTCGAACACGCCGACCGTCAGGTCGTAGGTCCCGCGCTGCAAGGGGAACCTCGGGTACTCGACGTCCACCGTCATGGTCTTCCGCGGCGTCAGTGCCACCTTGTCGACATTGGTGTTGGTGCCGAAGCAGTAGAGGTTGTCGGCCAGGCGGTAGATCGCCACACCCACCGCTACCGGCAGCTCGTTGGGGTTGGCGACCGTCAGCCGCACCCGCAACGGCTCATCGCGGGAAATGGCACGGGTCTTCTCGCCGGCCTTGTTCAGCAGTTGCACTCTCGTGACATGCGGCTGCACGCCCTGCTTCTGGTGCTCCAGACCGTCGCCCTGCTTCTCCAGGGCCGTCGTGATCTGCTCCTGGTTGAGCTCGGAGTATCTGGCGATGGCCTCGCCGGCGGTGAAGATGCCGTACGTCTTGCCCTTGTTGAGCAGCAGTACCCGGTCGGAAAACTCCTTGATCGAGCCCAGGTCATGGCTCACGAAGATGATGGTTTTACCTTCGGCCTTCAAACGCCGGAACACGTCGTAGCATTTCTGCTGGAAGTTCGCGTCGCCGACGGCCAACACCTCGTCGATCAGCAGGATCTCGGCGCGGGCGCGGATGGCCACCGAAAACGCCAACCGCACCAGCATGCCCGACGAGAAGTTCTTGAGCTTCTGGTCGACAAACTGTTCCAGCTCGGCAAAGCCGATGATCTCGTCAAACTTTTCGGCGATCTCAGTCCGGCTCAACCCCAGGATCGCGCCGTTCAGAAAGACGTTCTCGCGCGCCGTCAACTCAGGGTTGAAGCCCACTCCCAGCTCGATGAAGGGCGACAGCCGGCCTTCGATCCGCACCTTGCCGCGCGTCGGTACGTAGATGCCGGCCAGGATCTTCAACAGTGTGCTCTTGCCGCTGCCGTTCTGGCCGATAATGCCGAAGAACTCGCCGCGGTGGATTTCGAAATCCACCTTCTCGATCGCCTCGAACTTGCGGTACCCGCGGTTGCGCCAACCCGACAGCACCAGCGACTTCAGCGACCGGTGGCGCTCCCGGGGGATCTGGAAGACCTTGCCGACGTCTTTTACCGATACAATCACGTCCTCCACCGCTAGATCTCCTCCGCAAACGCCGCCGCCGTGCGCTTAAAGTAGCTGTAGCCGACCCAAAGAATGATCAAAGGTAGCAGGTAGGGTACCAGCACCCACGGCAGGTGCAGAGTGTCCGACGCCGTCACGGTATTCGGCGTAATGAGCAGCCAGCGGGCATCCTGGATAATCTGGGCGATCGGGCTCAGCGTCAACAGCGGGATGTAGGTGTGCGGCACGATGCTCAGCGGGTAGATGATCGGGGAGGCGTAGAACAGGATCTGCAGCCCCACCTCCCAGATGTGCCGGAAGTCCCGGAACTTCACATACAGCGCAGAGAGCAACAGTGAGCAGCCCAGCGACAGTGCGTACAGCTCGGCCACCAGCAGGAAGAACAGAGGCAGCGACAGGTGGAACGGGATCCGGGCCACCAGCATGAAGATGAAGACGACCGCCAGGTTCAGCAGCAACGTGATCAGCGAGCTGATGCTGGCCGCGATCACAATCACGATCCGCGGGAAGTAGACCTTACGGATCAGGTCCCCCCGGTCCACGATCGAGCCCATCGCGGCGTTGGTCGAGTCGGTGAAGTAGCTCCACAGCACGATTCCGAGCAGCAGGTAGAGCGAGTAGTGCTCGATCGTACCGCCGCCGAACCGTACAAATCTCGTGAACACCAAGTACAGCACGGCAAACAGCATCAGGGGCTTGGCGAACGACCACAGATACCCTAGTACCGAGCCCTGATACTTGAGCTTGAAATCAGTTACGGCCAGTTCGCGGACGAGATCTTTATAGGCCATGTTAGCCACGTTGGTGCTCTTTCTTCGCCCGCGTCACAACGTAGCGCCAGGTCTCTTCAAGGCCCTGTGCGAGCGACATCATCTGGGGTTTACCGAATTCTTTGTCGTAGCGGGTCGTATCGAGCACAACGTGCTGCACATCGGTGGGGCGGGCGGGCAGGTACTCGACCTTCACGTCGCGGCCGGTCACCTGCTTGAGGCCGTCAATCAAATCGTTTACCGACACGCCCTCGCCCGACCCCAGGTTGTAGGTGTCGTACTGATGGGATTCGGCAAACGCCCGGACCACCATCTCGGCCAGGTCCGAAATGTAAACGTAGTCCCGCACCATCGTGCCGTCGCCGAACACCTTGATGGGTAGTCCCTGTTCGATCAGATTGAGAAAGATCGGGACAGCGCCCTGGCTCCCCACCACATTCTGGCGCTCGCCGTAGGCGTTCGACAGGCGCAGCACCAGCGAATCCAGACCGTGCGACTGGCGGAAATAGCGCAAATAGCCTTCGATCGCCAGCTTGCCGATGCCGTACGGCGAGACCGGCTCGGCACGGTCTGTTTCGTGCAACGGCCGCGGCAGGTCCTGGCCGTAGATCGCCCCGCCCGAAGAGGGGAAGATGAGGCGCTTGACGTTGTGCTTTACGCACAGCTGCATCAACACGACGCTCATGCGGATATTGGTATCCACATCAATCAGCGGGTCTTTTGCCGACGCGGCCGGGTTGGTCGTGGACACGAAGTGGAAAACGTACTGCATGTCTTCCAGCGCCAGATCGAGATCATGGCGGTTCAGGAAGTCGCCCGGGTACAGCTGGATATTGGGGCCGTCGACCGGCAGGTTCACAGGGGCGGGAGACTTCAGGCGATCGAACGCCCGTACCTGGTGGCCGGCCTTCGCCAAGGCGTCCACCACGTGGCTGCCGATGAACCCGTCGGCGCCGAGCACGAGACAATTAGCCATGAAGTTCCCGCTTCAGAATTGCTTCAAATTTCGCGCCGGAGTCGTCCCATGACAGGTTCTGGACACTGGCCGCGGCTTTGCGAGCATACTCCACCTGGTCGTCCCGCTCCACTACCTCACACAGTGCATCGGCCATTGCCTTGGGTGAGGACGGCGTGTACGAAATGTAGGGGTTTGCACTCACCAGGGTGTTGTTGGGGGCATCGTTTACCACCGGGATACAACCGGCCGACAGCAGCTCCAGCGGCAGCAGCGACATGTTGGTGAAGGAGATCACCAGCGCCGCCACGCAGTCGTTGTACAGCCCATCGAGCTCGCTGAGTTTCACCACGCCGTGGTTGACGAACGGGAAGGAGCACTTGAATCCGCTCACGTCCCAGCCGGCGAAGTGGATTTCGTATTCCGGGTGCCTCCGGTGGAACAGCTCAAGCGCCATCACGCCAAGTTCGAACCCCCGCCGGGGCGTTACCGGACGTGCGTAGAAGAAGATCTGCTTGCGCTTCCCGCTGTTCTTGAAATGGTACCGGTCCGAATCCGAGCCGAAATCGTAGTAATCGCACGACATGCCGTAGTCGGTACTCAGCTTCTCGGCGAGCCAGCGCCCGGCGGTTACCCCGTAGAAGCCGAACCGGTAGGTATTTTCGGCCAAGACGCTTGCGCTCGAAACCGGGAAGAAATAGGGCTCGAAGTCCTGCACGAAGTAGAACTTCTTGGCCCGCGTCTTCAGGTTGAACACCGGGTAGGCTGTCGGCCAGGACGTCGCAAACAGCGCGTCGCAGTCTTCGGCCCCCTCAAGTCCCACCGTCACGGGCGCGTCCATGGGCGGGAAGTGTTTGATCACCGCGTCGGCCTCCCGCTGGCTGGGCGGGCTGTCCGGGTCGTAATAGAACACCCGGCAGCGGTGTCCCTGCGCCTCGAGAAACCGCACGAACCGGAAGATGTTCAAATGCCCGCCGGAGCCGACACCCGCCGGAGGGATCACCCAGTGCACGGTCAGGTGCTCGCCGGTAACCGCTGCCGGTATACGCGCCGGTGGCTTGGTCCAATCGGCCGCGATCACATCCGCCACCGCCACCGAGAGCGCCAGGTTCTGGCGGCCGGACAGCCGTTTCCCGGCGTACTGCTTCAACCGGTGGGCCAGCGCGATCGGCCCGCCACGGCGCAGAACCTGAAGGGCCAGCTTAATCTTTGGAATCAACACAACCCCGCAACAATGTAAAGTGATCCCTCGATGTCGGTTACGCGCAGACTACCAGCGGCGCTCGTGGACAGTTTCTGTGGAGACGTACGGGCGGCGAGGAGCGGCTGCGCCACGAAGATCGCCTTGACCGCGACAGGTGAGGCAGGACGGCCAGAGCTCCGATGACGCCGCGGGTCCGACCCACGCCGAGCACGAGGCAGGAGTAGGCAACCCGGCGTGCGACGCGCAGGCTCACCGCGGCAAACCAGTCGGGAGCAGCGCAACGGCCAGCAGAACGAACGACAGCGGTACCCCGGTCACCCCGGTCACCGCCTACGTGAGCAGCACCGGCTCCCGAGCACTCTCATCAGAACTGGTGCCGAAACGGTGAGGAACCACATGCCGGCAGGACCCGAACTGCCCCGGTCCAGTCCCCGGGTGTCCTGCGATTCATCTCATTCCTCCCCAGCCTCGAAAGATCCACAAACACGCAAAGTCCGAGGGCATGGCGTGGTGACGCCGCCTCGGATGGTCCCCGCTTCGGGGCGACAGCCATGCTCCCACAACCGGCAGTTCGCCGGCCAGCGCGGGCGACCCGGCGCATGCACGGTCGGCTCCGGGGTCAAACGCCCCCCCGAATGACACCACGGACAGGACGCCCGGGACCGGACGCGCCGGCCGGCAGTAGCGCCGCCAACGCGTCGGCATCCACCTCGTCGAGGAGGCGGCGTGGGAAGGCGTAGAAGCGCAGCGCCACGCACCGCCTGCCGTCGGCCTCCTCGGTGTGCCGCAGCGAGTACCGGGCGAGCAGGTCGAGGTACTCGGCCTCGAACCGGGCCAGCTCCGCCTCGCTCAGGTACGCGCTGCCCCGCGACCCCCTCGCCCACGGCCCGAGCCGCTCCGGGTGCGCCGCGGCCCGGGCGAAGGCCCGCAGGTCCCGGTCCACCTTCGCGTCCAGGTGCCGGACGAGCCGGTCCCGCCCGGCCGGGTCGAGGTCGCCCAGCTCCGGGCGGCGCAGGTCGATCGGGAGGCCGTGCCAGAGCCCGTCGCGCGAGCCGGCCACGTACCCGTTGTCGCGCAGCCGCGCGAGAACCCGGTGCGTCTCGTCGCCGGGCAGGCCGGTGGCGCGGGCGATGGTCTCCGCGTCTGCCGGGCCGGCCGCGCCGAGGGCGTCCATCACCAGCCCGGCCGCCCGGTCGGCGTGCAGGTCGACGTCGGCCAGCGTCAACCGGCGGGTCGTCGCGCCGCCGACGAGTACCCGACGGACGCGCAGCACCAAGAGGCCGGCGATGGGTACCTCGACGAGTACGGCCAGCGCGACGCTTTGCGGCCAGTCGGTGGTACCCCAGTCCAGCAGCACGTCGAACCAGGCGTCGCAGCACAGCAGCGCGGCGGTGGCGGCGAGTACCGGTACCGTGGCCCGGTGCCGGCGCCAGCCCAGCACCGCCGACGCGCCCCACAGGCACAGCAGGGCGATGTCGAAGCCCACCCAGGTGGCGCGCCACTGCCCGGTGTCGAAGCGGTCGGGCAGGCTACCGGCGAGGTAACCGGTCCACGGCACCAGGCTCAGGCACCCGGCGGCCAGGACGGCGAGCGTGATGCCGCGCGTGCGGCCGGCGCGGTACCGGACGGGAGACTTCACCAGTCCAGGCTCGGGTCACGGTCCCCGGGCCGGCCATCCGGTAAGACCCTGAGCCGCCCCGGATTCCGGGCTCAGATCGCGGAAGCCGCCGAGACCTTCCACTCCCCGCCGACGCGCACCAGGGTCAACACGACACGGTTCTGGTCGACCTTCTCGCCGCTGATGTTCGTGTTGCGCCGGTACTGGTTGAGGTACAGCAGCAGGTCGACGTGGTCGCCGGCCGCCTCGACCACGCTGGCCGCGGAGACCTGGGCCTGCACCACCGCCTGCTCCTGTGTGGCGGTCGCCTTGAGGCTGGCCGTGGTGTCCGCGTACTCCTTGGCGAAAGCACCGGTCAGGAAGGGCTTCGCCTTGGCCACGCCCGCGTCGAAGCTGCGGTAGTCGTAGGAGAAGATGACCTGCGCGGCGTTGGTGGCCGCGGTCAGCGCGGACCGGGAGTCGGCCTCGCGCCGGGTGGACCGGTCGGTCTGCAGCCAGAGGGCGCCGACGACGGCGGCCACGACGAGTACCACCACGGCCAGCGCGAGGGTGCCGCGACGGGAGTACAGAGCGCGCATGGAAGACCTCCGTCAGCCGACGAACTGGAGCTGGGCCACGAGCCACCGCCCGGAGGCGGCGTCGCGGGCCATGTTGACCTGGATCCGGTAGTGCGACAGCCGACCGTCCGGCGCGCTGGTGTTCTTCACCGTGGCGTCGACGGCGACCAGGATGACCGCGGAGTGCCGGTCGGCGGAGACGACGCCGGCGCGCAGGACGGTGCCGTGCGAGTCCACCTTGTTCTGCACGACGGCCGCCTTCACCTGGGCGGTGTCCTGGGTGAACTCGTCCTTGAACTGGCCGGTGGCACCGTCCGCGATCCGCTTGAGGTCACTGTCCACCGTGGACGCACTGATGGACACGAAGTTGACGCATGTCTGCCGGGCCGCTGCCAGCGCCTGCGACCTGGCCTCGTCGAGCTGCCGCTGGTCGTACCAGCGCCGGCCGAGCAGACCGCCGGCGACCAGGACCGCGGCGAGCACGACCAGCAGTGCCCAGGCGACAAGGCGGTCGCGCCGTCCGGGCGCGCGGTCCCCCTCGTTCGCCGGCGCCTTGACGACCGGCTCGTCCCCGACCTGTTCGACCGCGCCCGGGGTGGGCTCGACGGCCGGGTCGTCGACCGTGGTATCGACGGGCGGGACGGTCGGCCGGATCACCGTGCGCCGCCGCACCGACCGGGTGGGCCGTTGCGGATCCGTGGTCACCATTTTGCGCCTCCTCCTCGCTCCGCTCATCCGGCCAGACCGGCCAGCAGGAGCTGCTTCCACGACTGGGCACCCGCGATGGCCTGCTGGCCGCCGGTACCGCCCAGTTGCAACGGTTGCCCATCCGAGCCGAGCACCAGCCCGGTCACCGGGTCGAAGCCGCCGACGGTCTGCGCCTCCGCTGGCGAGGCGCCGCCCGGACCCGCCGCAGCCGAGCTGTTTGACTGCGGCGGGCCGCCCAGGGGCGCCGGGGACGGATCCGGTCCGGTCGGTCCCGGCGCGCGGTTCGTGCCGCGCGGTGCGTTGCACGCCGACTGGCCGCCCTTGCCGTACTGGCACGCGGCCGGGTTGTTCTGGTTGACGACCAAGCCGAAGTGGGCGGTGCCGTCGCCCGGCGCGACCGTGAAACCGCCCGCCACCACCACGGGGTACTCGACGAGGATTTGCTCGATGCCGGGCAGTCGCCGGGCCGCGATCCCGTTCACGGTCACCAGGTTGCCCAGCAGCGTGCCGATGGTCGGGTCGAGGTCGCGCAGCAGCCCGATCAGCTGGGTCGCGGCCGGCGGGCCCGAGGCCAGCAGGCGGCGCAGGTCGGGATCGGCCGCGCGCAGGGTACCGGTGAGCTTGTCCAACGAAGCCGCCCAGCTCCGGATCGCATCCAGTTCTTCGGCCTGTGTGGACAGTACCGTCCGGCCGTCCCGGATCAGCGCCAGCGTCTGCGACAGGTTGTCCACCGCACCGTTGACCAGCCCGTCGCCCGCGTCCACCAGCCGGCGCAGCGCCTCGGCACTGCCCTCGAACGCCGTACCCAGCTCGTCGATCAGTACCGTCAGGTCCCGTCCGTCGACCGAGCGCACCAGACTGTCCAGATTGGACAAAAGCGTCTCGACCGGCAGCGGTGTGCCCGTGCGGCTGGCCGGGATGACGTCGCCGTCACGCAGGTACGGGCCGGAGTCCGTGTCCGGCCGCAGGTCGACGTACTGCTCGCCGACCGCGGACCGGACCGTGACGACCGCGTGCAGGTCGGCCGGGATACCGGCCCGGGTCAGGCGCAGGTCGGCCTCCACGCCTCCGTCGCGCAGCCGCACCCCGCCGACACGGCCCACCGGTACCCCCCGGTAGGTGACGGCGGCGTTCGGGAAGATGCCGCCGGCCGTGGTGAACCGCGCCCGCACCGTGTACCCGCCGCCGAACAGCCGGTCGCCGAGCCCCACGTAGCGCAGGCTCACATACCCGACGCCGAGCAGGCTGACGACGAGGAACACCAGGACCTGGAGCCGAACGGTACGAGTGATCATGGATGACACCCCAGCAGGATGCCGACCAGTCCGCAGGTCGGCGACGGGCTCGCGGTCGGCGTGGGCAACGGCAGCGGCAACCCGGGCAGCGACGGCGTGGGCAGTGGCGGGGTGGGCACCGGGAGGCCGGGTACCTGCGGCAGCCCGGGCAGCAGCGAACCCGATCCGCCGCCCGTCGCTCCCGGTAGCCCCGGGGTCGGCGCGGTGCCCGGGCCGGCCACCAGCAGGTTGGCCAGGATCGCGGCGCCGTCGAGGTCCAGGGTGGCGTGCAGGTTGACGAAGTCCCCGGAGATCGCGCCGGCCGCGTTGGGCGGGAACGGGTAGGTGAGCAGGAAGCTTAGCGCGTTGGGCAGGTTGTCCCCGGCCTTCACCAGCTGCGTCAGGATCGGCCGCAGCGCGGCGAGGCTGGCCAGCGTCGCGTCCCGGCTCTGCGTGACCACCCGGGTACCCACGCCGGACAGGTCGCCCAGCGCGGTCAACGCCTGGGTCAGCTGGGCGCGCTGCTGCGCGAGTACCTGCAGCCCCGGCCCGAGCGCGTCCAGCGCGGTACCGATCGTGGCCTTCTGCTCGGCCAGGTGCGCGGAGAACGCGTCGAGCGCGTCGATGGCCCGGGTGATGTCGGCCCTCTGGGCGTCCAGGCCGGCCACGAACGTGTCGAGCTGGCGCAGCAGGTCGGAAACGTCCGCCTCGCGGCCGGACAGCGCGTTGTTCAGCTCCTCGTCGATCGTCTTGAGCTCAGCCAGCCCGCCGCCGTTGAGCAGCATGCCCAGCGCGCCAAGCACCTCCTCGACCTCGGCGGTGCGGCTGGTACGAGACACCGGGATCAGCGCGCCGTCGGCGAGGCTGCCCTGCGCCGGTTCGGTCGAGGGCGGCGCGAGCGCGACGAACTTCTCGCCCAGCAGGCTGCTCTGCCGGATGGCGGCGGTGGCGTTGGCGGGCAGGTGCACGTCCCGGCTCACGGTCATCCTCACCCGGGCCGTCCAGCCGTGCAGCGTGATGTCCCGCACGCTGCCCACGGTCACGTCGTTCACCTTGACGGCGGCCTGCGGTACCAGATCGAGGACCTCCGTGAAGTCCGCGGTCACCTGGTATCCCGGGCCGGACGGCGCGCCACCGGGTAGGGCGTCGCAGCCCGCGGCGAGCAGCACCGCGAGCCCCGCGACCGCCGCAAGCGCGCGCATCATGGTTTGCCCTTCAGGATGCCGCCGAGCGTCGGGTCGGTCGGCAGGACGTCGCCGCCCTGGCCTCCGCCGGACAGACCCGGCACACCCGCGCCGGCGCCGACGCCGGGTGTGCCGGGCGCGCCGCCCGGCGAGGAGGTAGCGGGCGGCAACCCGAGGAGCTTGCGTAGCTGATCCGTCAGCGGCAGGTGCGCCGCGTTGAGGGTCTGGGCCAGTGCCACGCACTCCTTGGGGACCTGTGCCTGGGTTACCAGGCCGACCAGCAACGAGCACACGTAGCTGGCCGGGTCGTAGGGGCCCATCGCGTCGTCCCGGGTGTCGAGCGTGCCGGAGCGGGCGTTGTAGGCCAGGTTGAGGTTCGACAGGGCGAGCGGCGCGACGTTGAGCACGTCCACGATCGCCTGCTGCTGCCGCACCAGGACTGCGGTGACGTCGGTCAGCGCCGCCACGTCGGAGGTGAGCTGGGACCGGTTGTCCCGCACGAACCCGGTGATGTCGGCGAGCGCCGTGGCCAGGTCGCGGATGGCGGCGGCCAGCTCGTCGCGCTCGCCGGCGAGCTGGTCACCGACGTCGGCGAGCTGCTGGTTGAACTGGCGGACCTGGTCGTCACTGCGGGCCAGCGCGGTGACGAACTTCTGGAGGTCGGCGACGGTACCGAACAGGTCGGTACGCCCACTGTCGAGTGTGGACAGTACCTGGGACAGCCCGTCGATGGTACCGCCGAGGGCCGCACCGTTACCGTCCAGATTGGACGCTCCGGTGTGGACAAGGTCGGACAGGGCCCCGGCGGCGTTGGCCCCCTTGGGGCCGAGCGCCTGGTTGAACTGGTCCAGGGCGCGGTACACGTCGTCCAGCTCCAGCGGCACCGCCGTGCGGGACTGGGGCAGGTCGGCGTTGTCCGGCAGCGTCGCGCCGCCGGAGTACGCGGGGGTCAGCTGCACGTACCGGTCGCTGACCACGCTGGGCGGGACGACGACGGCCATGGCGCCGGCCGGCACGGGTACCTTCGCGGCGTAGTGCATGACCACCCGCACGGTGCGACCCTCGGGAGTCACGGACACCACGTCGCCGACCTTCACGCCGAGCACGCGGACGTCCGAGCCGGGGTTGATGCCGACGGTGCTGGCGAAGTGCGCGACCAGTCGGCGGGTGGGTACCCGCGAATGCCACACCAGCGCGCCGACCGCGGCGGCGAGAGCGACCACGACGGCGGCGGCGACCAGACGCTTTCGCATCACCCACCCACCTTCGGTTGGTAGGGCTGCAGCAGCCCGTTGACCCACGAGTCGAACCAGCGGCCGTTACCCAGCACGTTGGTGAAGGCGTCGAGGAACGGGGCGAGGTTGGCCACTGTCTTCGACAGGTTGTCCCGGTCCTTCTGCAGCGTGCCCAGCACGCCGCGCAGCTCCGCCAGCGCCGGGGCCAGCTTGGCCCGGTTGTCCGCCACGAGCCCGGAGATCTGGGCGGCCAGCTGGTCGGTGGTGACCAGCAGGTTGTGGATGGCGTCCCGGCGCGCCTTGACCTCGGCCAGCAGCAGGTTGCCGTCGCGCAGCAACTGCTGGAACTGCTCGTCCCGCTGGGCCAGCACGGCGGTCACCCCGTGCGCGTGTACCAGCAGCTCGCGCAGCTCACCGTCGCGGGCCGCGATGGCCGAGGTGAGCGTGGACAGTCCGGACAGCGAGGTGCGCACGTCCTGCGGGGTGTCCGCGAAGGTCTGTGACAGGACCGTGAACGCCTTGGCCAGCTGGTCGGTATCGATCTGGTCGAGCGTTCCGGCCAGCCCGTTGACCGCCTGTACTACGTCCAGCGGCGAGGCCGTGTGGTTCAACGCGATCTGCGCGCCCGGGCGCAGCCGGCCGGTACCGGCGGGCTCCAGCGCGAGGAACTTCTGCCCCAGCACGGTCTTGATGCGGATCGTCGCCTCGGTGTCCGCGCCGAGCCGCACATCGCCATCGGTCAGCCGGAAGGTCACCCGCACATAGGTTTCCGCGTTATCGCGCGCCAGGTCGACACCGTCGACGGTACCCACCTTGACGCCGGCCACCCGGACCTCGTTGCCCGGCGCCAGCCCGCTCGCGTCCCGGAACGCCGCCGTGTACCGGTCGCCGCCGCCGATCAGCGGCAGGTCCTCGACGTGGAATGCGGCCAGCACCATGCCGCCGAGCACGGCCAGCCCGATCGCGCCGACGATCAGCGGGTTGCGCTCCCGGAAGGGCTTCACTGTCCGCCTCCCCCCGTGCACGCGGCGGCCGGCGAGCCGAACGTCGCCGGGTTGACCGAACCGGCGCCCGGCAGGCTGACCCGCCCGTCGAAGTCGCAGAGGAAGAAGTTGAACCACGAGCCGTAGCTGGCCGTGCGGGTCAGTGCCTGGTACTCGCCGGGCAGCCGGGCCAGTGTGGCGTCGATCGTCGCGCCGTTGTCGTTGAGGATGCCGGCCAGCGAGCCGAGGCCGCCGATGTCGGCGGACAGGTCCGGCCGGGCCTTCTGCACCAGGTCGCCGGTTGCCGCGGTGAGGTTGCTGATGCTGGTGACCGCCTGCCCGATCGCCGCCCGGTCGGCCGACAGCCCGGAGACGAACTGCTGCAATTGGTCGATGGTCTGCGACAGCACCGCCCGGTGATCGTCGAGTGTGGACAGAACCGAGTTCAGGTTGCCGATCACCTTGGCGATGACTGCGTCCCGGTCGGCCAGCGTGGAGATCAGCGAGGCGCTGTGCTGGAGCAGCCCGGCGACGGTACCGGCCTCGCCCTGCAGGACCTGGATGATCTCGTAGGCCAGCGTGTTGACGTCGTGCGGGTTCAGCGCGCTGAACAGCGGCTGGAAGCCGTCGAACAGGGTGGTCAGGTCGAGCGCGGGCGCGGTCTGGGACAGCGGGATGGTGGCGCCGGGCCGGAGGGTACCTCCCAGCGTCGTCGACGCGCCGGGGCCTTCGGCCAGCGACAGGTACCGCTGCCCGACGAGATTGCGGTACCGGATGGTGGCCCGCACGCTGTCCGGCAGGGGTACGTCACCGTCCACAGTGAACTGGAGCTCGGCGGTCGAGTTGTCCACCAGCCGTACCGTCAGCACCCGGCCGACCTTCACCCCCGCGATGCGCACGTCGTCTCCGGGTAGCACGCCGGTGACGTCGGTGAACCGCGCCCGGTAGCTCGGCGCCCCGGCGCTCCACAGCGAGCTGACCGGGGGTGCGCCGAGGCTGGCCGCGAGCAGGCCGGTCAGCACCAGCGTCACGGCCGCGAACACCAGCAGCTTGGCCAGCGGCCATGCCACGCGCCTGGCGGGAGATACGCCTCTCATCCCTCGTTCACCACCGCGCCGCGCAGCAGTGGACCCCAGAACAGGTCGGCCGAGGCCGGTACCGCCTGCGGACTGACGCCGGTCGCCACCGCCACCAGCGGCGCGATGAGCGCCCGCTCCTCGGCGGTGCCCGCGTAGCCCATCGGCGCGACCGGCAGCCCGACCGGCAACGGCGCCAGCGGTCGGGCCGCGCCGTAGTCGTAGCCGTCGTTCACTGGTACCTGGGGCGCCGGTACCGGCGGGTCGGGCAGGCCGCGGCAGTTCGGGCCGTTGTGCGCGCCGTAGACCGGGGCGTCCTTGCCGGCCACGTAGGGACCGTTGTCCTTGGTCACCTCGAGCGTGATGTGCATCTGCCCGCCGCTGAACACCTTCTCCACGTTCGGCTGCAGCCTGGTCAGGCCCTGCAGCAGGCACGGGTACTCCGGCGAGTAGGCGGCCAGCAGTTGCAGTACCGGTGCGCTCACCTGGCCGAGCTGGATGATCCGGTCGCCATAACGCTCCACAAAGGACTGCGCGGAGCCGGCCAGGTCCGTCGTGTCGGCGAGTAACGCCGCGACCTGGTCGCGCTGCTGGCTGACCGTGTTCGCGGTGACGCTCGCGTTGCGCAGGATGCCCAGCAGGTCGGGCAGTGCGCCGTCGTAGCCGGCCAGCACCGGCCCAAGCTTCGCCAGGTCGGCCTGCAGGTCCGGCAGCTGCGCGTTGAGCCCGGCCAGGTAGTGGTCCAGCGCGGTCAGATCGCCGCCGAGCTCGTCGCCCTTGCCCTGCAGCGCCGCGGCGATGGCGCCCAGCGTCGCGGCCAGCTTGTCCGGCTGGATGGTCTGCAGCAGCGGCAGCGTGTCGTCGAGCACCTTCTCCAGCTCGATGGCGGAGGACGACCGGTCCTGCCCGATGACCGCGCCGGCCCGCAGCGGTACCGGCGAGGGCGCGTCCGGCGGTACCAGCGCCACGTACCGCTCACCGAACAGCGTCTTGGGCAGCAGGCGGGCGGTCACGTTGGACGGGATCTGACCGATGGCGGCCGGGTCGAGTGCCAGCCGCAGGGTGGCGGCGGTACCGTCGGAGCTGACCGAGCGCACCTCGCCAACCAGTACGCCCCGCACCTTCACGTCGGCACCCGGCGACAGTTGCAGCCCGGTGTGGTCGGTGCGCAGCGTCACCCAGTCGACCGGCGTGAACGCCTTGCGGTAGGCCAGCACGGACATGCTCAGCGCGGCCAGCAGCAGCACGACGAAGGCCAGTCCGAGGAGCCTGTCGCGGTTCATCCCGCGATCCTCACCGTCGTGGTGGCGCCCCATATCGCCAGCGACAGGAAGAAGTCCACGACGTTCACCGCGACGATCGCCAGCCGCACCGCACGACCGACCGCCACACCCACCCCGGCCGGCCCGCCCTTGGCGGTGTACCCGTAGTAGCAGTGCACCAGCACGACGATCAGGCTGAACACCAGAGCCTTGCCGAACGACCACAGCACGTCGCCGGGCGGCAGGAACAGGTGGAAGTAGTAGTCGTAGGTGCCCGCCGACTGTCCGAAGTAGACGGTCGAGATGGTCCGGGTGGCCAGGTAGCTGGACAGCAGCCCGAGCACGTAGAGCGGGATGACCGCGATGAAGCCGGCGATGATGCGCGTGGTCACCAGGAACGGCAGCGACGGTATCCCCATGACCTCCAGGGCGTCGACCTCCTCGGCGATGCGCATCGCGCCGAGTTGGGCGGTGAACCCGCAGCCGACCGTGGCGGACAGCGCGATCGCGGCCACCAGCGGGGAGATCTCCCGGGTGTTGAAGTAGGCGGAGATGAAGCCGGCGAAGGCGCTGCTGCCGATCTGGTTGAGCGCCTGGTAGCCCTGCAGCCCCACCTCGGTACCGGTGAAGAACGTCAGGAAGCAGATCACACCGACCGTGCCGCCGACCACGGCCAGCGCCCCGGAGCCGAAGCTCACCTCGGCGAGCAGCCGGATGACCTCCCGGCGGTACCGGCGGACCGTCCGCGGCACGGCCGCGAAGGACCGGCCGTGGAAGGCGAGCTGGGAGCCCATGTCGTCGAGGAACATCCTCAGGACCCCTTCTGCGGTACGACCTGGAAGTAGACCGCCGTGATGACGAAGTTCAGCGCGAACAGCAGCATGAAGGTGACCACCACGGCCTGGTTGACCGCGTCGCCCACGCCCTTCGGCCCGCCCTTGGCCGTCATTCCCAGGTAGCAGGCGACCAGGGCGGCGGCCGCGCCGAACACCAGCGCCTTGAACTCGCCGGCCACCAGGTCTGGTACCTGGCCCAGCGCCTGGAAACTGGCCACGTAGGCGCCCGGCGTGCCGCCCTGCATCAGCACGTTGAACACGTACCCGCCGCTGACCCCGACGACGCTGACCAGCCCGTTGAGCAGCACGGCGACCAGCATCGAGGCCAGTACCCGCGGCACCACGAGGCGCTGGATCGGGTCGATCCCGAGCACCTCCATGGCGTCCAGCTCCTCGCGGATCTTCCGGGCGCCGAGGTCCGCGCAGATCGCCGAGCCACCCGCCCCCGCGATGATCAGCGCGGTGACGATCGGTCCCGCCTCGCGCACCACGGCCAGCACCGAGGCCGCTCCGGTGAACGACTGCGCGCCGAGCTGCCGCACCAGGGAGCCGAGTTGCAGGGCGATGACCGCGCCGAACGGGATGGAAACCAGCGCCGCCGGCAGGATCGACACGGAAGAGATGAACCACGCCTGCTGGATCAGCTCGCGGATCTGGAACGGGCGGCGCGGCACCGCCCGCAGCGCGTCGAGGCTGAAGGCGAAGAAATCGCCCGAGCGGCGCAGCACGAGACCGGCGGGGTTCACGACGACACCACCGCCGACAGCGCGCGGGGCGGCTCGGTGAAGGAACCGGCCGGCGGTACCACGCCGTGCTCCCGGCACCACGACCCGGGCACCCGCTCGGCCCGTCGGGTACCCCCGTCGGACGGTTGAAGCTGGCGCTGGATCGGCGGAAGCGGCGGCAGTTGGGCGCCCGACGCGGCCTCGGCCGCCAGGTCCGTGGCGTCCTTCTCTTCGGCCATCCCGATCGGGCCGATCCGCTGGGCGTTGAGGAACTGCCGCACGACCGGCTCGGTGCTCGACAGCAGCATCTCGCGCGGGCCGAACATCGCCAGCTTGCCGTGGTAGATCAGGCCGATGTTGTCCGGCACCGTGCGCGCCGTGTTGATGTCGTGGGTGACGATCAGGAACGTCGCGTCGGTCTGCTGGTTGAGGTCGACGATGAGCTGGTTGAGGTAGGCCGTGCGGACCGGGTCGAGCCCGGAGTCCGGCTCGTCGAACAGGATGATCTCGGGGTCCAGCACCAGCGCGCGGGCCAGCCCCGCCCGCTTGCGCATCCCACCGGAGATCTCCCCCGGCAGCTTGCGTTCCGCGCCGGTCAGCCCGACCATCTCCAGCTTCTCCGCGACGATCTGGTGGACGCGCGCCTCGCGAAGCTTCGTGTGCTCGCGCAGCGGGAATGCGACGTTGTCGAAGATGTTCATCGAGCCGAACAGCGCACCGTCCTGGAACAGCACGCCGAAGCGCCGCCGCACCTCGTAGAGGCGCCGCTCGCTCAGGCGGGGCAGGTCGTCGCCGTCGATCCACACCGAGCCGCGGTCCGGCTTCAGCAGCCCGACAAGGACCTTGAGGAAGACGGACTTCCCGGTGCCCGACGGGCCGAGCAGCACCGAGATCTCGCCGGCGGGCAGCGTGAGGCTCACGTCCGCCCAGACAGGCTGGCGGCCGAACGACTTGGTCAGCCCCTCCACGCGTACCGCGATGCCCAACGTCCTTCACCTCCTCGCGTCTTACTGATCGGTAGCGAGGCGGCTCGTGTTACAGCGGGATGTCCGCAGGATGTCCAGCCGGACATATGCCGCAGGCGCGACGGGGCCGGGCATGCCGGGTGGTGTGTGCCGGCCAGGCCGGATACGGTGCGGGAAACTCCGGACACCGCTGGCTCATGAGGAGGGCGCACAGCGATGACCGCACCCGAGGCACGCCTGGTGAGCCTGGCCTGCGGCGGCGACGCCGACGCGGTGGCCGCGCTCATCGGGCAGATCCGCCCGGGAGTCGTGCGGTACTGCCGGGCCCACCTCGGGCGCCTCGGCGCCCGGTACACGACCGCCGACGACGTGGCGCAGGAGGTGTGCCTCGCGGTGCTCGGCTCCCTCCCCCGGTACCGCGACGAGGGCCGCCCGTTCGCGGCGTTCGTCTACGGCATCGCCGCGCACAAGGTGATCGACGCACAGCGCGCCGCCGCCCGGCACCTCGTGGTCACCCCGACCGACACCGTCATCGAGCGACCCGACCTGACCCCGGGACCCGAGCAGCAGGCGATGTCCTCGGACACCAGCCGCCGGCTGATCGGCCTGCTCAGCCACCTGTCCGACCTGCACCGCGAGATCGTGGTACTGCGGGTGGCCGTGGGGCTGTCCGCCGAGGAGGTCGGTGCCGCCGTCGGGATGTCGGCGGCCGCCGTACGGGTGGCCCAGTCCCGGGCGCTGTCCCGGCTGCGTACCCTGGCCGGGAGCGTCTTCACCGAGGTGACCGCGTGACCGGCCGCAGGCCGCTGGGGCGGCGAGCCGATCCGGCCGGCTCCGGTACCGGCGGAGATCTTGGCACGGCGAGTGGTGCTGGTGGTGACGAGTTGAGCCCGGAGGAACTGGCCGCGGTGCGCGCGGACGATGCGCTGCTGGACGCCCTGGGCCGTGGCGAGCCGGTCGGGCGGGACGACGAGCTGGCCGAGATGCTCGGCGCTTGGCGCGCGGAGATGGACACCGAGCCACTGCCGGCCATCGACCTCGGCGCGGCGACTCCCGGGGTCGACCTCTACGCCGAGCCGTTCCCGGCGGCACACCCGCTGGCCGGCGCGGCCGCCTCGGAGGCTGCCGGCACGTCCGAGCCCGGGTCGGCACCGGTACGGCCGCCGGTCGGGCGGGCCGCTCCCCGGCCCCGGACCGCGGCTGTTGGCGGGGTCGGCGCCGCCGCCGGTACCGGTCCCGGCCGGGTGCGCTCCCGGCGCTGGCCGCGCGGCACGCGGGTGGGCCTGGTGGTGGCACTGGTGATCGCCGCGGCCGGAGGACTGTCGGTCGCCGCCGACCGGGGCGGCCCGGATGGTCCACTGTGGACCGTGGTGCGCCTGGTGGACCCGGACCGCGCGGACACCCGGGAGGCTCAGGACGCGGTGGCCAAGGCGCACAGGGCGGTCGACGAGCACCGGTACGCCGACGCGCGTGCGCTCATCGACCGGGCCTACGTGCTGGTGGCGCAGGTACGCGACCCGGTCGAGCAGGCGAGGCTGCGCGCCGAGCTGGACGCGCTGCGCCGCGGCCTGCCGGCGGGCGCCCCGGATGTGGCTCCGGGCGGCGGGGCCAGTACCGGCCCGACCGGCGGACCGGTACCCACGCCGACCACGCCGACCACGGCGCCCGGGCACACCGGGGGCGCTGCGGGTGGCGCGACCGGGGCGCCGGCACCTGGGCAGACGGGGGCGGGCGGGGTGCTTCCGCCGCTGCTGCCGGCCTCGCCATCACCGCTGCTGCCGACATGCCTGTTGCCGAGCGTCCTGCCGACTGGGCTGCTGCCGGGGCCACCTCCGCTGTGCAAATGAGCGGGGGTCCGTCCGCTCGCTGAGCAGTCGACGCCCGTCCGACGCCTGGACATCGAGGGCGGACGCCGGGCGAGACGGAGTCCCGCATCCGCAAGCCGCGTCCCGATCCGCGCCGAACTCCGATCGGACGGGTAGCCAGCGAACAAGATGGAGCTGTGCCGCGAATCCTGAAGACGCGGCCGGTGCCGACCGAGGAGGACCACCGGCCGACGACCTTCGAGGTCTTCTTCGACCTGGTGTTCGTCTTCGCCCTGACCCGGATCACCACGTTCATGGCCCAGCCGCCGACGCCGTACATCCTGGCGCAGGGGCTGGTGCTGCTCCTGCTGTTCTGGGCGTTCTTCGAGCCGTTCGCCTGGTTGGGAAACTGGGCACGCGCCGACCTGGGTATCGTCCGGGACGGGATGTTCGCCGCCATGGCTGCGATCTTCGTGGCCGCGCTGGAGATTCCCGACGCGTGGCGCCCCAACGGCCGGCTGGTGGAGCCATCGCTGGCGGTGGCCATCGCCTACATCGCGGTACGATTGGTCTTTCTCGCCCTCTACCTCTACCTGACGACCGGCGACCGGTCGTGGCGGGCCCATGTCTTGCGCCTCGCCACCTCCTCCGCGCTGAGTTGGGTACCGCTCATCCTCGGTGCCATGCTCGGCGGCGACGCGCAGACCGCGCTCTGGACCCTGGCCTTCGTGGTGGACCGCATCGGCGCGCGGATCGTCGCCGCGCTCGGGGGGCTCACCCTGCGCAGCCCGAGCCACATTGCCGAGCGGCACGGCCTGGTCTTGATCATCGCCCTGGGCGAGTCACTGGTATCGGTGGGCGCAGGAGCGGGCGCGGCGGTAACCCGCTGGCCGGTCCTGTCCGGAGCGCTGCTCGGCCTGCTCGCGGCCTTCTGCCTGTGGTGGCTCTACTTTGTGGTCGCCGCGTCCCCGGCCGGGCGGGCGCTGGCGGGGATGGAGCGCCAACGCAGGGTCAGGACCGCGGTCAACGCGTACTCGCTGACGCATTTCCTGCTCATCGCCGGGATCATCTATCTCTCCCTGGGCGTAGAGGAGATCCTCCATCACCTCGCGCACGCCGGCCCGGGACACCTCGCCGGGACCCGACTGGACTGGACCGCCACGACCGCGCTCTACGGCGGGCTTGTCCTGTACCTCATCGGCCGGATCCTGTTTCTCCGCCTCACGGTCGGCCACGCCGCACGCGCCCAGGTCGCCGCCGCCTGCATCGCCCTCGTTCTGCTGCCCGTCGCCCGGCTCATGCCCGCGTTGGACGCGCTCGGGCTCCTGACCGCGTTCCTCGTCGCGCTCGTCGGATACGAGCGGATCAGGTCGTAGCTGAGGTGGCCGAGCGCCCGGTCACCCGGCCAGGCGCGGATGTCACCTACCCGATCATCGGCCGTAACGAAGATGCGATACAGTCTCGATGTTAGGTAGGCCGTCTACATATACCGGCCCACAGATCGGGGGGGAACCCAATGGACCGAGGTCATCGGCTCGCCGCACTCGTATGCGGCCGCCGGACCAAATGGCTCGTGCTGGCCTTCTGGCTGATCGTGCTCGTGGTGCTCGGCCCCATGGCCGGCAAGCTGTCCGGCGCGGAGAAGAACGACAACTCGTCATGGCTGCCGGGGGGCGCCGAGTCGACCGCCGTCATCAACCTGCAGAGCAAGTTCCAGGCGCACGACACGGCGTACGCGATCATCGTCTACGAGCGGTCGGCCGGCGTCACGCAGCAGGACCAGGCCAAGGTGGCGCAGGACGCCAGCGCCTTCGGCGGCCTGCCCGGGGTGGACGAGAAGGTTGTCGGGCCGGTGCCGTCCAAGGACGGCAAGGCGCTGCAGGTGCTGGTACCGATCACCGTCGGCGACGGCGGCTGGGAGCAGCTCGGCAAGGACGTCGACAAGATCAAGAATATCTCCGAGCCGACGCTCGACGGCCTGACGATGCACGTCACCGGCCCGGCCGGCAGCGCGGCGGACTCCGCGAAGGCGTTCGCCGGCATCGACGGCCGCCTGCTGTACGCGACGGTGGGCGTGGTCGTGGTGATCCTGCTGCTGACCTACCGCAGCCCGGTGCTGTGGCTGCTGCCGGTCCTGTCGGCCGGCGGCGCGCTGACCGCCTCGCAGGCCGTGATCTACCTGCTTGCCAAGCACGCCGGGTTGACGGTCAACGCGCAGAGCGCCGGCATCCTGACGGTCCTGGTGTTCGGCGCCGGCACGGACTACGCGCTGCTGCTGGTCGCCAGGTACCGCGAGGAGTTGCGCCGGCACGAGGACCGGCACGAGGCGATGGCGTACGCGCTGCACAGGGCCGGGCCGGCGATCGTGGCCAGCGCCGCCACGGTGGTCGCCGGCATGCTCTGCCTGCTGGTCGCCGAGCTGAACTCGACCAAGGGGCTCGGGCCGGTCTCGGCGCTCGGCATCGCGGTCGGCCTGCTGGCCATGCTCACCCTGCTGCCCGCGCTGCTGGTGATCTGCGGCCGGTGGGTGTTCTGGCCGGTCCGGCCGAGGTTCGGCTCGCCGGAGCCGACCGAGCGGGGCGTGTGGGCCCGGATCGGCAAGCGGGTGGCGCGCCGCCCGCGGGCCGTGTGGATCGCCACCGTGCTGATCCTCGGCGCGATGGCGGCCGGCATGTTCGACCTGCACGCCGGGCCGCTGTCCAACAAGAACTCCATGCTGGGCCACCCCGACTCGGTGGCCGGCGAGGAGATGCTGGCGGCACATTTCGACGCCGGTTCGGGCCAGCCCGTCGTGGTGATCGGCTCCGCGGGCGCGGCCGCCGCGATCCAGGCGGCCGTCGCCGGTACGCCGGGAGTCGCCTCGGCGGCCGACCCGGTGGTCGCCAACGGGTACAGCATGGTGCAGGGCACGCTCAAGGACGCGCCCGACAGCAGGGCCGCGCAGGACACGGTGGACCGGGTGCGGACCGCGGTACACACGGTGTCGCCGGACGCCAAGGTCGGCGGGTACACCGCGATCGTCCTGGACACCCAGCGGGCCGCGGCGCACGACCGCGACCTGATCATCCCGCTGGTACTGCTCGTGGTGCTGGTGATCCTCGGCGTGCTGCTGCGGGCCGTCATCGCGCCGCTGATCCTGGTGGCAACGGTGGTGCTGTCCTTCGGGGCGGCACTCGGTGCCAGCGCGCTGATCTTCGATCACCTGCTCGGCTTCGCCGGGGTGGACACGTCCTTCCCGCTGTTCGTCTTCGTGTTCCTGGTGGCACTGGGCATCGACTACAACATCTTCGTGATGACCCGGGTCCGCGAGGAGGCGGTCCAGCACGGTACCCGCCGGGGCGCCCTGATCGGCCTGGCCGCCACCGGTGGCGTGATCACCTCGGCCGGGCTGGTCCTGGCCGGTACCTTCTCGGTGCTCGCCACGCTGCCGCTGGTGGCGTTCGCCGAGATCGGCTTCGCGGTCGCGTTCGGCGTGCTGCTGGACACGATGATCGTCCGGTCCATCCTGGTCACCGCGCTGAACCTGGACATCGGCAAGCGGATCTGGTGGCCCAGCCGGCTGGGCCGCCAGCCGGAGCCGACTCCGGCCGATGCGGATGCGGTGGAGACGGGCGCGGCCCGGGATGCCGCGAGCCTGGCGCACCGCTGAGTCACCCGCCGACGGGTCCGGACCTCGCGGGGTCCGGACCCGTCGCGCGATCCGCCTTGCTGAGCCCTCGGTCAGGGCTGACTGTCCGGTCAGGCAGTGCCGGTCGCCCCGGGCGCGGGCCACCAACTATTGACCACGTCGTACGGCTGGTCGCCGTTCAGCGCGACCGCCCCCGGCCGGTAACCGGCCTCCGGTACCGGGCATCGACAGACGTCGTATTGACGCGGTGCGCCGACAAAACGGGTAGCCTTTCCTGGTGCATCAGACCGCCGCGGATGTTGCCGATGACCTTGCCGTGGCGCCGGCTCAGAGCGCCGAGGTCACCGGTCCGCGCACCCACAGCCTGGTGTCACGGTCGGGATTGGCCGCGCTGGCCATCGGCACAGCCGGCGTCGGCCTACGACTGGTTTTCATCCTGTTGGGTGTGCCACCGACCAACAGCGACGAGGCCACCATGGGACTCGCGGCCCTGCACATCGGCCGGGGTACCGACCATCCGGTGTGGTTCTACGGCCAGTCCTACATGGGTACCTTCGAGGCGTACCTCGCGGCGCCCCTGGTACGCCTGTTCGGCACGCCGGTACCGGTGCTCCGCGTGGTGACCCTGTTGTTCTTCGCGGCCTTCCTGCTGCTGGCGTACCGGCTGACCGTGGCGCTGTTCACGCCCGGGCTCGCCGTGCTGACCGTGGCACTGCTGTCGCTGGGCGCCGACCGGGTGCTGAAGAACGAGCTGATCGTGGCCGGCGGGTACCCGGAAATCCTGCCGGCGGCCGCGCTGCTGATGCTGCTTGCGGTGCGGCTGGCCGCGGCCGCGGCAGCGCGAGGTTCGGCCCGGCTGTGGGCCTTCGGCGCCTGGGGCCTGGTGGCCGGGGTGTGCGCGTGGACCGACTGGCTGGTGCTGCCGTACGTGGCCGTCGCCGGTCTGCTGCTCGCCGTCGGGTGCGGGCGCGAACTGCGCGGCGCGGCCGGTCTCTGGCTGCTCGCCGGTGCCGTGCTCGGCGCGGCGCCGCTGATCGCTTACAACCTGACCGCCCCGCGGGGGATGGACAGCCTGTCCGTGTACCGCCGGCTCAGCCTGCCGGGGTACGGGCCGCTGGCCGAGCACCTGCACGGCGGCGTGCTGGTCGGGGTACCCATGGCGAGCGGTCTGTGCGCGCCCTCGCACTGCGCGCCCGCGGTCATGGCCTGGGGCGTGGCGTACCCCGCCCTGCTGGTCCTGGCGACGGTGCTCGCGCTGCTGGGCGTGCGCCGCGCGACCGGTGACGCCCGGCGGCGCGAACTGGGCCGGCTCGCCCTCCTGCTGGCCGCTGCCGCGACCCTGGTCGCCTACGTGCACAGCGGCAACTCGGCCGATACCCCCATCGAGAGCGCCCGGTACCTCCACCCGATGCTCTTGTCGCTGCCCGCGGTCCTCTGGCCGTTGTGGCGGCTGGCCACCGATCGCGGGCGGCCGCGCTGGCGGCTGCCCGCGCGGTCGGCGCTTGCCGTCATCACGGCGACCGCCGTGGTGGCGACCGTAGCGGTGGCCGGTGCGGTCCCCGGGTACCGGCGCCAGCAGGCCCGGCAGGCGGAGCTGATCGCGGCCCTCGACCGGCTCGGCGCGGACCGCGTCTACAGCGAGTACAAGACCTGCGACCGGCTCACCTACGCCACCCGGGAACGGATCGTCTGCGCCGTACTGGCCAAAGACCTGTCCCCCGGCCTCGACCGGTACCTGCCGTACCGGGACATGGTGCGGCGCAGCGCGCACCCCGCCTATGTCTTCCCGGTCGGCTCCGCGGTCGACGAGGCCTTCCTGCGCCGAGCCTCCGGCAGCCACACGCGACTGACGACGGTCGAGGCGGGCGGATACAACATCCACCTCCCCGACCGCCGCTGATCCGTCAGTCGTTGCGGGCCGTCTCCGGGCCGGTCATGCGTTCCAGCAGCGGCAGCGTCGCGGCAATGATGGCCAGCGACGCGACCAGCCCGATCGCGACGATGGCGTAGTACCCGCCCGCGGGTGCGTGCAGGTTGTACTGCAGCTGCGCGCGCAGGAACAGGTGCGCGGCGAGCAGTCCGGTACCGATCGCGACGGCCGCGACCGCCAGCAGCGGTACCGCGCTCTCCAGCGCGACCACCCGACGCAGCACGCGCAGCGGCACCCCGGTCAGCCGCAGCAGGCTGAACGGGCGCTTGCGCTCGCTGAGCCCACCGGCCACGTTCACCGCGAGGCTGCACCCGGCGATCGGCAGGGTGGCCAGGATGACCACGTTGGCCAGCTGCTCCCACTGCGTCATCGTCTTCGTCTGGTCGGTGCGGCCGTCGTCCTGTGTGGACGGTGGGTGGGTCGCGCCCGGGTAGGCCAGCTCCAGCACCGTCCGCACCCGTTCGCGCGCCGCGGCCGAGCCGTCGGTGTTGGCTACCACCGACAGGACCGGCAGCCGCGCCAGTTGGTCGGCGCCGACCGCCGCGGCCGGGAACACCGTTCCGGCTCCGGAGGGCGCGTCGTAGCGCTGGAACCCCGGCGGCACCTGGGCGACGGTGGCCCCGCCGGCGCAGTGGCCCAGCGACGGGTCCCGCGCCAGGTCCGCGCAGAGCACCAAACCCGGCTCGACCCGCGGCCCCGGATCGACGCCCGTTCCTACCACCGGTGCGAAGGCCTGGTCGTTGCGCCGGACCACCGTCACGCTGCGCACGCCCGGTACCGACCGCAGCTGGTCGAGCACCGTGCCGGGTACCGAGGTCGCGTCGGCGTACGTGGAGTCGTGCGGCCAGAAGTCCGCCTCCATCGCGGTGCTGGCCAGCGAGCTGTCGTTGTGCGCGCCGCGGTGGGCCTCGATGCTGGTGATGACGGCGATCGCGGTGGTCGTGACGAACAGTCCGAGCACCACGCCGCTGATCGCCCGGAACGCCGCCTGCGGGTTGTCCGCCAGGCGCCGGGACGCGATGAGCCCGGCGGGCCGACCGGAGCGGCGGGCCAGCAGCCGCGCGCCGACCATGGTCAGCCACGGGCCCGCGATGACCAGCCCCGCCATCGTGACCAGGATGCCCGGCACGAACACCTCCGCCTGACCGGTGCCGGTCCGCGGCCGGGGGTGGTTGATGAACCAGGCCAGCTCGCCGAGCCCGGCCGCCAGCGGGATCAGGCGGTACCAGCGGGGCGGGCGCGGGGTGACCCGGCGGGTGACTCCGAGCGGCGAGATCTGTACGCGGCGCAGCGACAGCCGGGCGGCGACCGCGGCGCCCACCGGTACCCCGAGCGCCACGGCCAGGATGTCGGCGAGGTTGAGCGACAGGTCGGCCGGGTAGAACGGCGCCCCGGTGAACGGTATCGCCGCGAGCGGATGTCGTAGCAGCGCGAACAGTCCGAACCCCGCAGCGGTACCGATGACCGCCGCGACGGTGGACTCGACGGCCGCCACGAGCGTCACCTGCCGGGGCGTCGCGCCGACCAGGCGCATCGCCGCGAACCGCTGTTCCCGTCGGGTCGCGCTCAAGCGGGTCGCCGCGCCGATGAAGATGAGCACGGGGAACAGCAGCGCCGCGGCCACGACGGACAGGATGAGGACGATGCCGGCCTTGCGTATCCCGACAAAGCAGTTGTCGCAGTGGTCCGGTGCGGTGGCGGCGATGTGGTCGACCTTCTGGGCGCCCGGCAGACCGGACATCTCGTCGGCGGTGTGGCCGACGACGACGAGCAGCGTGTCCGGGGACGGCAGCGCGGACGGGCCGATAGTGCCGACCTGGTGTCCCGGGAACCGGTCGCCGAGCACGCCGGCGGGCCGGTCCGCCAGCAGCCTGCTGAGCGCGGGCGAGGCGTAGTACTCGCCCGGCCCGGGCAGGGCCGGGATCCCCGGAGGTACCGGTGAGTCCGGGCCGGTGGCCGCGACGTCGACGCGGCCCACGGTCTGGCCCTCGAAGTAGTCGCCGCGAACCAACCACCAGACCGGGTCCGTTGTGGACTGGCCGGTACCTCCGTCCGTTGTGGACTGTATCTGTGCGCTGGCGACCCCGGTGTTGAGCCAGGCGTACCGGGCATTCTGGGAGAAGACCGCGTTGATACCGGCCAGGCTGGTGAGCAGCAGCCCGACGCCGAGCGTGACCGCCAGTGCGATGGTCATCAGGCGGATGGCCGCCTCCCGTCCGCTCGCCAGGGCCAGCCGGAGCCCGAAGCGGATCATGACGCCACCGGTTCCGGCGCCGGTACTGTGACCCGCCCGTCGCGCACCATGGCCTCCCGGTCGGCGTAGGCCGCCACCCGCGGCTCGTGGGTGACGAGGACGACGGTGGTGCCCTGCTCCCGGGCGGTAGTCACGAGCAGGTTCATGACCTGTTCGCCGGTGAGCGAGTCGAGCGAGCCGGTGGGCTCGTCGGCGAACAGCACCTCGGGTCCGGAGACCATCGCGCGGGCCAGCGCGACCCGCTGCGCCTGCCCGCCGGACAGCTCACCGGAGCGCCGACCCTCGAGCCCCCCGATGTCCAGCCGTTCGAACCAGGTCCGGGCCTGGCGCAGCGCCGGTCCGCGACGTACCCCGCCGAGCAGCAGCGGCAGGGCGACGTTCTCCTCGGCGGTCAGCTCGGGTACCAGTTGGCCGAACTGAAACACGAAGCCGAAGCGGTCGCGCCGCAGGGTGCTGCGCCGGGTCTCGGCGAGCGTGTCGACCCGCTGCCCGTCGAACCAGATCTCGCCGGATCCGGGTACCAGGATGCCGGCCAGGCAGTGCAGCAGCGTGGACTTGCCCGAGCCGCTCGGGCCCATGATGGCCAGGATCTCGCCGCGCTCGACCGCGAGGCTCGCGCCGCGCAGCGCGGGCGTCTCACCGAAGGACATCATCGTGTCGCGCGCCTCGACGTAGGCGCTCATGACCGCACCACCATCCTCGCGAGCGCGTCCAGCCGCGCGGTGGTCAGCTCGATCCAGCGCAGGTCGGCCTCCAGGTGGAACAGGCCGTGGTCAGCCAGCAGGCCGTCGACCAGGTTGTCGCCGCGTTTGATCTCCGTCAGCTGCCGCATCCGGCGCAGGTGGGCGGCGCGCTGTGCATCCAGGTACTCCTCGGCGGGGCGGCCCAGCATGAGCGCCAGCACGACCTTGGCGAACAGCACGGTCTGCAGGTGCGGCTCGGGCTCGACGGGCTCGGACAGCCAGGCCTGCACCTCGGTCGCGCCCAGCTCGGTGATGACATAGCGCTTGCGGTCCGGGCCCTCGCCCGGCCCGACCTCGCCGATCACCACCTTTCCGTCCCGGGCCAGCCGCCCGAGGGTGGCGTAGACCTGCCCGAAGGGCAGGGGGCGGCCTCGGCCGAAGTAGGTGTCGTAGTCGCGCTTCAGGTCGTACCCGTGGCTGGGCTCGCGTTCGAGCAGGCCGAGGAGGGTGAGAGGGACGCTCATGCCGCCGCCTCGCTCCGCTCGCCGACGCCATGAGGCACGACTGTGCTGTATCTCTTTTTCGCTCGCTGGCGCTCGCTCATGCCGACACCATACACCGAGGGTATACCTCGCGTATATACCCGGGGTGTCTAATGCCGGAGCTCGCTCAGCGTGGCCCGCACCGCTTCGGCTTTCGGGTGGTCGAGGTCGGCGAGGACCTCCAGCGCCTCGGCGAACGCCGCTCGCGCCGCCTCCGGGTCGCCCGCCGCGACGTGCAGGTCGCCGAGGTGGCGCAGGCTCACCGTCTGCTCGTACCGGGCACCCAGCTCGCGCAGTAGGTCGACCGCCCGCCGGTGGTCGCCCAGCAGCGTCTGGTACCAGCCGACCTTGCCCAGCGCGATCGCCTCCCCGCGCTCGTGGCCGTCCTGCCGGTACAGGGCCAGCGCCTCCTCCGCGTGCCCGAGTGACCTCGGCAGGTCGCGCTGCCGCTCCCACAGGTACGCCAACTGCTGGTGGGTGTGCGCCTGCCCGGCGCGGTCCCCGGCCTGCCGGTCCAGGTCGAGTACCCGCTGGTAGTGCGCGTCCGTCTCGTCGTAGCGGCCGGACATCGACGACCGCCTGCGCGATCGGCGCGGTGTTCACCGTCAGCATGCTCTTGACCGTCGACAGCTCGTCGGCCAGCAGGGGTGCGCCGGCCCGCCGGGTCCACCACGGTCTGGTCGGCGACCAGGAAGCCGACCCGCGCACCCGGGAACACCGACTTCGCGAACGAGCCGAGGTAGACAACCCGCTGCCGGATGTCCAACGCCTTCAGGCGCGGCCGTGGCCGGATCGTCGACTCCGAACAGGCCGTACGGGTCGTCGTCCAGGACCAGCAGGTCCTCCTCATCCGCCACGTCCAGCAGGCGCTGCCGGGTCGGCACGTCCAGGCTGGCGCCCGACGGGTGGCGAAGTCGGGCAGCACGTACAGGGCACGCGGGCGCAGGCCGTCCGAGCGCGCGACCCGAGATCGCCACGTTCCTGTCGGGCCTAAAGCGGTTGCTGGTGACCGCCGCGCTCCGGACGGTACCGCTGGCGGAACTGTCCACTGTGGCGGGTCTGTCGGCACCCGAGCGCGACGGGGGCTGGGTCGTCACCGACCTGTGCTGGGTGCATCCGGCCGCCTCGCGCCGGGTACTCGCGGGGCTGCCGTCGGTACGGGCGGCGGCGGTGTTCGCCTCACTGCCCGGCTCGCGGCAGGTGGGCTACGTGGTACCGGCACACCGGGGCCCGGTGGACCTCGTCCGGCTGCACGCCTGGTGTGTCGCGGCGTTGCCCGGCAACGAGAGTGCGATGGCGCCCCACCCGTACGTGGTACGCGCGACCGCACGGTCCGATGTGGACAACGAGGCGGCGTGGCGGCCCGTGCCGGGCCTGGTCGAGGGCACCGGCCGCCACGCCTGACCACTCAGTCCCCCGCGAACCGGATCTGTTCGTACGGCCGCACCATCGCGCCGCTGCCCGACAGCTCCTTCTCCACCCCGGCCGAGATGTCGGCGGCGGAGGAGTCGTCGTCATAGGTCCCGTGCGCCCCGGCGGCCAGCACGACCTCGAAGCCGAGCCCGAGAGCAGACCGCCCGGTCTCCAGCACGCAGTATTCGCTCTGCATGCCGGCGACGACCACCCGTGCCACGCCGAGCGCGCGCAGGTGGTCCGCCAGCGCCGGGTTGGCCGTGAAGGTGTCGAACTGGTCCTTGCGGACCACGATCTCCCCGTCGGCGGGCGGCAGGACGAGCTCCCAGCCCTCGGTGTGCGGCTCGTCGACGGACCCCGCCGGGCCGTCGTTCTGCACGTGGACGACTGCCACGCCCTGGGACCGGGCACGGGTCAGCAGCGACTCCAGCGACGGCCGGACCCGGCTGGCGTCGGGAATGGCCTCACCGCCCTCGAGCATGTTCCGCTGGGCGTCAATGAGCATCAGTGCGGTTGTCATGGCCGGCAGCCTGCCAGCCGGGTACGACACGATCGCGTCCGTCGCCTCAGCGGGCCCGGCCACGCTCAGGTTCACGACCCGGGCACGGCGCTGAACGGAGCGGAGCCCCGCCCCGGACAGGACGGGGCTCGGCCGCTGCGCGCGAACCCGGGCCGGCCGGGCGTCAGCTGGGCATTACGGCCGGACTGTTGTGGTACGCCGCGACGAGCCAGGCACCGTCGCGCTTCTCCAGCACCCAGGTCGCGTTCACCATCCGCTCGGCGGGGACCTCCGTCTCGCCCGGGAACTCGATGCCCGTCTCGCTCACCACGATCGCGACGCTCTCGCCCAGGAAGCGGATGCTGTCCAGCGTGTTGACGGTCGTGGTGTCCTTGAGGAAGGACGCGAAGCCGGCGGCCATGCTCTCCCGGACTTCGTCCCTGGACCTGCGGTACGAGCCGGGGAGGATGGCGGTCGCGTCCGGCGTGTAGTCCGCGACGAAGGCGTCGGCGTCGCCCGCGTCCCAGGCCTTGTAGAGGCTTTCCAGGACGCCCTTGATCGCGGCCACATCCTGCGCTCGGGTCTCGGTCATGGTTCTCTCCTCATCGCTTGCGTTCCCCGTGGCCCTGAGAGGCCCACCGGTACGTACCGGCGAGGGGGGCCGGGCTCATCGCACCGGGAGAAGGAATTTTCCGGCCGGTCCCCGGGAACGCGACCGGCCCACGCCCGTGGAGTCGGGCGCGGGCCGGAGTGCGTGCTGTCGCTCAGACCTGGGCGGGCTCACCCGCCTGCTGCGGCGGTACCTGCGCGGCCGGCAGCGCCGCGAGGATCTGGTCGAACTCGCCGCGCCAGTACCGGTGGATGTTCAGCCGGGTCGGCTTCGGCTTGTCCGGCAGTTGGAGGTACAGCGTGCTCCACACCGCGGCCCGCTTCACGCTGGTGACCGGGACCGCGTTGCGGGGGAACGAGTAGACCACGTCACCCGGCCGGTTGGTGAACCGGTTCGCGGAGTTGATGACCACCGAGGTGTTGGTCAGCGTGATGAAGTAGAACTGGCGGGTCAGCGCCACGATCATGCCGAGGAACGGCACCTCGTCGAAGATCGCGTTCAGCCACGGGCTCGGGCCGGTCTCGCAATGCACGCAGGCGATGAAGGTCTCCCCGGGCGGGGCGACCGCAGTGAGCTTCTCGATAACCTGCTTCTTCTGCGTCGCACGGCGGATCGCCATAGGTACCCCGTCTCCGTTTGTCCGGTCGCCGTATCGACCACGGCGAAAACCGGCAGAGGCTAGCACGTCCGCCGCTTCGGGGCGCAATGGCCGAATGGATGATCCAGCGGGTAGGCTCCGCCGGTGACCGACGATCTGGCGCGGCGGCGTTACGCGCAGCCGGGGACCGAGCCGGAGGTGGAGCTTCCACGCGGTGACGTCACCGAGGGCGTGGTCCGGGTCGGGGGTACGGTCCGCCGCCCGCACCAGCCGCAGAGCCTTGCCGTCGCCGGGTACCTCGACCACCTCGAACGGGCCGGCTTCGACGGCAGCCCCCGGTACCTCGGCCGCGACGACCTCGGGCGCGACGTGCTGACCTACCTCGACGGCCAGGTGCCCGGCGACCCGCCGGAGCGCTGGGCCGCGAGCGACGAGCTGCTGGCCAGCGTCGGGCGGCTGCTGCGCCGCCTGCACGCGGCGTCGGAGGGGTACCTGGCGGATCGCGGCTTCGCCGCCCCGGACGGTACGGTGTGGCGCCGCGATTTGGTACCGCTGACCGTGCCGGTACCCGAGCTGACCCCGGAGATCGTGACGCACCTGGACGTCACGCCGCAGAACACGGTGGTCCGCGACGGGCGCGCCGTCGGCCTGGTCGACTTCGACCTGGCCGGGCCGGCTCCCCGGCTGCTCGACGCCTACAACACCGCGATGCACTGGGTACCGCTGCGCCCGGACGAGGACGTGTACCCCACCTGGGCCGGCATCGACCAGGCGGCCCGGCTGCGCGTCTTCGCCGACGGGTACGGGCTGACCGAGGCGCAGCGGCTGGCGCTGCCGGACCTGGGCGTCGAGCGCGCGGACGTGACCTGGCTGCGGATGAAGGCGTCGGCGCAGACGCTGGGCGGCGGCTGGGCGCGGATGTGGGCCGAGGGCGTCGGCGACGCGATCCGCCGGCGCCAGGCCTGGCTGGCCGCCGAGAAGCCACGCCTGCTCGCCGCCCTCCTCGACTGACCGGCCCAGGCCGCCTCAGTCCCGCGTCGGTTGAGCACCGGCTGGTTTGTCCGCGCATTGTTCCCGCAGGGACGGGTATGCGCGCGTGTCATGAGTACCGCCGTCGTCGGCCTCATCGTGGTCGTGGTTGTCGTGGCCGTGCTGTTGCTGCTGGCGCTGTCGTTGAGCCTGCGCATGGTCCAGCAGTACCAGCGCGGCATCGTGTTCCGCTTCGGTCGGGTACTGGGCGGGGTGCGGCAGCCCGGTCTGCGCCTGATCGTCCCGGTCGCCGACCGCATGGTGAAGGTGAGCCTCCAGACCACCGTGGTGGGCGTACCCGCGCAGGGCGCCATCACCCGCGACAACGTGACCCTGACGGTCGACGCGGTCGTCTACTTCCGGGTGGTCGACCCGGTCAAGGCGCTGGTCAACGTGCGCGACTACACCGCCGCCGTACTGCAGGTGGCGCAGACAGCGCTGCGTTCCGTGATCGGCCGCACCGACCTCGACACCCTGCTGTCCGACCGGGAACGGGTCAACGCGGAGCTGAAGTCGGCGATCGACGCGCCGACCGAGCAGCCCTGGGGCGTGCTGATCGAGCGGGTCGAGGTCAAGGACGTTTCCCTGCCCGACTCCATGAAGCGCTCGATGTCCCGGCAGGCCGAGGCCGAGCGGGAGCGGCGGGCCCGGGTCATCGCCGCGGACGGCGAGTTCCAGGCATCCCGCCGGCTGGCCGACGCGGGCCGCGCGATGGCCCAGACCCCGGGCGCGTTCCAGCTGCGGCTGCTGCAGACGGTCGTCGACGTGGCGGCGGAGAAGAACAGCACCCTGGTGATGCCCTTCCCTGTCGAGCTGCTGCGCTTCTTCGACCAGTTGACGAAGGCGTCCTCCGGCCACGACGGCGCCGTGCCCGGTACCGCGCCGGACGGCGCCAAGCCTGACGGCGCCATTGCCGACGGCGCCAGGCGAGGTTAGCTGGCGCCCAAGGCGTCCGAAACGACCGCGCGGGCCTCCTCCTGGATGCGGGTCAGGTGGTCAGGGCCCCGGAACGACTCGGCGTAGATCTTGTAGACGTCCTCGGTACCCGACGGTCGCGCCGCGAACCAGCCCGACTCCGTGCACACCTTGAGCCCACCGATCGCGGCACCGTTGCTGGGCGCCGTGGTGAGCGTCGCGGTGATCGGCTCGCCGGCCAGTTCCTTGGCGCTGACCTGGTCGGGCGACAGCCCGGAGAGCACCTTCTTCTCCTCCCGGCTCGCCGGGACGTCCAGCCGCGCGTACACCGGATCGCCGAAGCGGCTGACCAGGTCGGCGTAGTGCTCGCTCGGGGTCCGGCCGGTACAGGCCAGGATCTCCGAGGCCAGCAGGCACAGCAGGATGCCGTCCTTGTCGGTGCTCCACGGTCCACCGTCGCGGCGCAGGAACGAGGCCCCGGCGCTCTCCTCACCGCCGAAGGCGACCGAGCCGTCCAGCAGCCCGGCAACGAACCACTTGAACCCGACCGGTACCTCCATCAGGCGGCGGTCGAGGTCGGCCGCGACCCGGTCGATCATCGTGGACGAGACCAGGGTCTTGCCGATCGCCGCGCTGGAGGGCCAGCCCGGCCGGTGCCGGAACAGGTAGGAGATCGCGACGGCCAGGTAGTGGTTCGGGTTGAGCAGGCCGGCGTCCGGGGTGACGATGCCATGCCGGTCGGCGTCGGCGTCGTTGCCGGTGGCGATCTGGTACTGCTGGCGCTGCGCGATCAGCGAGGCCATCGCGTTGGGCGAGGAGCAGTCGGTGCGGATGCGGCCGTCGCCGTCCAGCGTCATGAACGACCAGGTGGGGTCCACGGCCGGGTTCACCACGGTCAGGTCCAGCCCGTACCGCTCGCCGATGGCCGCCCAGTAGGCAACGCTGGCGCCGCCGAGCGGATCGGCACCGATGCGTACCCCGGCCGACCGGATCGCGTCCAGGTCGATGGCGGCCGGCAGATCGTCCACATAGGACGCCAGGTAGTCGTACCGCTTCGTGGTCTCCGCCGCGACCGCCGCCGGGTACGGCATCCTGCGCACCTCACGGAGGCCGCCGGCGAGCAGCGCGTTGGCCCGGTCCTGGATCCACTTCGTCACGTCTGTGTCGGCCGGCCCGCCGTTGGGCGGGTTGTACTTGAAGCCGCCGTCCTCCGGCGGGTTGTGCGACGGCGTGACCACGACCCCGTCGGCGACGCCGGCTGGCGAGCCCTGGCCTGCGCCGGCTCCGCCGGCGGAGCCGCCCCGGTTGTGCCCGAGGATCGCGTGCGACACCGCCGGAGTCGGCGTGTACCCGTCCCGGCTGTCGAGCAGCACCAGCACCCCGTTGGCCGCGAACACCTCCAGCGCGCTCGCGGTCGCCGGCTCGGACAGCCCGTGCGTGTCCCGGCCGAGGAACAGCGGGCCGTCGTACCCCTGACCGCGCCGGTACTCGCAGATGGCCTGGCTGATCGCGACGATATGGTCCTCGTTGAACGACTTCTTCAGGCTCGACCCGCGGTGCCCGGAGGTACCGAACGTGACCTGCTGCGCCGGGTCGGCCGGGTCCGGGTGCTCGTCGTGGTATGCGGCCACGAGGGCGGACAGGTCGACTAGGTCCTCCGGCTGGGCCGGCTGCCCGGCCCTCGGGTTCGCCGCCATCAGGGCTCCACCTTCTGGTTCTTGCCGACGACCACGACACCGTTCTCGGTCACCGTGTACCGGGACCGGTCGCGCTCCAGATCAACACCGATCTCGGCGCCCTCGGGTACCCGCACGTTCTTGTCGAGGATCGCGTTGCGCACCACCGCGTGCCGGGCGATGTCCACGCCCTCCATCAGCACCGACCCCTCCACATGTGCCCAGGAATGCACCCGCACGTTGGGCGACACGACCGAGTTCTCCACGAGGGAGCCGGAGATCACCACGCCTGGGGACACCATCGAGCCGACGGCCCGGCCGACCCGCTCCTGCCAGCCGTGCACGAACTTGGCGGGCGGCCACGGCGGGTAGTCGGTGAGGATGGGCCATTCGTGGTTGTACAGGTTGAATACCGGGTGGATGGCGATGAGGTCCATGTGGGCCTCGTAGTAAGAGTCCAGCGTTCCCACGTCCCGCCAGTACCCTCGATCCCGGTCCGTACTCCCGGGCACCTCGTTGTCCCCGAAGTCGTACACGCACGCCTCGCCCCGCTCCACGAACGACGGGATGATGTTCCCGCCCATGTCGTGCCGGCTGTGCGGGTCCTTGGCGTCCCGGCTGACCGCGTCGATCAGCGCGTCGGCGGTGAAGATGTAGTTGCCCATCGAGGCGAAGATCTCGCTCGGCGAGTCGGGCAGCCCGACCGCGTCCGTCGGCTTCTCCCGGAACGCCGCGATCCGGTGACCGTCCCCGGCCACCTCGATGACCCCGAACTGGTCGGCCATGGACAGCGGCTGGCGGATGCCGGCCACCGTGGCGGCCGCGCCGGAGGCGATGTGCGCGTCGAGCATCTGCCGCGGGTCCATCCGGTAGATGTGGTCGGCACCGAAGACGATCACGTAGTCGGGGCGCTCGTCGTACACGAGGTTGAGGCTCTGGTAGATGGCGTCCGCCGAGCCGGCGAACCACTGCGGGCCGAGGCGCTGCTGTGCCGGTACCGGAGCGATGTAGTTGCCCAGCAGGTTGGACATCCGCCAGGTCATGCTCACGTGCCGGTCCAGCGAGTGCGACTTGTACTGGGTCAGCACGACGATCTTCAGGTACCCGGCGTTGGCCAGGTTGGACAGCACGAAGTCGATGATCCGGTAGATCCCCCCGAAAGGGACCGCCGGCTTGGCCCGGTCCGCGGTCAAGGGCAGCAGGCGCTTGCCCTCGCCCCCCGCCAGCACGATGGCGAGCACCTTCTTACCCATGCCACGGACGCTAACCAGCCAAGGCCATCCCCGCTAGTCGCCGACGCCTGCGGAGGCGACAAAAGGCAGGCGTTCGTCTAGTCGCCGACGCCTGCGGAGGCGACTAAAGGCCGGCGTTCATTTAATGTGACCGGCTATGACGCCATCCTCGCCCCGACTTCGGATCGACCTGCTGACCCGGGAGTACCCCCCGGAGGTCTACGGCGGGGCCGGGGTACACGTCGAGTACCTGGCCCGGCACCTGCGCGACCACGCGGACCTGCGGGTACACGCGTTCGGGGCGGCCCGCTCCGAGGACTGCGTCTACAGCTACCCGGAGCCGCCCCAGCTCAAGGGGGCCAACCCGGCGCTGCGGACGATGGGCGTGGACCTGGCGATGGCGGCCGGCTGCGCGGGTACCGACCTGGTGCACAGCCACACCTGGTACGCCAACCTGGCCGGGCACGTGGCGAAGCTGCTGTTCGGCGTGCCGCACGTGGTGACCACGCACAGCCTGGAGCCGATGCGGCCGTGGAAGGCGGAGCAGCTCGGCGGCGGGTACGCGTTGTCCTCGTGGTGCGAACGCACCGCCATCGAAGCGGCCGACGCGGTCGTCGCCGTCTCCGAGGGCATGCGCCGGGACGTGCTCGCCGCGTACCCGCAGGTGGACCCGGACCGGATCCGGGTGGTCCACAACGGGATCGACACCCAGCAGTACCGGCCCGACCCCGGTACCGGCGTGCTGAAGCGGCTGGGCGTCGACCCGGACCGGCCGAGCGTGACCTACGTGGGCCGGGTGACCAGGCAGAAGGGGCTGCCTTATCTGCTGCGCGCCGCCCGGGAGCTGCCGGCCGAGGTGCAGCTCGTGCTGCTGGCCGGCGCGCCGGACACCCCGGAGATCGCGGCCGAGGTGGAGGGGCTGGTCGCCGAGCTGAGGGCGAATCGCGACGGGGTGGTCTGGGTGCTAGAGATGCTGCCCAAGCACGAGGTCATCCAGGTGCTCAGCCACACCACGGTGTTCGCCTGCCCGTCGATCTACGAGCCGATGGGCATCGTCAACCTGGAGGCGATGGCGTGCGAGACCGCGGTGGTGGCGACCGCGACCGGCGGGATCCCCGAGGTGGTCGTCGACGGGGAGACCGGGCTGCTCGTACCCATCGAACAGGCCACCGACGGCACGGGCACGCCCACGGACCCGGACCGGTTTGTGGCTGATTTCGCGGCCGCCCTCAACGACGTGCTCGCGGACCCGGAGCGGGCCGCGGAGTTCGGCCGTGCCGGCCGGCGCCGGGCGGTCGAGCACTTCTCCTGGTCACGGATTGCCGAGCGGACCATGGCGGTGTACGCGGAGGCGCTGGGCCGGCCGGCCTAGCCCGGTCTCGCGAGAGATCTCGGCGAGGCTGGTCTACGTTGAGACGGTGACGGGACGCTTCCCCATCGAGGACATCACGCCGCGCGTCGAGTGCGGCCGGTACCCGGCCAAGGCGGTGGTGGGCGAGCTGGTACCGGTGGCCGCCACCGCCTACCGCGAGGGCCACGCCGCTCTCGGCTGCAACGTGGTCTGGCAGGGGCCGGACGGGCGGGACAGGTCCTTCACGCGGATGGCGCCCGACCCCGCCGTCCAGGACCGCTGGCACGCCACCATCGCGCCCGACGCGGTCGGCACCTGGACGTTCCGCGTCGAGGCGTTCGCCGACCCGTACCTGACCTGGCGCGACGCGGTGCAGAAGAAGGTCGGCGCCGGGCAGGGCATCGCCGAGCTGGCCAACGACCTGGCGGAGGGGCGGATCATCCTGACCAGCGCGTCCTCGCTGGTACCCGAGGACCGCCGCAAGCGGGTGATCGGCGCGGCCGACGCGCTGGCCGACGACAGCCTGCCGCTGTTCCCCCGCATCTCCCCCGCCCTCGACCTGGCCGACCTGATGTGGGCGTACCCGGTACGCGAACTGGTCACCGCGTCGGACCCGTACGAGCTGTGGGTGGACCGGGAGCGGGCGCTGTTCTCCGCGTGGTACGAGTTCTTCCCGCGCTCAGAGGGCACTGCCGCGGCCCGGCCGGCGAACGGCGAGCCGGCCGTGCCCGCGAAGCCGCCGCGGCACGGCACCTTCGCCACCGCGACGTCGCGGCTGCCCGGGGTCGCCGCGATGGGCTTCGACATCCTGTACCTGCCGCCGATCCACCCGATCGGCCGGGTCAACCGCAAGGGCCCGAACAACGCACTGGTCGCCGGCCCGGACGATGTGGGCTCGCCGTGGGCGATCGGCGCCGAGGAGGGCGGGCACGACGCGATCCACCCCGACCTGGGTACCGAGGCGGACTTCCGGGACTTCATCGCCGCCGCACAGCGGGCCGGCCTGGAGGTCGCCATGGACCTGGCGCTGCAGTGCGCGCCGGACCACCCCTGGGTCACCGAGCACCCGGAGTGGTTCACCCACAAGCCGGACGGCTCGATCGCGTACGCGGAGAACCCACCCTAGAAGTAGCAGGACATCTACCCGCTCAACTTCGACAACGACCCTGAGGGCATCCGCGCGGAGGTGCTGCGGATCGTGCTGCACTGGGTCGGCCTGGGCATCAAGGCGTTCCGGGTGGACAACCCGCACACCAAGCCGGTCGACTTCTGGCACTGGCTGATCGGCGAGGTGAGGAAGGCCGACCCGGACGTCATCTTCCTGGCCGAGGCGTTCACCAAGCCCACCATGATGAACGGGCTGGGCAAGGTCGGCTTCACCCAGTCGTACACGTACTTCACCTGGCGCACCACGGCCGCCGACATGCGCGCCTACTGCGAGGAGCTGGTCGCCTCGGTCGACTGGATGCGGCCCAACTTCTGGCCGAACACCCCGGACATCCTGCACGAGACGCTGCAGCACGGCGGCCCGCCGATGTTCCACATCCGGGCGGTACTGGCCAGCATGCTGTCGCCGTCCTGGGGCCTGTACGCCGGGTACGAGCTGTACGAGCACGTGGCCCGGCCGGGCGCGGAGGAGTACCTGGACAACGAGAAGTTCCAGCTGCGCCCGCGGGACTGGGCGGGCGCCGAGGCGGCCGGCCGCTCGATGGCGCCGTTCATCGCGCGGCTCAACCGGATCCGGCGCGACAACCCGGCCCTGCGCCGGCTGCGTAACCTGCGCTTCCACGAGCTGGACAACCCGGAGATGCTGTGCTGGTCGAAGCGGGACCAGGCCTCCGGCAACACCGTGCTGGTGATCTGCTCGTTCGATCCGGCCCACACCCAGTGGGCGAACACCACACTGGACATGCCGGCCCTCGGGCTCGACTGGCCGGACCGGTTCACGGTCCGCGACGAGCTGACCGGGCAGACCTTCGACTGGGGGCAGCGCAACGCGGTGCGGCTGGACCCCTACGAACAACCGGCACACGTCCTCACCGTGCACCGCTTCGGGAGCCTCACATGACGATCGAGCAGCTTGCCTCGGGCGAGGCGTACGACCCGCACGCGCTGCTCGGCGCGCACCCGAGCGGGGACCACACGGTGATCCGGGCGTACCGGCGCGGCGCGGGCTCCGTCGCGGTGCTCGCCGGAGCCGACCGGTACCCGATGGAGAAGGTCCACGAGGCCGGAGTCTTCGAGGCGACCGTCCCGGGTACCGTCGTGGAGTACGCGCTGGACGTGGACGGCCAGCGGGTCGACGACCCGTACCGGTACCCGCCGACCGTCGGCGAGCTGGACCTGCACCTGATCGGCGAGGGGCGGCACGAGCGGCTGTGGACCGCCCTGGGCGCCCGGCCGCAGAAGGACGGGGTGGCGTTCGCGGTATGGGCGCCCAGCGCCCGCGCGGTGCGGGTCATCGGCGACTTCACCGGCTGGGGACCCTACGACGGCTGGCCGATGCGCTCGATGGGCGGCAGCGGCGTGTGGGAGCTGTTCGTACCCGGGGCGTCGCCGGGCGACCGTTACAAGTACCGGATCCTCGGCCCGGACGGCGCCTGGCGGGACAAGGCCGACCCGCTCGCCCAGCACACCGAGGTACCGCCGCGCACCGCCTCGGTCGTGTTCGAGTCGACCTACCAGTGGGGCGACTCCGAGTGGCTGGCGGCGCGCGCCGGACGGGCGCCGCACGAGGAGCCGATGAGCGTCTACGAGGTGCACCTCGGCTCCTGGCGCCCCGGGCTGTCCTATGTGGACCTGGCCCAGCAGCTGACCGAGTACGTGCTGCGGCTGGGCTTCACGCACGTCGAGTTCCTGCCGGTCATGGAGCACCCGTTCGGCGGCTCCTGGGGTTACCAGGTGACCGGGTACTTCGCGCCAACCGCCCGGTTCGGTTCGCCGGACGACTTCCGGTACCTCGTGGACACCCTGCACCAGGCCGGCATCGGGGTACTGCTGGACTGGGTACCGGCGCACTTCCCGCGCGACGAGTGGGCCCTGGCGCGGTTCGACGGTACCCCCCTCTACGAGCACGCCGACCCGCGCCGCGGCGAGCACCCCGACTGGGGGACCTACGTCTTCGACTACGGCCGCACCGAAGTGCGCAACTTCCTCGTCGCCAGCGCCCTGTACTGGCTCGAGGAGTTCCATGTGGACGGTCTGCGGGTGGACGCGGTCGCCTCCATGCTGTACCTCGACTACTCCCGCAAGGAGGGCGAGTGGGCACCCAACCGGTACGGCGGCCGGGAGAACCTCGAAGCGATCGCCATGCTGCAGGAAGCCAACGCGACCGCGTACAAGCTGCACCCCGGCATCGCAATGATCGCCGAGGAGTCCACCGCGTGGCCGGGTGTCACGCGGTCCACATCGGACGGTGGGCTCGGCTTCGGCTTCAAGTGGAACATGGGCTGGATGCACGACACGCTCGCGTACGCCGGCAAGGACCCGGTCTACCGGCAGCACCACCACAACCAGCTCACCTTCTCGCTGGTGTACGCGTGGAGCGAGAACTACGTGCTGCCGATCAGCCACGACGAGGTGGTGCACGGCAAGGGGTCGCTGCTGGGCAAGATGCCCGGCGACATGTGGCAGAAGCTGGCCAACACCCGGGCGCTGCTGGCCTACATGTGGGCGCACCCGGGCAAGCAACTGCTGTTCATGGGCTGCGAACTCGGCGACGACCGGGAGTGGAGCGAGGACCGCGGGCTGGACTGGGGCCTGCTGCAGGACCCGGCCCGGGACGGCCTGATGCGCATGGTGGCCGACCTCAACCGGGCGTACCGCGCGAACGGCGCGCTGTGGACGCAGGACATCACGCCGGACGGGTTCCGCTGGATCGTCGGCGACGACGCCGGCAACAACACCGCCGCCTTCGCCCGCTTCGGCTCGGACGGCTCGTGCCTCGTGTGTGTGGCCAACTTCTCGGCCCTGCCGCACGAGGGGTACCGGATCGGGCTGCCCCGCGCCGGCCGCTGGGTCGAGGTACTGAACACCGACGCGGACACCTACGGCGGCTCGGGCGTGGGCAACTTGGGGGTGGTCGAGGCGCAGCCGGTACCGTCGCACGGGCTGCCCGCGTCGGCGACCCTGAGGGTACCGCCGTTGGGGGTGCTCTGGCTCAGGCCCGAGTGATCCTGATAGAACCATCTCGTGGTGGATGACGAGTGGGCGCGGGGCGTCGACATCGAACGACCCAGCCCGGCCCGGATGTATGACTATTATCTGGGCGGTTCGCACAACTTCGCGGTGGACCGGGTGGCCGCCGAGCAGGTGATCGCCGCGATCCCGAACGTGCGGGAGATCGCCGGCGCCAACCGCGCCTTCCTCCGCCACGCCGTCATGTACCTGCTGGACCAGGGGATCCGCCAGTTCCTCGACATCGGCTCGGGCATCCCGACCGTCGGCAACGTGCACGAGATCGCGCAGCGGGTCGACCCGCCGGCCCGCGTGGTCTACGTCGACACCGACCCGGTCGCGGTGGCGCACAGCCAGCACATCCTGGCCGGCAACCCGGACGCCAGGGCGATCCTCGGGGACCTGACGCAGCCACGGGCGATCCTGGACCACCCGGACTTGCGGTCCACAATGGACCTCGGTCGCCCGACAGGCCTGCTACTGCTGTCCATGCTCCCGTTCGTACCCGACGACCGCGCATACCCGGCCGTCGCCGAGCTGATCGCGGCCCTGCCGAGCGGCAGCTACCTGGCGCTCTCCCACGGCACCATCGAGACCTTCGACCGGGAGCAGTACGACGCGGTCGGCGCCGTGTACCAGCGCAGCACGTCACGGGGCGGGGCGTTGCGCGACCGGGCCGGTATCGCGCGGTTCCTCGCTGGCCTGGACCTGGTGGAGCCGGGCCTGGTCTGGGTCTCCCAGTGGCGCGGCGGAGAACTGGTCGACGCCGGCGCCGACCCGCAGCGCATCGCGATGCTGGCCGCGGTCGCCCGCAAGCCATGAACCGGCGGCCGGAGCCCCGGTCGTCGGCTGAGGCCCGGGTCCCGGATCAGCTACCCAGTTGGGTCAGGTCGACGCCGCACTGGGTCTGACGTAGCTCACGAGGTTGTTGGTGGCGTCCTTGCGCTGCTGGGTGCCGATGAGCTGGAGCAGCTTCGTGCTGCCGACCTTCGAGACGTCGTCGTTGGCCGCCTCCATGGCCGCCTTCAGGTCCAGGCTCGTGGACTGCAGCGTCTTCACGTCCGCCTGGAGCTGCGCCGGAGCCGCGTCCACCAACTGCTGGTTCATCGCCGCCGTCTTGTCGAGGTACGCCTTCCACGCGTCGGCGGTACCACCGGCCAGCAGCGCGGGCAGCTCAGTGCCCTGCAGGGTCCTGCGCTGCTGCTTGACGATGTCGCAGAACTTCTGGGCGTCGCCGCCGGCGGGAGCCCCGGTGGTCGCGGTCGCCGCCGAGGGGGTCTGGCTGGACGAGGCCGACGTCGATGTCGAACCTCCACCGCACGCAGTGAGCAGGCCGGCAACGGCGACTGCCAGGACGGGCAGGTATCCCCGGCGACTCAACGACATCATGCAGGCATGGTGGCCGGTCCACAGTAGACGGCCAGGCCTGAGTCGCCTTCTGTACAGTCGCCGGACCGGGCGTCTGTGCGCCCGGCCCGGTATCCGACCGCCGATACGGCGGCGCCGCGTCACTCGGCGGCGCGCCGCTCGATGGCCCGGCCGTCGCCGGCCGCCTTGCCTTCACCGGTACCCGCGTCGCCGCTGAGCCGCGCCAGCAGCGCGTGCAGGTTGACCCCGGTCAGGTCGGTGCCCAACTGCAGGCCCTGCGCGACGTTCGCGGCAACCGAACGGGTCAGCGACGAGGCACCGTCGGTGGAGATGACTGTCATCTTGTCGACCGCGCTCAACGGCGCCGAAGCCGCCTGTACCACCTGGGGCAGCACCCGTACCAGCAGGTCCAGCACGGCCGCCTCGCCGTACTGGTCGAACGCGTCCGCCTTGGCCCGCATGGCCTCGGCCTCGGCGGCACCGCGCGCCTGAATCGCGGCCGCCTCCGCGGCACCCTCCCGCTCCACGGCCTCCGCGATGGCGCTGCGCCGCCGCTGTTCGGCCTCACCCTGCTTGGCGCCCTCGATCGCGGCCGCCTCGGCGAGCGCCGCGCGCCGGGCCCGTTCGCCCTCGCCGACCAGCCGGTCCTGCTCCGCCTGTGCCTGGGCGGCCGCGATGGTGGCCTGCCGCTTGGCGTCCGCGGCGAGTACCGCCGCCTTGCGGGCCGCCTCGGCCTCCTGCTCGGTCTTGTACCGGGCGGCGTCGGCCGGCTTGCGCACCTCGGTGTCGAGCTGCCGCTCCTTGAGCTCCGCGTTGCGCTCGGCGACCTTCTGCTGCTCGGTCAGGATCGCCTGCTGCCGCTCCGCCTCAGCCAACGGACCGGCCGCCGCCGACCGCGCCTTGGCCGCGTCGATCTCCGCCTGCACCTCGGCCTTCTTCAGCGCCAGGTTGCGTTCGGCCGAGGCGATGGCCTCCTCGGCCTTCATCCGCTCGGTCTCCGCGGTCTGCCGTGCCTGCGCCTCCGCGATGGCCGCCGCCTTCAGTACCCGCGCGGCCTCCGGCCGGCCGAGGTCCTGCAGGTAGGTACCGGCAGTCCGGATGTCCTCCAACTGGAAGGCGTCGAGTACCAGCCCCTGGTGGGTCAGTGCCCGCTCGGCCTCCTCGGCCACGTGCGCAGAGAACGCCGCCCGGTCCCGGATGATCTCCTCGACGGTGAGCCGGCCCACCACCGCGCGCAGCGCGCCGGACAGCACCTGGCCGGTGAACGCCTCGATGCGCTCCTGCTGGTGCAGGAAGCGCTGGGCGGCCGGCCGGATCATCTCCGCCGTCCCGCCGACCTTCACGATGGCGACCGCGTCGGCGTCGCAGCGGATGCCCTGCGCGCTGACCGCGGCGGACACGGACACCGGGATCTCCCGGCTGGACAGGTCGAGCCGGTACAGCCGCTGGACGACCGGCATCACGAAGACCGCCGCGCCCATCACCACCTTCTGTCCGGACAGGTCGGCGACCATGCTCCCGTCGGCCGTCCGGATCGAGCGGCCCTTGCGGCCGGTCACGATGAACGCCTCGTTGGGCCCGGCGACGCTGATCCTGGACAGGGTGAACATGGCGATCAGCAGGACCAGCAGGCCGGCACCGACGATCGCGATGACGAGGGGTGACATTGTCCTTCCTTCTGTGCTGAACCGGCCGCTACGCGACCGGCGGGGTGGGCTCGACCAGAACGCTGGTCGGGGTGGGTACCTCGATCACGAAGACCCTGGTACCGAGCGCGAGCGGCTGGTCCGCGCGCGCGTTGAACTTGATCTGCTGGCCGGCGACGGCGAGACGCACCTCGCCGTACCCGCCGACCGGTACCGGCGTGATCACTAGGCCGACCGCGCCGATGAGGTCGGCACTGGTCAGGGTCGCGTCGGTCGGCATGTTCATCGCCGCGTTGACCAGCCGGCCCGCGAGCCATCCGGTGGGTACCGCGGCCGCCAGCCCGGCGGCGACGCTCACCAGGACGGTGAAGCCGCCCCGGCCGGGCAGCAGGGACGCGACGATCGCGGCCCCGAAGCCGAACGCGCCGAGGAAGCCGGCGATGACCGGCAGCGACAGCTCCGCGCCGCCCTGCCCCTGGCCGCCGTGGCCGAGGTGCAGGTGGCCGACGTGCAGCTGGCCGAGGTGCAGGTGCCCGACGTGGAAGTGCCCGAGGTGCAGATGCCCGCCGCCGACCAGCGACAGGAGCAGCAGCAGTAGGGCGAATCCGCCGATGACGAGGAACACGACTACCGCGCTCATCCCCTTGGCGCCTCCCGCGCCGGACCGGTGGTCAAGGATTCCGACCGGCCGACATCCGAGGGTAGACCCGCCGCGCACGTGCCACCGTCCCGCGCCTAACCGGCCGCGGCGCCCCCCGCGGCCCACTCCGCACGGGTCAGCGCGTACTCGACGTCGCCGTGCTCGGCGCCCTCCAGGTACTCCGGCCAGTCGAGGAAGAACGTGCGCAGGTACCGGAGCCCGGCCTTCTCCAGTACCCGACGGGACCCCACGTTGACGGTCATCGTGGTGGCCACCACCCGGTCCGCGCCGAGTTCCCGGAACGCCGAGTCCACCAGCGCCCGGGCGCCCTCGGTCGCGTACCCCTGACCCCAGTGGGCCGGCAGCATCCGGTACCCGAGCTCGGTACCGCCGTCGAGCCCGCGCGAGTCGGCCGGGCGCAGCGAGAACCAGCCGACGAAGGTACCGGTCGCCTTGTCCGCGGCGGCGAACCGGCCCATCCCGTGCGGGAGGTCCCTGTACTGGCGCAGGATCTCCGGCAGCGTGCGCGTCTCGACCTCGGCGCGGGTTATCGGCCGGCCCTCGGTGTACCGGGTCACTTCGGCGTTACCGAGCAGCGCGGTGATGTCGTCCACGTCCGCCTCGGTGAACCACCGCAGTACCAGTCGAGCCGTCTCCAGCCTCACGTCCACGGGCGACAGCGGACCATGTCGGCTGAGCATGCGCAACGGGTTTCGCGGTTGCGAGTGGAGGCGGACGTGGACCTCCGCTACCCTTTCCGACTGACGACAGTCAACGGGGGCGTCCGAGCGGCGGATTGTGAGGAACGGGGTGACCTCGAACGGCGACGACGGCGGCGCGGAGCCGGACCAAATAGTCTGGCCCGTCAGACCCACGCACGCACCGGCGCCGCTGCCTGCGCCGGACGCGGCGTCGCCCCAGCTGGCCGGCGAGTCACTCGACCGCCCGACCGACTCCACGCCCCCGGTCGCGCCGGCGAGTCAGCCACCGCCGTCACCGTGGTCGCCACCGTCACCGTGGTCGCCACCATCACCCGGACGTCCGGCACCGGCAGCGCCATCGCCACCGCCAGCGCCGTCGCCACCGGCGCAGCGACCGGCGGCCGGCCCGACCGCGCCGCCGCCACTGCCGGCCCGGCCGCCGATTTCGCAACTGTCCACGATGGACGACGGACCGCGGCCGGCCCGGCCCGGGCGCCGCCGGCTGCTCCTGCTGCTCGCGGCCGGTACCGTCGCCGCGGTGCTGATCGGCACCTTCGTCGTTTTCCTCGTTGCCCGGTCGAACCCCAGCCCCCAGGCGGGCCGGAGCCCCTCGCCCCGGCCCGGGTCCCCGAATCCGGCCGCTGCCGGGTCGGCCCGCGACGACTTCACCGCGGCCACCCTGGACAGAACCAAGTGGTCGGTGTACGGATCCAGCACGCCCGGCACCTACGAGGCGAACATGGTACGCGTGTCGGCCGGCGAACTCCAGGTTCTCGGCGTCGGCAACAACCCGACGGCCGCCGCCAACCACTCGGGCGGGCTGTGCTGGTGCGTGGACGGCAACCACACGTACGGGTCGTGGCAGGTGCGCGCCAGGTTCGACGCCGGCTCCGGGTACCGGCAGGTGCTCGAACTGTGGCCACAGTCGGACAACTCGGCCATCGACGGCAGCATCGTCTTCGCCAGGACCGGCGACGCGACCAAGAAATCCGTCGGCATGGTCCTGGTACCGCCGGCCGGCGGGGCGGCCGTGCACACCAGCCGCGCCGGCGACTTCACCGCCTGGCACGTGTACCGCGTCGACTGGCGCGCCTCGTTCGTGCGGATGTACGTCGACGATGTGCTGGCCTACGACTCGTCGGCGGGTACCACCCCGCTGGCCGTCCCGCACGCCCCTATGCACCTAGTGATCCAGCAGGAAAAGGGGCCTGGCGGCGGGATACCGGCGGCCAACGCCCAGACGCCCGAGCAGGTGGTCATGCACGTCGACTGGGTCAGCTACGACCCCTGAGCCAGGGAGGCTCGATTGGCGTCGTGGCGCGACTGGGCGTGTTCACCGAGATCGCCCGCGCCGAGGCGACGATCCTCTGACGCCGGTAAATTTCCTGTGTCAGTGATTGAAATGCGTAGATGTGTCGCTCTACCGTGACGGTACCCATGTAACACGGGACCTCACGAAGGAGCCCTTATGCGTCACACGCTCAACCGCCTCCGGGTCGGCGCCGTCGCGGTCGCCGCCACGACGGCGCTCGCCGCCGCGCTCGTCACCGTCCCGGCGCTCGCCGCACCCGCGGCCGGGTTCACGCCGGCCAGCCACCCGCTCGGCTGGGGCCACACCGGCTACAACATCAACGGCTACAACTGGGGAGGGTACGCCGCGACCGGCAGCGGCTTCACCTCCGTGTCGGCGACCTGGAGCGAGCCGAACGCCACCTGCAACTCGCGCAACGACCTCTACGCGCCGTGGGTCGGCATCGACGGCTACGGCACCAGCACCGTCGAGCAGACCGGCGTGGCCACCGACTGCTCCAGCGGCCGCGCGGTGTACCAGGCGTGGTACGAGATGTACCCGGCCTCGCCGGTGTACCTGTCGACCTCGTCGTACCCCGTCGCCCCCGGCAACTCGATCCACGCCACGGTGACCTACGCCGGCAGCAACAGGTACACGCTGACGCTGCACAACAGCAGCCGCGGCTGGACGTACACCACGACCAAGACGCTCAGCTCGGCACGACGCCGCAGCGCGGAGGTCATCATCGAGTCGCCGACCGGCGCGTACCCCAACTTCGGCTCCATCACCTTCACCGGTGCGACGGTCAACGGCGCCAGCCTCGGCTCCTTCAGCCCGACCGCGCTCGATCCGAGCGCCAACGGCGTCTACGAGGCACGTACCGGTGCGCTTTCCGGCGGTACCAGCTTCAGCATGACGTATCTGCACGAATAGCGGCCCGGTTGACAGTTAGTCTGCGCGAAGATAGTCTTCGCGCAGACTAAATGGCCGGGAGGGCGTCATGTGGGAGTACGAGTGCAGCATCGAGACGGTCGCCACGCCGGACGCCGTGTGGCGCCGCTGGACCGACATGGCCGACTGGCCACAGTGGAATGAGGGCATCGCGGCCATCGAGGTCGACGGCCCGTTCGCGGTGGGTACCGCGTTCCGGATGACCCCGCCCGGCGAGGAGCCCATTGCCATGCGGCTGACCGAGGTCGTGCCGGGCGAGCTGTTCACCGACGAGATGGACGGCGGAGACTTCGTGGTGCGTACCGTGCACCGGCTGGTACCGCTGGCCGGCGGCGGTACTCGGATCGTCTACCGCACCGAGATCACCGGCCCGGCGGCCGGCGACGTCGGGCCCGCGCTGGGGCCGGCCATCACCGCGGACTTCCCCGACGTGCTCGCCGCGCTGGCGACGGTCGCGCAGACCGCCGGGGCCTGACGCGATGGCGCTCGACCCGGACGAGAGCCCCGGGTTCCTACTGTGGCATGTCACGCTGCGCTGGCAGCGTGACATCGCCGCGGCGCTGGCCCCGCTGGACCTCACCCACGTGCAGTTCGTGCTGCTGGCCACCGCGTGGTGGATGAACACGCACGGCGAGCGACCCAACCAGCTCGGCCTCGCCCGCCAGGCCGGCACGGACGTGAAGATGACCTCGCAGGTGCTGCTCAAGCTGGAAGCCAAGGGGCTGCTGGAGCGCGAAGTCGACGCGGCCGACACCCGGGCGAAGCGGCTGCGGGTCACCGAACGGGGCGGGCGGCTGGCCAAGCGCGCGGTGGCCGCGGTGGAGAAGGTCGACGCAGAGTTCTTCGCCCCGGTGCCCCACCCCGAGCGGCTGCTCGCCATGCTGCGCCCGCTCGCCGGGCGCGGCCAGGCCGCCTGACCGGCCGCTGCGGCCCGCCGGCGGCCACGGTTCAGCCGCGCACCCGCGGTACGTGGCGGCGGTAGGTGCTGACGCTGGGCTCCCCGTCCAGCCAGAACCGCCATGGCAGGTCGTGCGCGCCGGTCACGCCGACGCGCGGGCCGGTGCGCACGGCCGCCGCGTCCGGCCGTACCGCCGGCGGGCGCAGCCACACCGGCCCCGACCCTTCGAGCAGGCCGGTACCGTAGGCGGCGCCGTCGATCCCGAGCGCCTGGCACAGCCGAGCCGGCCCCCTGGCCAGATCCTCGTCCCGGCGCGCCGCCAGCCGCCGCGACCGCGCAACCTCCACACCGTCCACAATGGACCCGGCGCGCAGCAGGACGGCGGACGCGGTACCCGGCTGTCCACATACGACATTCATGCACCAGTGCATGCCGTACGTGAAGTAGACGTATGCGTACCCGGCGGGGCCGAACATCACCGCGTTGCGCGCGGTACGGCCGCGGTGCGCGTGCGAGGCCGGGTCCTCACCGGTACCGGCATAGGCCTCGACCTCGGTTAGCCGCAGCGTCACGCCGTTCGCGGTCAGCCGGCAGCCGAGCAGTCCCCGGGCGGCCGCCTCGACGGGGCCACCCAGCAGCCGGGCCAGGGACGCCGCGCCCCGGGGCAGGCTCAGCGCGGCACCACCCGCTCGGTGGCCCATGCCCGCCAGCCGTCCAGCCGGTCCTGTACCGCGGCGAGCTGGTCGCCGACCGGACCCGGCCCGGTTGACCCCGGCGTGGTACGGGCATGCAGCGCCCCGCGTACCGACAGCACCTCGCGGACCTCCGGTGTCAGGTGAGCGGAGACCGCGGCGAGGTCGCCGTCCGACACGTCCGAAAGCTCGCACTCCCGGGCCGCGCACAGCGCGACGAGCCGGCCGGTGATCTCGTGCGCGTCGCGGAACGCCACCCCGCGCCGGACCAGCCAATCGGCCACCTCGGTCGCCAGCGTGAACCCGACGGGAGCCGCCGCGACGAGCCGGTCCACCCGAACCGTCATCGTGGAGATCATCCCGGCTAGCGCCGGCAGCACGAGTTCCAGGGTGTCCACGGCGTCGAAGGCCGGCTCCTTGTCCTCCTGCAGGTCCCGGTCGTAGGCCAGCGGCAGCCCCTTGAGCATGGTCAGTACCGTCGTCAGCCCGCCGATCAGCCGGCCCGACTTGCCCCGGGCAAGCTCCGCGATGTCGGAGTTCTTCTTCTGCGGCATGATCGAGGAGCCGGTCGCGAAGGCGTCGTCCAGCTCGACCCAGCCGAACTCCGGAGTCGTCCATAGCACGACCTCCTCGCCCAGCCGGGACAGGTGGACGCCGGTCAGCGCGGCGACGAACAGGAACTCGGCGACGAAGTCGCGGTCGGCCACGGCGTCGACCGAGTTGGCCGCGGGTCGCTCGAAGCCGAGCTCCGCCGCGACCTGGACCGGATCCAGCGGCAGCGAGGAGCCGGCCAGCGCGCCAGCGCCCAGCGGGCTGACCGCCGCGCGCCGGTCCCAGTCGCGCAGCCGGTCTAGGTCGCGCAGCAGCGCCTGGACATGGGCCAGCAACTGGTGGCCGAACACGATCGGCTGGGCGTGCTGCAGGTGGGTCATCCCGGGCGCCGGGGTGTCCACGTGCCGCTCGGCCTGCTCCACCAGGGCGTCGCACAGCTCGACCAGCCGGGCGGCCACCCCGCGCGCGTGGTCGCGCAGGTACAGCCGGAGGTCCGTGGCGACCTGGTCGTTGCGCGACCGCCCGGCGCGCAGCTTGCCGCCCAGCGAGCCGAGCCGCTCCAGCAGGCCGCGCTCCAGCGCGGTGTGCACGTCCTCGTCGTCGACGGTCGGCCGGAACTCGCCGGACGCGCAGGCCGCCTCCAGGTCGTCCAGGGCGGCCAGCATCCGGCCGAGGTCGTCGTTGGTCAGCAGGCCGGCGCGTCCGAGTACCCTCGCGTGCGCCCGGGACGCGGCAAGGTCGTAGGGTGCCAGCCTCCAGTCGAACTGGACGCTGACCGACAGCCTGGCCAACGCCTCGGCCGGTCCGCCCCGGAACCGGCCTCCCCACAGCCTGGTCGAACCCTCGGTCAGCGACTGGTCGTTCACCGTATCCATTCTGCCGTCACTTACCGAGCCGCGCGTCCCGGGCCGCTGCGAGTCGGCTGGGAAGTCCCCACAGCTCCACGAAGCCCTTGGCCAGCGACTGGTCGAACATGTCGCCCTCGTCGTAGGTGGCCAGCGAGAAGTCGTAGAGCGAGGCCTCCGAGCGCCGGCCGGTGACCGTCGCGCGGCCGCCGTGCAGCACCATCCGGATCTCGCCGCTGACCTGCCGCTGGGTGTCGTCGATGAACGCGTCCAGCGCGTGCTTGAGCGGCGAGTACCACAGCCCGTCGTACACCAGCTCGCCCCACCGCTGGTCGACGCCGCGCTTGAACCGGGCCACGTCCCGCTCGACGGTGACGTTCTCCAGCTCCTGGTGCGCGGTGATCAGGGCGAGCGCCCCAGGCGCCTCGTAGACCTCGCGGCTCTTGATGCCCACCAGCCGGTCCTCGACCATGTCCAGCCGGCCGACGCCGTGCGCGCCGGCCCGCCGGTTCATCTCGGTGACCGCCTGGTACGGCGTGACCGTCTCGCCGTCGATGGCCACCGGGAGGCCGGCCTCGAAGGTGATGACCACCTCGTCCGGGTCGCGCGCCACGCCCGGGTCCGAGGTGTAGCTGTAGAGGTCCTCGATCGGCGCGTTCCAGATGTCCTCGAGGAAGCCGGTCTCCACCGCGCGACCCCACACGTTCTGGTCGATCGAGTACGGCGACTTGTGCGACACGTCGATCGGCAACCGCCTGCTCTCCGCGTACGCGATCGCCTTGTCCCGCGTCCACGCGTAGTCGCGGGCCGGCGCGATGACCTTCAGGTGCGGCGCGAGCGCGCCGATCCCGACCTCGAAGCGCACCTGGTCGTTGCCCTTGCCGGTACAGCCGTGCGAGACGATCGTGCCGCCGTGCTTGGCGGCCGCGGCAACCAGGTGCTTCACGATCAGCGGCCGGGACAGCGCCGAGACCAGCGGGTACCGGTCCATGTAGAGCGCGTTGGCGCGGATCGCCGGCAGGCAGTAGCCGGCCGCGAACTCCTCCCGCGCGTCGACGATCTCGGCCTCGACCGCGCCGCAGGCGAGCGCGCGCTTGCGGATGACCTCCATGTCCTCGCCGCCCTGGCCGACGTCGACCGCCACGGCGATCACCTCGGCCCCGGTCTTCTCGGCCAGGTACGGGATAGCCACCGAGGTGTCCAGCCCGCCGGAGTAGGCGAGAACGACCCGCTCGCTCATGTCTTCTCGTTCCCTTCTTCGCGCCCAGCCCAGCTGGACAACTTCGCGGCCAGGCGCTGACCGCTGCTGTTGGTGTCGCCCGACTCGCGGGCCACGACGAGGATGGTGTCGTCGCCGGCGATGGTGCCGACGATCTCCGCAAGGCCGGCCCGGTCCAGGGCGCTGGCCAGGAACTGCGCGGCACCCGGCGGGGTACGCAGCACGACGAGATTGCCGCTGGCGTCCGCGCCCGTGAGCAACTCGCGAAGCAGCCGTACCAGCCGGGCCGGGGCCACCTCGACCGGGCGCAGCGCGCGGGTACCGTCCTCCGGGATCAAGTACGCGGCCGGCCCGCCATCCCCGCTGCGCACCTTGACCGCGCGCAGCTCCTCCAGGTCCCGCGACAGGGTCGCCTGGGTGACCTGGACGCCCTCGGCGGCCAGCAGGTCGGCGAGCTCCGTCTGCGAGTGCACCGGCCGGGAGCCGATCAGCTCGGCGATCCGGGCGTGCCGGGCGGTACGGGTCAGCGGCGAGGTCATGCGCTCTCCCGGCTGGCCGGCGAGGGGATGACCGGTGCGGCGAGGCGCTGCGCGGCCGCCGCGGACAGCAGCGTGGCCAGCAGCGCCTTCTGCGCGTGCAGCCGGTTCTCCGCCTGGTCGAGCACGGCGCTGCGCGGCCCGTCGAGCACGTCGTCGGTGATCTCCTCACCCCGGTGCGCCGGCAGGCAGTGCAGCACGAAGACGTCCGGCCGGGCCGCCGCGAGCAGTCGCGTGTTCACCTGGTACGGCCGGAACGGCGTCAGCCGGTCCAACCCGTCATCCTCCTGCCCCATCGACGTCCAGGTATCCGTGGCCACCACGTCAGCGCCGTCGACCGCCTCGTACGGGTCGCGCAGCGTCTCCACGGCGCCGCCGGTCCACGCGGCGATCTCGTGTGCCCGGGCCACCACGGCCGGGTCCGGGTCGAACCCGCCCGGACCGGCGACCCGTACCCGCATTCCGGCCGTAGCGCCGGCCAACAGGTACGAGTGCGCCATGTTGTTCGCCGCGTCGCCGACGTAGGCCAGGGTCGCGCCGGCCGTACCGCCGAGCCGCTCGCGGATCGTCAACAGGTCGGCCAGTAGCTGGCACGGGTGGTACCCGTCGGTCAGCGCGTTCACGACCGGTACCGCGGCGGCGCCGGCCAGGGACGCGAGCCGCGCGTCGCAGGAGCTGCGGATGACGATGGCCTCGACGTACCGGGACAGCACCGCCGCCGCGTCCTCGACGGTCTCCCCGCGCCCGAAGTGGGTACTGCGCGCGTCGATGACGATCGCGTGCCCGCCGAGTTGGGCGATGCCGGCCTCGAACGAGACCCTGGTGCGCAGCGACGGCTTCTCGAAGATGACCGCGACCGGTCGCGGCCCGGCCAGCGGCCGGGAGCCGTACGGATCGGTCTTCATCATCGCGGCGAGGTCGAGCACCGCGGACTGGTCGGCCGGGGACAGGTCGTCGTCGCGCAGGAAATGGGCGGTCATGCCGGGACCTCCGCGGCCGCAGCGCCGAGCATCGCGGGCAGGGCGGCCAGGAAGGCGTCGGCCTGGTCCGCGGTGAGGATCAGCGGCGGCGCCAGCCGCACCACGTCCGGCTGGATCGGGTTGACCAGGAACCCGGCCTCCCGCGCCGCCGCGGCGACAGTACCGCTGGCCGGTGCGGTGAGCACGATGCCCAGCAGCAGCCCGGCCCCGCGCACGTGCGACACCAGCGGATGCCCGAGCGCCTCGATCCCCCGGCGCAGCCGCTCGCCGACCCGCTTCACGTTGTCCAGCAACCCCTCGGAGGCGATCGTGCCGAGCACCGCCAGCGCCGCGGCGCAGCTGACCGGGTTGCCGCCGAACGTCGTGCCGTGGCTGCCCGGGCCGAACAGGTCGGCGGCGTCGCCGAACGCGATGCAGGCGCCGATCGGCAGGCCGCCGCCCAGCCCCTTGGCCAGGGTGATGATGTCCGGCTCCACGCCCTCGGCCTGGTGGGCGAACCAGTGCCCGGTGCGCCCGATGCCCGTCTGCACCTCGTCGAGTACCAGCAGGGTCCGGTGCCGCGACGTGATCTCCCGGGCCGCGGCCAGGTACCCCGTCGGCGGTACCACGACGCCCTGCTCCCCCTGGATCGGCTCCAGGATCACCATCGCGGTCGCGTCGGTCACCGCCGCCTCCAGCGCGGCGACGTCCCCGTAGGGTACGTGCGTGACGTCGCCGGGCAGCGGCCGGAACGGGTCGGCCTTGGCGGGCTGGCCGGTGAGCGCGAGCGCGCCCATCGTCCGGCCGTGGAAGCCGCCCTGCGCCGCCACCACGTGAGTGCGGCCGGTGCGCCGGGACAGCTTGAAGGCCGCCTCGCTGGCCTCCGCGCCGGAGTTGCACAGGAACACCCGGCCGGGCCGGCCGACCAGCGCGAGCAGCAGCTCGGCCAGCGCCACCGGCGGCTCGGCGACGTAGAGGTTGGACACGTGCCCGAGCGTGGCGATCTGGCGGGTCACCGCCGATACCACCGCCGGGTGGGCGTGGCCCAGGGCGTTGACCGCGATGCCGCCCAGCAGGTCCACGTAGGACTGTCCGGACTCGTCCCAGACGACCGCGCCCTCGCCGCGCACCAGCGCCAGCGGCGGCGTGCCGTAGTTGTCCATCATGGACTGCTGCCACCGCTGCACGAGCGTACCGGTCATGACGGCACCACCATCGTCCCGAACCCCTCCGAGGTGAAGACTTCCAGCAGGGTCGAGTGGCCGACCCGTCCGTCCACGACATGGGCCGCCGGTACCCCGCCGCGAACGGCGCGCAGGCAGGCTTCCATCTTGGGTACCATGCCGGCGGACAGGCCGGGCAGCAGCTTCTCCAGTGCCTCGGTGTCGATCTGCGACACCAGGCTGGACTCGTCCGGCCAGTCGGCGTAGAGCCCGCTGACGTCCGTGAGTACCACGAGCTTGCGCGCCCGCAGCGCGACGGCCAGCGCCCCTGCCGCAGTGTCCGCGTTGAGGTTGTGCAGCACCCCGTCGGCATCCGGCGCGACCGTGGACACCACCGGGATCCGGCCGGCCGCGATGAGGTCGGAGACCGCGGAGACGTTCACCGCGTCCACGTCGCCCACCTGGCCGACATCCACCGGCTCACCGTCCACAATGGCCGGTCGGCGTACCGCCGTGAACAGCCGGGCGTCCTCGCCGGACAGGCCGACCGCGAACGGCCCGTGCTCGTTGATGAGCCCGACCAGCTCCCGGCCCACCTGGCCGACCAGGACCATCCGCACCACGTCCATGGCCTCGGGCGTGGTGACGCGCAGCCCGCCGCGAAACTCGCTGGCGATGCCCAGCCGCTGCAGCATCGCCGAGATCTGCGGCCCGCCTCCGTGTACCACGACCGGCTTGAGCCCCACGTACCGCAGGAACACCATGTCCGCCGCGAAGTCCCGGCGAAGCTCGGGCGAGGTCATCGCATGGCCGCCGTACTTCACCACGATGGTCGCGCCGTGGAACCGGGCCAGCCAGGGCAGCGCCTCGATCAGCGTGGCCGCCTTGCCCTGCGCGGCGACCAGGTCCCGGGTGAGCAGTCCGCTCATGAGGAGTAGGCCGAGTTCTCGTGGACGTACGCCAGCGACAGGTCGTTGGTCCAGACGGTGGCCGACTCGACGCCGGCGTTCAGCGCGACCGTGATGGTGACCGCCCGGCCCGTCAGGTCCACAGTGGACCGGTCCTCGGCGGCCGCGCCGCCCTTGCAGACCCAGACCCCGTTGACCGCCACGTCGAGCTGATCCGGTTCGAAGGCGGCGTCGGTGGTACCGACGGCGGCCAGGATCCGACCCCAGTTGGGGTCGTTGCCGAACAGCGCGGTCTTGACGAGGTTGCTGCGGGATACCGCCCGGCCGACCGTCAGCGCGTCGGTCTCGGTCGCCGCGCCGGTCACCTCGATCGCGATGTCCTTTGTGGACCCCTCGGCGTCCGCCAGCAGTTGACGCGCGAGGTCGGCGCAGGCCGCCGTGACGGCCTCGGTCAGCTCCCTCGGCGACGGGGCCACCGCGGACGCGCCGCTGGACAGCAGCAGCACCGTGTCGTTGGTGGACATGCACCCGTCGGAGTCCAGCCGGTCGAAGGTGAGCCGGGTGGCCCCGCGCAGCGCCGCGTCCAGCACGCCGGGATCGGCGACCGCGTCGGTCGTGAGTACCACCAGCATGGTCGCTAGCCCCGGCGCCAGCATGCCGGCGCCCTTGGCCATCCCGCCGACGGTGAACCCGTCGGCCTCGACGACAGTGGTCTTCGGCCGCGTATCGGTGGTCATGATGGCCTCCGCGGCGGCCGGCCCGCCCTCCGGGGACAGCGCGCCCGCGGCCGCGTCCACCCCGGGCAGCAGCAGGTCCATCGGCAGCCGCTCGCCGATGAGGCCAGTCGAGCAGACCGCCACCTCGCCCGCGCCGATCTCCGCGCCGGCCGCCGCCAGTACCGCCGCGGCGTACTCCGCGGTGGCGTGCGTGTCCTGGAAGCCGGCCGGTCCGGTGCAGGCGTTGGCCCCGCCGGAGTTGAGCACCACGGCGCGCACCTGCCCGCCGCGCACCACCTGCTGGCTCCACAGCACGGGCGCGGCCTTGACCCGGTTGGCGGTGAACACCCCGGCGACCGTCGCATGTGGTCCGTCGTTGACCACCAGCGCCAGGTCGGATGCGCCGTGCGGCTTCAACCCCGCCGCGACTCCGGCGGCCCGGAACCCGGCAGGGGCAGTGACTGTCATGGGGCGACCCCGTTCGCGGTGAGGCCGGCCGTCTCCGGCAGGCCGAGCATCAGGTTGGCGCACTGCACGGCCTGGCCGG
>CAZYCD010000006.1:0-65336 GCA_964645345.1 uncultured Micromonosporaceae bacterium
ACGCCGTCATCTACGAGGTGTACGTACGCAGCTTCGCCGACGGTACCGGCGACGGCGAGGGCGACCTCGCCGGCCTGCGCGACCGCCTGCCGTACCTGCGCGACCTCGGCGTGGACGCGCTGTGGCTGACGCCGTTCTACACCTCGCCAATGGCAGACGGCGGCTACGACGTGGCCGACTACCGCGACGTGGACCCGAGGTTCGGTACGCTGACCGACTTCGACGCCATGCTGGCCCGCGCGCACTCGCTGGGGCTGCGGGTGATCGTGGACATCGTGCCGAACCACACGTCCTCGGCGCACCCCTGGTTCGTCGAGGCGCTGGCCTCACCGCCCGGCTCGGCCGCGCGCGACCGGTACCTGTTCAGTGACACGGTCAACGACTGGGAGTCGATCTTCGGCGGCCCGGCCTGGACCCGGGTACCCGACGGCCAGCACTACCTGCACCTGTTCGACCCGAGCCAGCCCGACCTCAACTGGCGCAACAGCGAGGTGCGCGCCGAGTTCGAGTCGATCCTGCGGTTCTGGCTCGACCGGGGCGTCGATGGGTTCCGCATCGACGTGGCCCACGGGATGATCAAGGCGGCCGGTCTGCCCTCGGTCGGCCACAGTGGACAGATCAGCCTGCTCGGCCGGGCCGTGCTCCCCTACTTCGATCAGGACGAGGTACACGACATCTACCGCTCCTGGCGGAAGATCCTCGACTCGTACCCGGGCGACCGGATGGCCGTGGCCGAGGCGTGGGCATCCACCCCCGAGCGGCTGGCCCAGTACGTGGCGCCGGACGAACTGCACCAGGCGTTCAACTTCGACCTGCTCGACGCGCCCTGGTGGGCGCCGGTCATCCGCTCGACGATCGACCAGTGCATGTCTGCGTCCGGCAGCGTCGGGGCGCCGACGACCTGGGTACTGTCCAATCACGACAAGCAGCGGCACGCGACCCGATACGGCAGCGGGGACCGCGCCCGGGCCGCCGCGCTGCTGATCCTCGCCCTGCCCGGCTCGGTGTACCTGTACCAGGGCGAGGAGCTGGGTCTGCCGGAGGTGCTGGACCTTCCGGACGACTGCCGGCAGGACCCGATGTGGTTCCGCTCGGGCGGTGTCGAGGTTGGCCGCGACGGCTGCCGGGTACCGCTGCCGTGGTCGGGTGACGCGCCGCCGTACGGGTTCAGCTCGACGGGGGCGGCCTGGCTGCCGAGCCCGGCGGGGTGGGCGTCGCTGACGGCGGACGCTCAGGCCGCGGATCCCGGTTCGACCCTATCCCTGTACCGGGAGGCGCTGCGGCTGCGCCGGTCCCGTCCGGCCGGCTCCGAGCTGGTCTGGCACGAGGGGCCGGAGGACGTCCTGGACTTCACCGGTCGGGGCGGGATCCGGTGCGTGGCGAACCTCGGGAACGTCGCCGTACCCCTGCCGGTACCCGGCGAGCCTCTGTTGGCGAGCGGGTCCCTTGTGGACGGTCAGCTCCCGCCGGACACCGCCGTCTGGTACTGACCTACCGGGCCGGCGGGTTCTGCGACTCCGGGAGGACCCCCCGCTCGCTGGCGTGGCGGACGAAGTCGTCGACCATGCGGTGGAACAGGGTGGCGAGCTGGCCGCGCTCCTCCGGCGACCAGTCCGCCAGCGCCTGTGCGATCGACTGCCGGCCGGCGTCCAGGATGCGCTCCACGGCGTCCCGCCCCGGATCCGTCAGCCGTAACCGCAGCGCGCGGCGGTCGGCCGGGTCCGGTACCCGTTCCACGTAGCCCGCCGCCTCCAGCCGCTGTACCTGCCGGGTGACGTGCGGCGCCTCGACCGCGAGCTGCGCCGCGAGGTCACCGGGCCGCATCGGCTCGCCCTCGGCCAACTGGCGCAGGATCGGTACCGCCGCCCGGTCCACCGGTACCCCCGCCTCCGCGGCGACCTGGTGATGCTGCTTGGCGCGGTTGAGCAGGTGGGCGATCCGGGCCAGGGCCCGCTCCACCTCGACCACGTCCCGACCGACCGAGGTCCCGCACTTCGCGCGTACCGCCATGTGATCCATCCTGCATCGCGTTACTTAACTTAAGCAAGTAAGCTGGGCCACTGATCAACGTCGAGCCGAGGAGTTGTCGTGGCACAGACCACCGGTACCCGGGCGTCCCAGGTCGCCCCATCCACCCCGGGCGCCCCTTCCGGCGCGCTTACCCTGATGGCGCTGGCCATCGCCGGGCTGGTCGCGTCGCTCCAGCAGACGCTGGTGCTACCCCTGCTGCCCCGGTTGATGCATGACTTCCACGCCTCCGTCTCGCAGGTGACCTGGGTGTTCACCTCGACCCTGCTGGCCGGCGCGGTCGCCACCCCGCTGCTGGCGCGCTTCGGCGACATGTACGGTAAGAAGAAAATGATCATCGTCGCGATGGTGGCGCTGGTGGTCGGCTCGGTCATCTGCGCCGTGTCCAACTCGCTGGGCCTGCTGGTGGCCGGGCGCGCGTTGCAGGGCGCCTCCGCCGCGCTGATCCCGCTGGCGATCGGGACGATCCGGGACACCTTTCCGCCCGAGCGCGTCATGACGGCCATCGGCGTGGTCAGCGCCACCCTCGGCGTCGGCGGCACGGTCGGCATGCTGGTCACCGGCGTGATCGCTCAGCACACCGACAGCTACCGCCCGATCTTCTGGATCGCCACCGGAGCGGCCGCCCTCGGGCTGATCCTGGTCGCGGTGTTCGCGCCGGAGGTGGGGACGAAGGCGGGGGGCCGCCCCGACGTGCTCGGCGCCGTGCTGCTCGGCGCGTGGCTGGTCTGCCTGCTGCTGGCCATCAGCGAGGGCGGCGACTGGGGCTGGACCTCCCGTACCGTCATCGGCCTGTTCGCCGGCGCCGCGGTGCTGTGCGCCGTCTGGGTACTCGTCGAGCTGCGGGTACCCGAGCCCCTGGTGCGGATGAGCCTGCTGGTGGGGCCCAGGTCGCTGACCGCGAATGTGGCCTCGGTCCTGCTCGGCTTCGCGATGTTCGGCGGCTTCACGCTGATCTCGAACTTCGTCCAGTCCCCGAAGGCACAGCTCGGGTACGGGCTGAGCGGCTCGGTCCTGGACGTCGGCCTGTACCTGCTGCCCAGCACGTTCGCGATGATGCTGTTCTCCGCGCTGGCCGGGCGGTTCGAGCGGCGGCTCGGCGCGGCCTACACGCTCGCGATCGGGTCGGTGTTCGTGGCGGCGAGCTTCGGGTGGCTGGTCGCCTCGCACAGCCACGTCTACGATGTGCTGCTCTACAGCGCGGTCATGGGCGTCGGCATCGGCATCGGGTACGCCGCCCTGGGTACCCTCGCCGTCCAGCACGTACCTCTGAGCCAGAGCGGCATCGCCAGCGGCATCAACACCCTGGTCCGTACCGTCGGCGGCAGCATCTCCGGCGCGGTGACCGCCTCCCTGCTCAGCGCGAACGTCATCAAGGGCACCGCGATCCCGAGCATGGACGGCTACGTGCTGTCCTTCGTCATCGTGACGGTCGGCGGCGTGCTCGCGGCGGCCGTCGCGGTCGTGCACGCGGTCGCGTACCGGCACGGCAGGGCGCCGGTACGCGAGGAGGCCGAGCTGCCCGCGTCGGTCGGTGCCGAGCTGGCGGCGCTGGCCGGCGACTACGGCGACATCCCGAACCTGCCCCGTCCCTAGTGGAGCGTCCATAGTGGGACCGTCCCCCGTGGACGGTCCACTCAGACCCCGACCGGTACCCGTGAGGCGGGCGCCTCGGCCGCGCGCAGCTGCGCGGTGCGCCGGTCCCGGGACGGCGCGGACAGCACCTGCCCGACCGCGACCAGCCCGCCGATGCCGGCGCAGCCCAGCCACAGCCACCGCGCCCCGGCGTGCTCCACCACCAGGCCGCCGAGCACCGGGGTCAGCGCCGCCGCGCCCTGCCAGGACAGCGAGAACACTCCCTGGTAGCGGCCGCGCATCCGGGCCGGCGACAGGTCGGCCAGCAGCGTGGAGTTGGACGGGGAGTTCAGCATCTCCGCCAGCGTCCAGACCAGCACGGTACCCGCGTAGGCCAGCGGGGTGTGCGCGAAGGCGGTCAGCCCGAACCCGGCGCCGAACACCAGCGCCGCCACCGCCAGTACCCGCGACCGGTCGCGCCCGCCGATGAGCCTGGGTACGAACAGCTGGCCGAGCACGATCAGCACGCCGTTGAGCGCGATCACCTCGCCGAACCTGGCCGGCGCCAGCCCGTCGCGGGCCATCGCGATGGGCAGGCCCGAGGTGTGCTGCATGAAGACCAGTGCGGTCAATAGGTTGAGCGCCACGAACGTCATGAAGACCCGGTCGGTGAAAGCACTGCGCAGGCCCTCAGGCCGCTGCCGCACCGGGGCGCCGCCGGCCGGCCCGTGCGGCGCCTCCCTGACCTTCGTCAACACGATGGCCGCGGTGACCACCGTGGTGGCGGCGTCGCCGACGAACAGCAGCAGATAACTGGCCTGGGCCAGCAGGCCGGCCAGGATTGAGGAGCAGGCGAAGCCGAGGTTGATCGCCCAGTAGTTCAGGGTGAAGGCGCGCAGCCGGTCGGCGGGCGCGACGACGTCGACCATGAACGCCGCGAACGCCGGCCGGGCCATCTCGGCGCCGGCACCAAACAGCAGCGCCCCGAGCGCGATGAGCCACCGATCCCGCACCACGCCGAGGACGAGCACACACGAGGCGCCGCAGGCGTAGGACAGCAGCAGCGTCCGCCGCCGGCCCCAGCGGTCGGCCAGCACGCCGCCCAGGAGGGTACCGGTGGCGCCGCCCACGCCGTACAGCCCGATGACGAGGCCGACGAAGCTGGGGCTCAGGCGCCGGGCGGCCGTCAGGTACAGGGCGAGGAACACAATGACGAAGTTGCCGACGCGGTTGACCAGCGTCCCGGCCCACAGGTACCAGAAGGTCCTCGGCAGCCCGCCCGTCGTCTGCCGCAGCCAGCCCCGCACCCCGTACCCCCGTAATGCCCGCTCTCCCCCAGGTGCCTTACACCCTATGAGCCGGACCGGTAACCGGTCATCCGCTTTTTCCTGTGTCGGCGGTCACCGCCTGGATCGGGTCAGGCGACGGCCGCCGCCCCGGTGGTACCGGTGACCGTCCACCCGCGCTGGCTCCGCTCCACGACATAGGTCAGCCAGGTAGAACCCGCGCACGCGAGGAACCCGTTGATGCCGACCTGGACCCGGTCCGGCCCCCCGACCGGAGAGCCGAGGACGATCAGGATGCCGCCATCGCGCACGCGCGCGCAGCCCTCCCGGACCACCACCTCGTCCGGCGAGCCGACGAACCGGATGTCGGCCACGTCCCGTACCGCGGCCGCGATGCGCCGCTGGTCGTCCACTGTTATCGCAACGCCCGTGCCAGGCCCCATGGTGCGCATCGGGTCGGCCGCCCGCGGATCGGCGCGGTCGAGGACATAGGCCGGGCGTGAGCCCCCGCCGAACGAGTTCTCGGCCGGCGTGCCCAGGTACCGGCGCAGCACCGCGACGTACAGCTCGGCGTCCGCGGCGGAGCCGGCCGGGCTCGCCGTGACCGGAGCGGGCGCGGCCATGCCGGCGTGGCGCGTGCCGCACCCGGCCGCCACGCAGAGGGGTACCAGCAGCAGCAGCGTGCTGATCAGGCGTCGCATCGGGACTCCTTTCCGTCACTGGGACGCGCCGCCGCTCCCTCCGGTTCCCGCGCGCCGGGTCAGGCCGAGTGCCGCCAGCGGTACCAGCGCGAGAGTGAGCACCGCCGAGACCGCCAGCCCGCCCCGGGGTCCGGCCTGGTCGACCAGCGGGCCGCCGAGCGCCAGGCCGATCGGCCCGGCCACCGCGGAGCCCGCCGTCCACACCATGACGACCGGCTGCTGCTCGTCCGCTTTCAGCATGGACTGAACGACGCTGTAGACCACCGGGGTGAACGGCGCCCAGATCAGGCCGCCGAGCGAGAAGGCGGCCACGGCCAGCGCCACGGTGGGCGCGAAGGCGAGCACCAGCACGCAGGCGCCCCAGCCGCCGATGACGGCCACTAGCAGCGTCTGCTGCCGGATGCGGCGCAGCCGGTCCATGCCCAGCGCGCCGACGAGCGCGCCGACCCCGAACCCGCTCCACAGCACGCCCAGCGCCGTACCGCCGGCCGACAGCGGCCCCTGCACGAGCAGCGGCAACGCGACCTCGACGGGCATGTAGAGGAGGTTGAACGTGAACACGACGACGAGCAGCCGGGTGATGAGCCCCGAGCGCCGCATGATGCGCCACCCCGAGGCGGGCAAGTCCTCACCCGTCGACACCGCCGCCCGCGCTGGTACCGCGACCAGCACCACGACCGCGAGCGCCAGCGAGAATCCCGCGTCGAACAGCAGGGCGAGCCCGGGCCCGACGGTGGCCGCGACGACCCCGCCCAGTACCGGCCCGACGACGTACAGCGCGAAGTTGCTGCCGGTACCGAGCAGTCCGTTGACCGCGAACAGCCCGTCCGGTCCGGCCATGCCGGTGGCCAGCAGCCGCCTGCTACTCGAACCGACCAGGCGCAGGGCGGAGCCGACCAGCAGCCCGCCGGCCAGTACCCACAGGGGAAGCGTTCCGGTCAGCGCCAGCGCGCCGAGCCCGCCCACGAGGACCGTCCGCAGCAGGCAGTCGGCGATCAGCAGGGCGCGCGGCGGCAGCCGCACGTGGCTGAGCCCGAGGCCGAACGCGACGACGACGCCCAGCAGGTAGGTCGACGTCTCGACGGTCGCGATGGCCAGTGCCGCCGGTACCGGGCCGTGGATGCGCAGCGTCTGCAGCGGCAGCGCGACGATCACCATGCCGGCGCCGAGGAAGGAGGCGAAGTCGGCGGCGAGCAGGGCGGCCAGCCGGCGGTTGCGTAGTACCTCCAGGTAGGACAGAGTGCGCCCCTGCACCACGACCGCCTCCCCTCAGCCGCCCGGGTCACCCAGCCGTCCACCGAAAGGCGGTTGCCGATTTGCGAGCGCCGCTCACGGTACCGGTCGTAGCGTGGACCGGGTGGACGATGCCCTGCTGACCCGCAGGCTGCTGCTGGCGGGCCTCGGTTCCGCCGCGGTGGCGGCGCTCTCCGGATGCGGTTCGGACTCCCTCAGCGGTTCGGGGTCCAAGGTCGCGGATCCGCCGCGTACCACGGTGCCGGCGACGCCGCGCTCCGGGTCGGCGTCGGCGATCGCCAACGAAGCCGCGCTCCGCAAGAAGATCGCCAGCCTGCTGGTGGTCGGCTTCCGCGGCGAGACGGTCGACGCCAACTCCTGGATCGTGAAGGCGATCCGCAACGGGCTCGGCGGTGTCGTGCTGTTCGACAAGGAACTGCACACCGACGCGGTACGCAACATCAGCTCGCCCGGCCAGGTCACCGGGCTCATCAAGTCGCTGCGGCAGGCCTCGCCCGGCCGCCTGATCGTGTCGATCGACCAGGAGGGTGGACAGATCTCGCGGCTCAACCCGGGCGACGGCTTCCCGGCCACCCAGTCGGAGGCCGACATCGGCGCCGCGAACAACCCCAACACCACCAAGTCCTGGGCGCAGGGAATGGTGCACAGCATGACGTCGATCGGCGTCAACCTCAACTACGCGCCGGTGGTTGACCTCAACGTCAACCCGGACAACCCGGCGATCGGCAAGCTCGGGCGCAGCTTCTCGGCCGACCCGAACGTCGTGGTCAGCAACGCCGCCGAGGAGATCCAGGTACACCGGAGCGGCGGCGTCAAAACGGTACTCAAGCACTTCCCCGGTCTCGGCAGCGCGACCGCGAACACGGACTTCGACGTGGTCGACGTCAGCTCCACCTGGACTACCAAGGAACTGCAGCCCTTCCAGACGCTGATCAGCAAGGGTCTGGCCGACTCCGTGATGGCCGCGCACCTGCTCAACAGGCAGCTCGACCCGAACCGCCCGGCGTCCCTGTCCAAGGCCGTGGTGACCGACCTGCTGCGCGGCAAGCTCGGCTTCAAGGGACCGGTGGTCAGCGACGACATGCAGGCGGTGGCCATCTCCAGCCAGTTCGGTGCGAACGAGGCCGTCGCGCTGGGCCTCGAGGCCGGCATGGACCTGCTCGTCTTCGCCAACCAGCAGGTCTACGACGAGAACGTCGTCGACAAGGTACTCGACAATGTCGTCAACCTGGTGCGCCAGGGCCAACTCACCGAGTCGCGCATCGACCAGTCGGTCGCCCGCGTCGACACCCTACGCCCGAAGAAGTAGTGCCGTACCGCCGATCGTCCATTCCGGACGGGCGGCATCGAACCCTGTCGACGCACCGTTCGGTACCCTGTGCCCCATGACGCAGGTCGACTGGAACGCCTGGCACGACGCGTACGACAATCCCGACTCCTGGCAGTCCCGGCGCCTGGTGACCGTGCGGGAGCGCATCCGCGGGGTCCTGGACACCGCGCCGCCCGGACCGCTGACGGTGCTGTCAATGGTGGCCGGGCAGGGCCGGGACCTGATCCCCGAACTCGCCGTCCATCCACGCCGCGACGACGTGACGGCGCGGCTGGTCGAGCTGGACCCGCACAACACCGACGCGGCGCGGGAGGCGGCGCGCGAGGCGGGCCTGTCCGGCGTCGAGGTGGTCACCGGCGACGCCGCCCTCACCGACCACTACGCGGGGCTCGCCCCGGCCGATCTCGTGCTGATCTGCGGCCTGTTCGTGCACGTCGTGGACGAGGACGTCCACCGTGTGGTGCGGCACGCACCCGCGTTGACGAAGCGCGGCGGCCGGCTCATCTGGACCCGGGACCGCGGCGAGCCGGATCTGGTACCGCAGATCTACGACTGGCTCGGCGAGGAGGGCTTCGAGAAGGTCTGGGCAACGGCTCCGGACGTGCTGCACGCCGTGCACGAGCACCGCTCGCTGCGGGACCCGGTACCACTTTCGGCCGGCTCGAAGCTGTTCACCTTCGTGGGCATCCGCGCGCTGCGCCCCTGGGCCTACCCGAAGGGCTGACCCGTCCGGCCCGGACACGGGGCGCGGCCCGGGGTCCCGACGTCTGCCGGGAGCCGCTCCTCCGGCAGGATGAACCAGTGCCCGTGCGGGCAGACCATGTTGACGTGGTCGAGCGCTGCGTCGGTTGACGCCAGGGCGAACCGGTCGACGATCTCTGCCAGCGCGCCGCACGCCGGATGGGGACAGTAGTTGAACTGCATGGCTGGCCTCCTGTGGTTGGTTGTCCAACCCATTGACAAGGAGGCCAGCCGTGCGGTCTGCGTACTTGTCCACACACCTCGTGTGGTGTCGACTCACCGACAGGCGGTCAGGCGGCGCTGCACACCGTGCCGTTGAGGGTGAACGCGACCGGCAGGATGTTGGGTCCGCTGTAGGCACCGACGAAGCCGACACTCGTGGTACCCCCACCCGGTGCCAGCGTGCCGTTGTTAGTCGTGTTGGTCACGGTGACCGTGCTGCCCGTCTGCGTCCAGTTGCCGTTCCAACCGCCGTTGATGCTCTGCCAGCCCTCGGGCCAGGTGAAGGCGAGCGTCCAGCCGGAGACCGGGTTGGTACCGGTGTTGGTGATGTCGATGGCGCCGACGTAGCCGTTGCCCCAGTCGTTGGTGTCCGTGAACCGGACGGCGCACGTGCTGGTGGCCGGCGCACCGGTGGCGAACGTCAGCGGCGGGGACGCCCAGGAGACGTTGCCGGCTGAGTCGCGGGTCAGCACGTTGACCGTGTACCGGCTGCCCGGGTTCAGGTTGTTGACGGTGAACGAGGTGTCCGAAGTCTCACCGAGTTGCTCGCTGACCGCGCCGTTCTGCCGGTACACCTCGTACTTCGCGATGGGTTGGCTGCCGGGCGCGGCCGCCGGCCAGGAGATCGTGGCCGAGCGGTCGGTGACCGCGGTGGCGGACGGCTGGCCCGGCGCGCCGGGCGCCCCGGCGACCGCGCGGGCCTGGTGCACCACGACGGTAGTCAGCGAGTACGGCGGCAGGGTCTGGCTGGTGGCCGTGCCCGCCTGCGCGGAGGTGACCGATGTCGCGCCGTTGGTGTAGCTGTAGACCGTCGGTGTACCCGCGGCCGGGGTGTACCCGGCATAGGCGATGGTGACCGGGTAGGCGTTGTTTGGGTCCTTGTTGACGAGCAGGACGGCGAGGTCGCCGTTGGCGCGGCGGACCGCGTGCGCGCTGACCAGAGGCTGGCCGGTGGCCGCCTTGAGGAACTGGTCACCCGGCTGGGCGAAGGTGTTCATCATGGACAGCCCGTAGTAGGGCGCGAAGGGAGTGTTGAAGGCCGGCTCGCAGGTGCTGCCGTCGGCGGTACATGTGCCGCTGGAGAACATGCCGAAGTCGCCGTAGTCGGTCTGACCGGCCACTGTGGACACTGTGCCGATCCCGTTGTGCACGTCCCACCACGTCACCGTGAACACGCCGTTCTCCAGCAGCCCGCTGTACGCGTCGGCCAGGTACAGCGCGCCCGGCTGGGTGTTCTGGCCCACGCCCACGTTCGTCTCGGTGAGGCTGATGCCGATGCGGGACGCGTTCGGCCCGGCGAACTTCGCGAGCTGTTGCCGGACAAGGTAGACGGCGTCGCCGATCTGGCCCGGCTTGCTCAGCGCGTCTGCGGCGCTGCCGCCGCCGGGGTACCAGTGGAGGTCTACGAAGTCGAGCTTCGAACCGGCCAGGGACAGCACAGTCTGGTTCCAGGTACCCGGGTCGCCCGACCCCACCAGTCCGTCCGGCCAGTTGGCCGGCATGGTGAGCACCGCGCCGATCTTCACGGTCGGGTCGACCGCCTTCATCGCGTCCGAGTACGCGATGACGCCGTTGGCGTAGGCGACCGCGCTCTTGTCCGCGTGGTTGTCAGCCTCCCAGTCGGCGCCGTAGTGGCCGTTGCCGTAGTTCTCGTTGCCGATCTCCCAGTACCTGGCGCCGTACCCCTTGGTCACATTGGCGTACCGCACCCAGCCGGCCGCCTCCTCGGGGGTACCGGTGCCGTAGTTGGCGATCAGCATCGGCTGCGCGCCGACCCGCCGCACCGAGGCCATGAACGTGTCGAAGTCGGTACCCGGGGCCACGTAGCCGCCCGGGGCGGTGTTGTCCTGCCAGTGGTAGATGTCCCCGTAGGACCCGCCGGGGTACCGCATCACGCGTACCCCGGCCGCCTTCAGCAGGTCGGACGTCGCGGCGGTGCCGAGTTGGCTGTCCCACACCGCGTCGTTGACGCCGAGCGCGGTGGTGGGCACGGTGGCCAGCCCGGCCCGGGCGTTGACGGTGACCGTGACCGGCGCGGTGTCGGCGTGCGCGCTCGGCAGGTACACGCCCATCGACGCGACAGCCGCGGAGAGCACGGCCGCGGCCATCGCGGCGGTCAGGAGACGGCGGGTCCTCATGGTCGGAATCCAATCGGCGGGCGTTGATGGAAGCGCTCCCATGCTGGGTTGGCGCGAACGGGCTGTCAAGTCACGAACGGCCCCCCGGCCCCACGTGATGTGCGGCACGGGACCGGCCCGCCATCCGTGCGCCGCGCCCGGCGCCGGTACCGTGAAAGTTTCGATCGGAGGCGGGACATGCCCACGGCCTATGGCTACCGCGCGAACGGCGGACCCGAGGTCGAGGAGTACCTCGACCTGCCGATGCCGACCCCGGGCCCCGGGGAGCTTCTGGTGCGGGTACGGGCCGCCGGGGTGAACCCGGCCGACTGGAAGCGCCGCGACGGGATGCGCATGCCGGGCGGGCCGCCGCCGGAATTCCCCGTCGTGATGGGCGGCGAGGTGGCCGGCGTGGTCGAGGCGACCGGCGGCGACGCGGCCGACTTCGCGCCCGGCGACGCGGTCTTCGGCAACACAGCCACTGGCGGCTTCGCCGAGTACACGCTGCTAACCGTGGAGTTGGCCGCGCACAAGCCGGAGGCCGTGTCCTTCACCGAGGCGGCCACCCTGCCCAGCGCGGCCGCCACCGGCTATGACGGCATCCGCCAGTTGGCGCTGGCGCCCGACGCAATCCTGCTGATCGTGGGCGTCGGCGGCGGGGTGGGCGCGGCGGCCGCGCAGATCGCCCGGCACGCAGGGGTGACCGTCGTCGGTACCGCGAGCCCGGGCAAGCGGGAGTTCGTCGAGTCCCTCGGCGCGGTACACGTCCCCTACGGGCCGGGCGTGGTGGACCGGATCCGGGCGGCCGCGCCGGGCGGCATCGACGCCATCTACGACCTCGTCGGCGGTGTCGCGCTCACCGAGGTCGCGCCCCTGCTTGCGGACCGGTCGAAGCTGGTCAGCGCGGGGGACTGGGCAACGGCCGCGGAGTTGGGCGGCGCGTTCGTCGCGCGTACCCGCAACCGGTCGACGCTGGAGGCGGTGGCACGGTTGGTGGTCGACGGGGTGCTGCGCCCGACGGTCACCGCGACCTACCCGCTGGCGCAGGCCGGAGAGGCGATGCGCGCGGTCGAGGGCGGTCACGCACGCGGAAAGATAGTCGTCGAAGTCAACTGACGGGTACCGGTACGGTGCTGTGGTGTTGGTGACGTCGCGCTCGTACGAGGAGTACGCGGCGATGTTCGACCTGGAGCCCGGCGGTACCGGCGGTTTGGTGGTCGACTGTTGCGCGGGGGCGTCGAGCTTCGTGGCCGAGTTGGCCTCTCGGGGCGGGATCGGCGTAGCGGTGGATCCGGTGTACGCCCACGGGCTGGACGCTGTCCGCCGGTCCGCCGCCGCGTCGCTGGCCGCCGGTACCGCGACTGTCGTCGACCACGCCGACCGGTTCGTCTGGCACTGGTACGGCAGCCCGGAACGGCGGGGCCGCATGCGTGCGGTGGCGGCCGAACGGTTCCTTTCCGACATCACCGACCGGCCGTCCGCCTATCTGGCGGGCGCGTTGCCGCAGCTGCCGCTGGCCGCCGGATCGGCGGACCTGGTGCTCTGCTCCCACCTGCTGTTCACCTGGTCGGACCGGCTGAACGTGGAGTGGCACCGGGCGGCACTGGCCGACCTGGTCCGGGTCACTCGACGCGAGGTGCGGATATTTCCGCTCGTCGTGCAGGCGACCGGCGCCCCGGTACCGTTCCTGCACCAGTTGATCGACGAACTCCGGGGACAGGGGCATGCCGCCACCGTTCGCGACGTTCCCTACGAGTTCCAGCGCGGCGCCCACATGATGCTCGTCATCCGCCGCGGCAACGACAGCTAGCCCGCGCACAACGTGATCGGGAAGGTGACCATGCCCGCGACCGCCGAGAACCTGGCACCGTATGAGCGCTGGCGCACGTCGTACCTCAGCGACGGTCGAGAGCTGGCCGGTTTCTGGCTGGTACCGGACGGCGCCGGACCGTTCCCGGCCGCCGTATTCAACCACGGCAGCGACGGCCTGCTCCCGGCGAGCATGCCCGGAATCCTGGCGCTGCACGGCATGGGATACGCGGTCTTCATTCCGGTCCGCCGGGGACACAACGCGCAGCCGGGCACGTTCTGGCTGGACCGGGTGACCGCGCCCTGGGGCAGCCCGGAGATGGGCGACCAGTTGGTGTCGGCGCTGCGGGCGGAGTTGCGTGACGTCATGGCGGCGGTTGACTGGCTCGCCGGACGCCCCGAGGTTGAGCGCGGGCGGATGGTCATGCTCGGCTCGTCGTTCGGTGGCGTGCTCACCGTGCTGGCACTGGGAGAAGCCGGCGCGCTGCGGGCGGGGGTCAGCTTCGCCGGTCCGTCGATGACCTGGCCGCACGCCCCGGCCCTGCAGGCAGCGATGCTGGCGGCGGCCGCCAGCGGGCGCGCCCCGCTGTTTCTCGCACAGGCCTACAACGACAACAGCCTCGCCCCGACCTACGCGATCGGTGCCGAACTCGCCAGACTCGGGCGCGCGCACGAGACCCGCGTATACCCCCCGGTCGGCGAGGGTCCGGGCGGCGGTCACGGGATGTTCGGTACGGCTGTCGAGCTGTGGCGCCGGGACGTGGAGTCGTTCCTGTCCCGATCTTTGACGGGCGCTCCCTCTCCCAGCCGCTGAGGATCTTCGCGCTCAACAAGCGCCAACCGACCTCGGCAAGGCCTACAAGAAGATCTTGGCTCGATAGTTGACACTGACTAGTCGGAACTGGATAGTTGGTGCTGACCAATTAAGTCGTTGCCCGATTCCCGAGAGGAACACTGCGATGAACGACCTGCTCACCACCGACCCGGTTCGCATCCCAGCGGACTACGCCGTCACCAAGCGGCTGGGGCACTGGACCACCGAGCGGCGCTTCGAGGTGCACAGCCACCGCGGCCACGCCGTCCTGGACCTGCGCTCCCCCCAGATCCCCGACGGGGACATCGAGATCGACGTCGACATCGACCACGGCATGGTCAAGCTGCTGGTGGCCGACGACGCCGTGATCGACGACTGGCACCTGCGGCGCTCGGGCCGCGGCAAGGTCAAGGACTCGGTCGGGCCGAACGCGCCCGGCGGCCGGCGGATCGTGCTCACCGGCTCCATGCGGCACGGTGAGATCCGGGTCAACCGCGGCGGGATCGCCGTCCTGGCCGCGATGTTCTCCAAGGAATACGTCGCCGACCTGCGGCGGGTGCACCGCGAGGGCGGGTACCCGACCGTGGATGATCCGACCCGGACGGCGTGACCCGGGCGGGTACGGGCGCCGGGGATTCGGCGCCCGTACCCGCAGGTACTCGAGGAGAACTCCCATGGCAACCAAGCGGAAGGTCGGCAACCTGCTGGCGCTGGCCGTGCTGTCGTATCTCGTGCAGCGGCCCATGCACCCCTACGAGCTCAGCCGCACCCTGCGGGACAACGGCGACGCGCGCAGCATCAAGTTCAACCACGGCACTCTGTACATGGTCGTGCAGCAGTTGGAGAAGGCCGGCTTCATCGCCGCGCAGGAGACCAACCGGGAGGGCCAGCGCCCCGAGCGCACCGTGTACGCATTGACCGAGGCGGGCCGCCACGAGCTGCGCGACTGGCTGCGCGACCTGGTCGGCGAGCCCGAGCACGAGTACCCGTCCTTCGTCGCGGCCCTGTCCCTGATCGGCGCGCTGCCGCCGAGCCAGGTGCTGCCCCAACTGCGGCACCGGCTGCAGCGGCTGTCCGAGGACGCCGCCGAAATCCGCCGCCTCATCGACACGGCGCTGGCCCAAGAGGTACCGGAGCTGTTCCTCGTCGAGGAGCAGTACCGGCTGGCCCTCAACGCGGCCGAGTCCGCCTTCGTCAACTCGCTCATCGACCGGATCCTCGACCCCGCCAACGGCTGGGGCCGGATGTGGGCCGAATTCCACGGCGAAACGTTCCACGACGAAACGCCACCCGATCCCGAAAGGCGACAGACCTGACCGACATCCGCGCCGCACTGGTCATCGGCGGCGGCATCGCCGGACCGGTCGCGGCCATGGCCTGCAGAAGGCCGGCATCGAGGCGACCGTCTACGAGGCGTACCAGTCGACCGCCGACGGCGTGGGCGGCGGCCTGAGCATCGCGCCCAACGGCCTGGCCGCGCTGGCCGTGCTCGACGCCGAGCACGTCGTTACGCGCATCGGCACCCCGGTGACCGCGATGGTGATCCAGAGCTGGACGGGCAAGCGGCTGGCGCGTTTCGGGGGTACCGACCCCGACGAGCCCATCATGCAGTTCGTCTGGCGAGGCGAGCTGTACTGGGCCCTGCACGAGGAGGCCGCGCGCCGGGGCATCCGCACCGAGTACGGCAAGCGGCTGGTGTCCGTGACCGAATCCCCCGACGCGGTCACCGCGCACTTCGCCGACGGTACCCGGGCAACCGCCGACCTTCTGATCGGCGCGGACGGCATCCGGTCCACCGTGCGTACCCTCATCGACCCGGCCGCTCCCCTGCCGCGGTACGCGGGCCTGGCCAGCTTCGCCGGCAAACTGCAGGACGCCGGCGAACCGTCGACCGAAGGCGCGATGCACATGGTCTTCGGCAGGCGCGCGTTCTTCGGGTACCAGGTGCTCGACGACCGCAGCGGCGGCTGGTTCGTCAACCTGCCGCAGAAGTCGCCGCAGAGCCTGGCCGACGCCCGGGCGGTCGGAGCGGAGCAGTGGATCCGCCAGCTGACCGAGGTGTTCCGCGGCGACCGTACGCCGGCCGCCCGGATGATCGCCCGTACCCGCCCCGAGGAGCTGCTCCTCGTCGGCCCGATGGAGGACGTCCCGACGGTATCGACGTGGAGCCGCGGCCGGATGGTGCTCGTCGGCGATTCGGCGCACGCGACGTCGCCCAGCTCCGGTCAGGGCGCCTCGCTGGCCGTCGAGAGCGCCGTGCAGTTGGCCCACTGCCTGCGCGACCTGCCGCACGAGCAGGCGCTGACCGCGTACGACCGGCTGCGCCGGGCACGGGTCGAGAAGATCATCGCGAACGCCGCGCGTACCAACAGCGACAAGGCGGCCAGCCCGATCGCCCGGGTACTGCGCGACCTGTTCCTGCCTGTCGCCATGAAGCTGCTCGCCAGGCCGGAGAAGATGGCGTGGCAGTACGGGTACCGGATCGACTGGGCCGCCCCCGTCGCCGCCGACGCGGCGGCCACCGCACACGCCAGTTGACGTTCATGGCGGGCCGCCGGCCGCGCAGACCGCTATGCTCAGGTGCTCCGACCGGGAGGACTTCATGGTGGAGCGGCTGGTTCGGCAGGCGCGCGACGCGTGGGAGGCACGCGACTGGGTGGGCTCCGCGACGCTGTACGAACAGCTCGCGCGGCAGGCACCCGACGACCCGCGCGTCGCGCACTGGTGGTTCGACGCGGCCTTGGCCCAGAAGTTCATGCGCAACTGGCCGCAGGCGTTCCGGCTGGGTCGGCTCGCCGCCGCCCACGCCAACCGGGGCCAGCAGGATCCCGCCTTCTGGAACCTGGGGATCGCCGCGACGATCATGCGCGACTGGGCCACGGCGCGGGACGCATGGGAGGGCTTCGGCATCACCATCCCGGCCGGCGACGGCCCGATCGACGGCAACTTCGGCCGGGCCTGCGTGCGGCTGGTCGGCCGGGACGGTCCCGAGGTCGTGTGGGTACAGCGGCTGTGCCCGACGCGGGGCAGGGTGCTCAACGTACCGTTCGACTCCTCCCGTCGGTACGGGGAAGTCGTCGTCCACGACGGCGAGCCGAAGGGCGAGCGGGTGTCCGACGAGCGCAGCTATCCGGTGTTCGACGAACTCGTTCTATTCGAGCCGTCCGCGCTGCCCACCCTGGCGGTCACCGTCACCGCCGCGCAGCCGGCCGACCTCGAGGCGCTGGCGGACCTGCTGGACGCGCGGGGATACGGCTTCGAACCGCTGCACAACGGCGTGGTCCTCTGCGCCTGCTGCAGCGAGGGATCGGTCACCCACGACCGGCAACCGTTGCGCGGCGAGCAGCGGTGTCTGATCGCCGCGCCGATCGGCCAGGCCCGCGGCGTCCTGGACGCCTGGCAGTCGCCCACCCGGTCGTGGGCCGACCTGCACCCGGCCACCTGAAGCTGGAGCGTTGAACCCCGCGGACGATGTGGGCGCGCTGATCGGTCGGGGCCGGGCCCTGCTGGCCGGCCGCCAGGCGCTGGAGGCCATCCAGGTCTTCGCAGACGCGTACGCGTTGGCCGTGGCGGTCGGCGATCGGCGGGCGGCGGCGTTGGCCTTGCTCGGGCAGGCGCGGGCGGAGTTCACGATGCGGCGGCTGCCGGTCGCGGCCGGGCACGCGGGTACCGCACTGGACCTGTTGACCGTGCTGGCGATGCCGGAGGCGAAGCACGCCGCGGACCTGATCGCTCAGATCGAGCATTACCGCTTCCTCCCCTGAGCGGGCAAGGGTCATATCACATCGGAGTGCGCCGAGGGTTCTACCCCTCGACGAACCGATGAGCCCGGCCGGCGCGAGCCCGGCGAGATCCGAACCCGGGCAGGACGCGGGTGCGCCTTGATGATGTAGTCGTCGCCCCAGCGCAGGTTCCGCAGCAGGTACTGCATCTGCCCGGCGGCGGTGTACCTGGCCGCGTTGTCGATACCGCCCCAGGCCAGCGTGGTCATCGTGTACGCCTCGGGCAGCCCGAACTTCACCTCGTCGCCGGCGTCGTGGTACCCGCCGGTCAGGTCCAGCCCGTGGTCCGCGCCGTCGGACAGGTCCGAGTCGCCGCGCCACGCCACCCGGTTGTCGGCGGGCAGCGCACCGGAGCGCTGGGACTCGAAGAAGAGCATGGAGTCCTGAAGCGCCTCGGCGTAGTTGAATTCGCCGGTCGTGGACGCGGCGAAGGCGATCCGTACGGCGGCCACGGCGCCCGCCGCGGTCACCATGCCGAGTACCGCGACGAGTGCGGCGGTACGGGCCGACCACGTACGCCGGCCCAGGGAATTGATGCATATGAACGCGTTGCTCCTGTCAGAGGATGTCCACATATCGAAGCGCGCCGGTGCGGACCTGGGAAGCCGGCGGCGGCGCGCAGGGCGGTCGGCCGCCGTCCACGCCGGGCCGAGCCGGGCCGGGTGATGAAAGTTACCGTCCGCACGCGGTGGTTGGCCGCGCGCGTGTCCGGGTACCGGTGGGCATGACCGACACCGTTGCCGTACTGGCGCACCGCGGCAAGACGCTGGGCGGCGGCCTCGACGAGCTGCGCGCGGTCCTGGCCGGGGCCGGGTACCCGCGGCCACTGTGGTACGAGGTCTCCAAGAGCCGCAAGGCCCCGAAGAAGGCGCGCAAGGCCCGGAAGCGGGGAGCCCGGCTCGTCTTCGTGTGGGGCGGGGACGGGATGGTCCAGCGGTGCCTGGACGCGCTCGCCGGCTCGGACGTCGCGGTCGCGATCGTGCCCGCCGGTACCGCCAACCTGCTCGCCACCAACCTCGGCGTACCGCGCGACGTCGCCGGGGCGGTACGTATCGGGCTGGAGGGTGCCCGGCGCAGGCTCGACCTCGGCCGGGTCAACGGGGAGCACTTCGCCGTCATGGCCGGCGCGGGGTTCGACGGCGCGATGGTCGGCGATGCCGGACGCGGCCTGAAGGACCGGATGGGCCGGCTGGCGTACCTGTGGACCGGACTGCGTCACGTCCGGGACTCCGCCCGGCCGGTGCGCATCCGCGTCGACGGCCGGCCGTGGTTCCGGGGCCGGGCGAGCTGCGTACTGTTCGGCAACGTCGGCACGGTCAGCGGCGGCCTGCGGCTGTTCGACGACGCGCGGCCGGACGACGGTTGGCTCGACGTGGGCGTGGCGACCGCCGAGGGTGCGGTGCAGTGGGCGCGCACGCTCGGCCGGGCCGCTGCCGGCCATGCCGAGCGCTCCCCCTTCGTCCGCACCACCCGGGGCCGCTCGATCGACGTGCGGCTCGGCCGGCCGATGGCCTACGAACTCGACGGGGGCGAGCGCGAACCGGCCTCCCGCCTGAAGGTCCGCCTGGCCCGGTCGGCCGCCACCCTCTGCGTGCCACCCGCCGTCAGCTGACATTCACCCGCAACGGGCGCCGTCCGGTGGGCTCGGACGGCGCCCGCGATCGGGGATCAGCGGTGTGGCCTCAGGGCGTCGTCCATTGCTGGTTCGCGCCGCCGGTGCAGGACCAGATCTGCAGGGGGGTACCGTCGGCCGAGCTTGGCCCGGTCGCGTCCAGGCACTTGCCCGAGCCGGTGTTGATGAGCTGGGTGCCGCTGCGGGTCCATGCCTGGGCGCCCGTTCCGTTGCAGTCGTAGATCTGCACCTTCGTGCCGTTGGCGGTACCGGCGCCCGCGACGTCCAGGCACTTGCCCAGGGCGCGGATCGTACCGTCGGTACCGACGGTCCACTGCTGGGCGCCCGTGCCATTGCAGGTCCACAGCTGGACCTGGGTACCGTTGGCCGAGTTTGCGCCGGAGACGTCGACGCACTTGCCGCCGTAGCCGGTGATCTGGCCGGTACCGCCACCGCCGCCGGTACCCTGGGTGCCGCTCCAGGTGAACGTTACCGAGGTGGCCGCCGGCAGGTTGTAGGTGAACGACTCGTTGCCCCAGTTGACCTTCAGCGACTGGGTGCCGCCGGTGCCGTTGTAGGCGATGAGCGCCTTGGAGCCGTCCGGGTTCTTCCACGCCACGTTCGGGATGGTGGAGTTGGCGGAGGAGTCGATGCGGCGGGCGCCCGGCTTGACGAACTTCGTCAGGTGACCCATGTCGTAGTACTCGATGGTGTAGTCGACCTGCCCGCTGAGCGAGTCTCCATCGTGGACGGTGATGAGTCCGGTGCAGGTACCGCAGCCGCCGTTGTGCGGGCCCATGTTCTGGTCGACCGCGAGGCTCCACTTGTCGACCGTGGTACCCCAGTTCCGGGTGTAGCTGATGATGTTGTTCATGTCCTCGTTCTGCTGGTTGGCGATCCAGGTACCGCCGGAGTGCTCGGTGTCGAAGGCCAGCACGTTCGGGAACAGGTTGTGTACCGTAGTCTGCTCGCTGACGTCACCGCTGTACCCGTGCCAGGCGATCCCGCCGAACAGCGGGTCGTTGCGGATCGCGGTGTCGTTCATCAGCGGCGCGGCCCAGGTGTCGTAGCCGTCCCAGTTCCAGTCGTGGATGAGCACCTTCGTGGTCAGGCCGGCCGCGTGGAAGGCGGGCAACAGGTTGCTGGCCGTGAAGAAGTCCAACCCGCTGGCGTTCCACTGCGTCGACGGGTACCCGGCGCAGCAGGTCGGCTCGTTCTGCGGCGACACATAGTCGATGTGCACGCCGTTGGTTTCGTACGCCTGGATGTACTTCACGAAGTACTGCGCGTACTCGGCGTAGTACTGCGACTGGAGCCAGCCCTGCGAGTAGCTGTTGTTGTCCTTCATCCACGGCGGCGCGGTCCACGGCGTGGCCATCACCTTGAGGCTCGGGTTGAGCTGCTGCGCCTGCTTGGTCAGTGGCAGGACGTCGGCCAGGTCGTGGCTGATGGAGAAGTCGTTCAGGTCGCAGCAGGTGCTGTCGTACACGTAGTTGCCGCGTGCAAGGTCGGAGGCGCCCATCGGGTTGCGGGTGAAGTCCAGCCCGATCCCGCTGGTCGGCGAGAACAGCGCGGTCATCACCTGGTTGCGGGTGGTGGCCGACAGCGCCCCGCTCGAGTTCATCAGCCACGCTGCGGTGTCCGTGAAGGACGCGCCGGCACCGATGAACGACTGGTACTGGTTGTTCTCGTTGACGGTGACCGTCTGGTTGGCCGCGGCGCTGGTACCGGCGAAGGAGATGGCCGCCTGCTGCTGCAGGCCGCGGGTGACGTTGCGGCCGCCCGCGTCGCTGGTCGTCGTCAGCCAGATGTTGACGGTCTCCGCGGCGGCGTTCGCCGACCGCAACGGCAGCAACGCGATCGCCGCGACCAGGACGGCGGCAGCGGGGATCGCGAGCTTGCTGATTCGCATGACGTTCCTTTCCTCACTGGAACGGGCAGTGGGCTGAGGCGGTCGGCTCCGGGGACGAGCCGGTGTCGGTGCCCGGGCGCGGGGAAGGCACCTTCCCCGCGCCCGAACCTTCCCCGCGCCCACGTCCCGTTACGCGGGGAAGGCCCTACCGGACCCCCGGGCGGTAGGCGCTCAGGGGCAACTGACGATGTCGCGCAGCGCGGCCTGGTGGCTGGTCACTCCTGCGCCGACCTTGGAGGGCCCGCCTCTGCGTGGTTCATGAGACTCCTCTGCGCAGCGCACACCGGCGATGTAACTCGGCGTTCGTTACAGCCGTCCAGGCTGTCACCGGCACTTCTCACATCCCGACCGCACGCCGTGCGCCACTGTATTTGGGACGGATGCTGAAACTACTGAAACTCTGGTGTAACGTACGGCTGCAGGTCAGAGAAACACAGTCATCTATCGATGTCAAGGGCGGAGGGCGTGACCGTGGAAGACCGGTCCCGTACATACCCTGAAGCCGTGACCGACCACAGCGGACCCGCCGCGAACGGCCGGGCCGGCCGCGCGACGGTGCGCGATGTCGCGGCGGAGACGGGGCTGTCCGTGGCCACCGTCTCCCGCGTCATCAACGGCCAGGCGAACGTGTCGGCGGAGGCCACACGGCTGGTCCGCGAGGCGGTCACCCGGCTGGGCGCCCGGGCGCCGCGACCCCGCCGGCCGTCCGCCCGGTCCACCGGCGCGGTGTTCGTCCGCTGCCCGTACGTGCTCAGCGACTACTTCGGCATCATCGTCTCGACGGTCGCCGAAACCCTGTCTTTGCACGGCCGGCGGATGATTCTCGATGCGGGCGAGGGCGCGGCCCGGTCGAAGGTCCTCGGCGAGCTACCGGACTGGGCGGCCGTCGCCGGCGCCATCGTGATCCTGCCACCCGAACCGCTGACCGACCTGGAGGCCCTGCGCGCCAGGCGGTTCCCGTTTGTCGTCATCGATCCCATGAAGAGCGTGCCGGACAACGTGGCCAGCGTGTCCGCCGCCCACGCCTCCGGCGCCCGCAACGTCACCCGGCACCTGGTCTCGCTCGGCCACCGCAGGCTCGGGTTCATCTCCGGGCCGGCCGGCTGGGTCGCCGGGCAGGACCGGCTGTCCGGCTTCAACTCGGCGCTGGCCGAAGCGCGGGTGCTCGCCGACCCTGAGCTGATCCGCTTCGGCGAGGCGACCACCGACACCGGCGTCGTGGCCGGCGGCGAACTGCTCGACCTGCCCGAGCCGCCCACCGCCATCGTCTGCTTCAACGACAAGATCGCCGTCGGCGTGCTCCAGGCCGCCGCCGCCCGGCGCGTGCGGGTACCGCGGGACCTGTCGGTCACGGGCTTCGACGACATCGACATCAGCCGCGCCACCACGCCCCAGCTGACCACCGTCCGCCAGCCACTGGAGGAGATGGGACGGATGGCCGTGACGACGCTCGTCCGACTGCTGCAGCGACACCGGCTGGACGCCCTGCACGTTGAGCTCGCCACCGAACTCGTGGTGCGCGGTACCACCGGCCCGCCGCCGAGGTGACCACCGGGTTTTGCATACGTGATCGGTCCTTCCCGTGCCGTGAGGAGGTTGCCGGCCCGGAAGCCCTACCGCACCCGGCATCCGGGCCGGCGAGCGTAGCACGCTCACTCCGGGCCACGTCCGTCCACTGTGGATATGTCGCCTCCCGGCCGTGGGGCGCGGGTGAGTACCACCGCCGACGCCGCCGCGGCCGCCCCGGCCAGCACGAGCACCAGACCGGGCAGGGGTACCGTCAGGCTCCACGCGAAGATCCCGGTCGCCACCGCCGGCACCCCCGCCTCGGCGACCGCGGCGATGCAGGTCAGCGCCCCCTGCACGGTCCCTTGCTCGTCGGCGCCGATTTCCCCGGTGATCCAGGTCTGTATAGCGTTGCCGCCCAGCGCCGCGACCGCGCCGAGCCCCATCATCGGCGCGACGAGCCACGGACCGCCGAGGCCGAACCCAGCCAGGCTCACGGCACCGGCCCACGCCGAGACGACGGCCGCACGCCGGACACCAAGCCGCCCCACGTACCCGCCGGACAGCGCGCCGGTGACCACCGCACCGAGCAGGGAACTGGCGGCGAGCGCCGCGCCCACCGTCTGGGTACCCCAGCCGAACCTGGCGGTCATCACGAACGTCCACGTCACCTGGTTCGCCATCCGCGCGATGTCACCGAGCAGTCGGGCCACCGCGAGCTGTCCGAGGCCCGGCCGGCGCGCCATGGCCGCGATCGAAGCGACCGGGTTGGCCACCCGCCAGGCGAATCCCGTCGTCCGGTCGCCTGGTCGCGATTCGGGCAGCACGAGGGCGCCGTAGAGCGCGTTGGCACCGGCGAGGGCAGCCGCGACGAGGAACGGCAGCCGGAGGTGCACCGCGCCGAGCAGGCCACCGATCACCGGACCGGCGACAAAGCCGGCCGAGAAGGCCGCGCCGGCGTACCCGTACGCCCTCGGCCGGTCGGCCGGCGGTACGGTGTCCGCGATGTAGGCATTGACCACCGTTGTGGTACCCCCGAGAGCGCCGGCCAAGGCGTGCGCGGCGAGCATGGTGACCGGCCGGCCAGCCAGCGCATGGGCCAGGTAGTCGAGACCGAGGAAGCTCAGCGCGAGGACGAGTACCGGTCGCCGGCCGTACCGGTCCGCGACCCGGCCCAGCAGCGGCGCGGCCAGGAACTGGGTGATGCCGAAGCTCGCGCCGATCCATCCGGACCAGCGGGCACCGGCCGCCGGGTGATGGGTCACGGAGGTCATCAGGGCGGGCACGATCGGCACCACCATGCCGAGTCCGAGCATGTCGACGAAGACGGTCACGAGCAGGAACGCCAGGGTGGGTCGGCGTGGCATGTGCGTGCTCCTTGGACGAGTGGGGCGGGCCCCACCCGTTCGGAAGCACGGAGGATTAACGTACCTCGGCCGTCAAGCCGATTTCGGCTTGCAGTGCAAGGACTACATATCCGAGCGGAATGCCCCGGCCCGCCAGGGAGGTCGTCGGTTCCGCCCTCGGCGAATGACGGCGTCGGCGGCCCTCGCGACCGCGCGCCGCGGCGTACGGTCCGGTTCATGGCCGCGCCCGCGTATGACGCCCATGCCGACTGGTACGAGCAGTTCGTCCGCGACGCGTGGACCTACATGGACCGGGTACGGGACCTCCTCGCGGACCTTCTCGGCCGGGGGGAGGGTCATTGCCTCGACCTGTGTTGCGGCGGCGGCGCGCACGCGCGGACGGTTGCCGGACTCGGCTGGACGCCGCTCGGCGTCGACCTGTCGTCGGGCCAGCTGCGGCATGCGCGCGGGCGCCTGCCCGTCGTCGCCGGCGACGCGGGCCGGCTGCCGGTGCGGTCCGGTTCGCTGCCGGCGGTGGTGTGCGTGCTCGCGCACACCGACGTGCCGAACTACCAGGCGGTCCTACGCGAGGCCGCCCGGGTGCTGCGGCCCGGTGGGGCCTACGTGCATGTCGGCCTCCATCCGTGCTTCGCGGGCGCGTTCGCCGACTGGTCCGGGCCGGATCGCGTCGTGGTCGACGGCCGGTACTCGGAGCGGGGGCGCGCCTTCACCGGGCCGCCGCAGGGCGTGCGGGTACGGGTCGGGGCCTGGCATGTACCCCTCGCGGACCTCGTCAACGGGTTCCCCGACGCCGGCCTGCGCATCGCGCGGGTCGCCGAGTCCGCCCCCGCCGGAATCGCGGACATCTTCGCCGTCCGTGCGGTCAAGCCCGGTCCGGGTGCCCCTGAGCCCGTGCCGGCGTCGTAGTCATACCTACCCGCCGAGACCTACCCCTAGGTACCCGGCCGGGGCGCAAGATACGTAACCGATACCGATGGCTGTCGACCCTTACCGGCCGAGTATTGACTCATCAACCGGTACCCGAAGGGACAGTCAGATGTTCAACCACCCGGACCTGATGTGGGCCCAGCTCAAGCAGCACCAGTCCGACCTGATCGCCGAGGCCGACGCCTACCGGCTGCTGGCCGCTGCCCGCCGTTCGCGGCGGGCCCGCGGCGCGTCCGGTGCCGAGGGAGCCGGGGGCGGCGGGCCCGACGCGATCCACTAGCGCGCCCTACTGCGGCGGCGGCGGAGGTGGCCGCCGCCTGCCGCGGCGCACGAAGACCACGATCAGGATGATCACGACGAGCAGCACGAGGCAGCAGCCGCCGCCCGGCCACCCTCTGTATCCGTACATGTTCGTGACGTTAGTGGTTCGCCCCGACCCCCGCCGGTGGTTCAGGCTCTGCGCGGGGCGACGGGCGCGGACAGCCCGGTGGACAGCAGTCGCTGGTCGACTTCGTCGAGGCTGAGCCGCAGCGCGCCGAGGGCGACCGACTCGTCGCCGAGGGTGGAGGCGCGGACCTCGGGTACCCGCAGGCACAGCCGCTGCAGTTCGCGGTGCAGGGGCTCGAGGAGGAGGTCGGCGGAGCGGGAGAAGCCGCCGCCGATGACGACGACCTGCGGGTCGAGGGTCAGCACCAGTGCTGCCGCGCCGACGGCGAGGTCGCGCGCGTAGCGGCGCACGGCGGCGGCGGCGTCGGGGTTGCCGGCGCGGGCGGCGGTGAAGACCCAGGCGGCCTTGTCGTCGGGGCTGATGGTCTCCGGCGCGCCCGGGCAGTTCTCCAGGTGGGAGGGGGCGGTGAGCCAGCGTACGGCGCGTAGGGCGCCAATTTCGCCGGCGGCTCCGCCGTAGCCGCGGCGTAGCGTGCCGTCGAGGATGAGGCCGGCGCCGGTGCGCATGCCGGCGAGCAGGTAGACGATGTCGTCGGCGTCCTGGGCGACGCCGTGCCAGCGTTCGGCGACGGCCGCGAGTTTGCAGTCGTTCTCCACCTGGATCGGGCACGGGAACCGGGCGGCCAGGTGGGCGATGGGGTCCACTGTGGACCATCCGGGCAGTGGGGTGAACAGTGTGGTGCGGCCGGTGGCGTCCACAGGTCCGGTGACGCCGACGGTCAGTGCCCAGAGGTCGTCCGGGGTCAGGTGGGCCTGGGCGAGGCAGTCGGCGACGGCCTTGTCGAGTGCGGTGAGGCGTACTTTCGGGTCGGCGTCGGGTGCGACCTGGCGGCGCTCGGTGTGCACGACCGTGCCGTCGAGGTCGGCGACGAGGGCGAGGATCTTGTGGGCGCCGACGTCGACGCCGATGACGTGGCCGGCTGCGGCGTTGAACTGGTACCGGCGGGCGGGCCGGCCGACGATGCTGCTCCCGGTCGGTTCGATCGTGGTGACCCATCCGTCGCTGACCAGGCTCTGCATGATGACGTCGACCGAGGGGCGGGACAGGCCGGTGCGGGCGGCCAGTTCGGTGACGGTGGACGGCGGGCTGCCGCGCAGGGCGCGTACCACGCTGAGCGTGTTGAGTTCGCGCAGCCGGGTCAGGTCCGTCCCGGTCGTGACCAGTTCGGTCACTGGCACCCCCACATTTTCGCTACGGTCTTGTCGAAGTCTACGACGCGGTCAAGAGATGGGGTACCGCTGGGCGGCGTCCGCGGTGACGGCGGGGCCGAAGTCGACCTCCCGGCCGTCGAGGCTGAACCGGTACCGGTCAAGGCGCCGCACCTGGGGCCGGTGGGACAGGTACCGGGTCATGGCGTCCAGTTCGTCCGGGGTCAGCCAGCCGGGCGGGTCCGACACCGCGCGAAAGCCGCAGATATCGGCGAGGTCGCGCAGCCAGGCGGCCTGCTGGTCGGTGAGCAGGTTGAGCCGGCTGCGGAAGTAGACGACATCCGGGTCGACCTCGATCAGCGGTGCCTGCCAGAGCCGGTGCACGGCGTTGACGACGGCGTTGCGGGCCATCGCGTCGGACGGGTCACTGCTGGCGTAGTTCTGCCACATGGGCGCGACGTCGGGGCCGCTGCGGATGCCGTCGAGCAGGCCGAGGGAGGGCAGCAGCGGCGCGCCGCTGCCCAGCAGGTACACGTCGTCGCCGGCCACCTCCCGGATGAGCGCGAGGGCGTCGCGGTAGACCTGTTCCCGGCCGGTACCGGCGGAGCGTTGCGCGGGGGCGAGGGCGGCGTTGACGAAGTCGAGCTTGAGGTAGCGGAAACCCCACTCGTGCACCACCCGGCCGACCATCTCGGCGAGGTGGTCGCGGGCGTCGGGGCGGGTGAGGTCCAGCGCGTGGTACCCGGTGTCCCAGTTGTACCCGGTGACCGCCGGATCGCCGCGCTCGTCACGCAGCAGCAGTTCCGGGTGGCCGGCGGCGAGTTGGGAGTCGGGTAGCGCGATGAACGGTGCCAGCCACAGCCCGGGTACGAGGCCGGCGTCGCGGATCCGGTCGGCCAGCGCGCGCATGCCGGCCGGGAACTTCTCGTTGGGCCACCAGTCGCCGACGCAGGTCTCCCAGCCGTCGTCGACCTGTACCACGTTGAAGGGCAGGCCGCGCAGGGCGGCGATGTCCTTGGCCAACTGGGCCTCGGTGACGGTCTCGTAGTAGGCGTACCAGCTGCACCACACGTTTCCGGCACGGCGGTCGCGGTAGCCCACGTGGGCGGCGAGCTGCGCGGTGTACGCGTCGAACACGGCGTCCTCGTCGCCGCAGGCGAGGAACCAGGCGGCGCCGTCCCGCTCGTACCAGCCTGTGAGGGTGTCCTGGTCGGCCGCCAGCCGCGGGGTGTCCAGTCCCAGCGCGCCCAGCAGCAGCACCCTGCCGCTCCCGTCGCGCAGCGCGGCCACGGCCGATGAGTGGTGCCGGTACCGGTCGTCCCATACCGTGTCGTCGGCGGTCAGCCGCCGTCGCGCGTCCGCGATCCGCAGCGGCGGCTCGGACAGCCGGCGCCACCCGCACGGGCTCCACGAGTTGTTGCCGTGCCGGTAGAACTCGGCTTCGCCCATGCCGTGCAGGACGGCGACGCGGCCGGCGGGCAGCAGCAGTCCGCCCTCGACGGGTTGGGGGGCGCCGGCGCCGGACAGCTGCACCGCGAGGCGGTGTCCGGTCAGCTCGACGAGGACGGCCATGGTTCTCCTTAACGGGTGCGCGGCGGGGCGCCCGGGTCGCGGGCGCCCCGCCGCCGAGGTGAGGGACTACTTGAACAGGGCGTTGACGGTGTCGTTGGCCTTCTTCAGGGCGGAGGCGGCGTCGGCCTGGCCGAGGATCACCGACTGGATGGCGTCCTGGACCGTCTGGCTGACCTCGTTGCCGTGGTCGGAGATGGGCAGGAAGAAGGTCCCCCCGGACGCCTTGGCCTCGTCCGTGAACACGTGCACGTCCTGGCCCTTCGTCTGGTGTGCGGCCAGCGCCTTGTCGGTCGCGGTCTTGATGGCCGGGAACACCACGGCGTTGGCGGCGACGAGGTCCTGGCAGTCGGAGGAGCCGAGGAACTTCACCCACTTCCACGCCTCGTCCTTGTGCTTGGTACCGGCGTAAATGGCGTCGGACAGGCCGTTGATGGCGGTCTTGCGCCCGGACGGGCCGGTGGGCAGCGGCGCGAAGGCGTACTTCTGCTTGGCCGTCGCCGACAGGTACGAGTTGATCATCCACGACCCGGTGATGGTGATGGCACCCTGGCCCGCGTCCATCACCGCGTCACGGCCGAGCGTCGACTGCTTGTCGAACTTGGGCGCGTACCCCTTGTCGACGAGCTGCTTGAACCAGTTGATGGTCTGCGCCAGCTTCGGGTCGTCGTAGTTGTAGTGGTTGCCCCACGGGTTCTTGTCGAGGAACGTGAAGCCGTTGCTGACGGCGAGGTCGCCCCAGCCGTTCTGGCCCTGCGATCCGTCGGCCCACTCCGGCAGGAACCCGTAGACCTTGACGTGGTTCTTGTCGAAGGCTGGGTCCAGGCCGTTGTGGCCGCCCGCGTCCACGGTGGACATCGCGATGAGCTGCTGGAAGGTGCCGCCGTCGGTGGGGTTCCAGGTGAGGCTGGCCAGGTCGGGTCCGCCCTTGGCGAGCAGTGCGGTGTTATAGACCAGGGCCATGGTGTCCCAGTCCTTCGGTAGGCCGTAGCGCTTGCCGTCCTTGACGAACAGGTCCGCCAGGCCCGCCTGGTACTGCGACAGGTCAACCTTGTCCTTCTCAACGTAGGGCTGGATGTCGAGGATCTGGTTGCTGGTAACGAACTGCGGGTAGTACGACGCGTGGTCGGTCCACACGTCCGGAGCGCTGCCGGACGCGAGCTGCGTGGTCAGGTTCTGCCAGTACTGCGCCCACGCCGTCTGGCTGATCTTGACGGTGACGTTCGGATTGGCCTTGTGGAAGGCATCGGCACAGGCCTGGTACGACGCGGTCTGGTTGTCGTCCCAGAGCCAGTAGTTCAGGGTGACGTTGCCACCCGTACCGGTGTCGGAGCTCTTGCCGCAGGCGGACAGCGATGCGGCCAGGGCGATGGCGAGCAGGGCAGAGCCGGCTCGCAGTCTGTTGTGCATGACTGGTGCCTTTCGTTGCGGGGTGTGGAGTTACTTGATTCCGGTGAAGTTGAGCGACTGGACGAGACGCTTCCCCAGGAAGATGAGCAGGATGAGGACGGGCAGGACGGACAGGGTGGAGCCGGCCATCAGCCCGGTCCAGTCCGGCTGGGTGTTCGGGGACTGCTGGAGGAAGACGCCCAAGGCAACGGTGAGCACCCGGGTCTGTTCCTCCCTTCCGACCAGCAGCGGCCACAGGAAGTCCTTCCACGCCCAGACGGTGGTGGTCAGGGCGATGGTGATGAGCGGGCCGCGGCTCATCGGGACCACAATGCGGAAGAAGATGCCCCATCGGCCGGTGCCGTCCAGCAGGGCAGCCTCCTCCACGTCGCGGGGTATGGACAGGAAGAACTGCCGCAGGAAGAACACGGCGAACGGGGTCATCAGCAGGGTCGGCGCGACCATGCCGGCGAAGGTGTTGATCAGGCCGAGGTCTTTGACCAGGCTGAAGTTGGGTAGCAGGGTGAAGATCGGTGGCACCATGAGGGCCGCGACGATCACGCCGAACAGCAGGTCGCGGCCGGGGAAGCGCAGCCGGGCGAAGGCGTAGCCGGCCATCGCGCAGCAGAACGTTTGCACCGTGGCGATTAGCCCGCAGTACACGATCGAGTTGAGCAGGTACCGCAGGAAGGTGATGTGCGCGCCGGAGCCGCCGGCGGCGCGGGCGCGTTCCTGGCTGGTCAGGCCGAGCACGCGCAGGAAGTTGATGAGCGTCGGGTGGTGCGGCATCAGGGCGGTGTTGTCGGTGAACAGGTCCGCGGCCGGGGTCAGCGCGGTGCGCACCATCCAGTAGAACGGAAACAGGGTGACCAGCACGGCCAGGCCGAGCGCGAGCCAGGCCACCAGCCGGCCGGGCCGCAAATGGTTGCGCATACCCGCCGCCCCCCTTCAGGCCAGGTCCGACCGGGAGGCCCGCAGCAGCCGCATCTGTACCGCGGTCAGCAGGCCGAGGATGACCACCAGCGCCATCGCAGCGGCCGCGGCGTAGCCCATGTGGAAGTACGTGAACGCCTCCTGGTAGATGTAGAAATAGATGACTCGGGTGGCGCTGACCGGCCCGCCCTTGGTGGTGACCGCGACGGTGTCGAAGATCTGGAACGAGCCGATCAGTGAGACCACCAGCACCAGGGCCAGGATGGGGCGCAGCAGTGGCAGCGTGATGCGCCGGAACATCCCCACCTCGCCGGCCCCGTCGATCGCGGCGCTCTCATAGAGGTGCTGCGGGATCTGCAGCATGCCGGCGTACAGCAGCAGGGCGGTGTACCCGGTGTACGCCCAGGTGTTGACCAGCGCCACCGACGGCATCGCCCACGATGGTGAGGTGAAGAACCCAATGGTGCCCAGGCCCAGGGCGCTCAGCAGATGGTTGACGAAGCCGAGGTTGGCGTCCAACAGCCACAGCCACAGCAGGCCGACGGTGACGTTCGGGACCAGCCACGGCACCAGCAGCATGGCCCGCAGCACGACCGACCGGGTCAGCCGGTGCATCAACGTCGCCAACCCTAACGCCACAACGGTCTGCGATCCGATGTTCACCAGCACGTAGTAGGCGGTGACTTTCAGCGCGTTCCAGAACTGCGCGTCGGCGACCAGCCTGGCGTAGTTGTCGGAACCAACGAACGACGGCGTGTTCAACAAGCTGTAGTCGGTCAGGGAAAACCACACGCCCCGCACCGTCGGGTACCCGTAGAAGACCGCGAATCCGACCAGCACCGGGGCGAGGAACAGCCACGCCACCCGCCTGTCGTCGCGGGGCCGGCGCCGCCGCGACGCGGGCGGGGCCGGCGCCTCCTCACGCACCGCCGGGCGGGACAGTGCCGCCGTCACGAGCCGAGCCCCATCATCTGACATCCTGCCGATCGATCGAAGCTGGTCGACTTTGAGGAGCGCCGTCCTCTTGCCAACGGCCACCCCATGGCTTAATGATGTAGGCCTTCGGAATTTTGTCAACACCTCTTCGTATCGACTTGGGGCATGGCCCTGCCCCGCTGGGGACTCCGACCCACCCACACCCCGTTCCCGGAGGTCAACCGATGGCACGATCCGTCCGATGGCGCGGCACCGCCGCGCTCGCCGCCTGCCTGGCCGCGGCCACGGCCCTTGCCCCGTCGGCGCCGGCGTCCGCCGGGGTCCCCGCGCCGTGGCGCACCCTGGCCGCCGGACCCGCCCCGGCTAGCAACCCGCTGGAGGGCTTCATCCCCTACGCCGGCAACTACCCCACGTTCCCCTACGCGATGGAGTGGTTCTACCTGCCGCTGAACGCCGTCGTCACCGGACCGCGCAGCTACGACTGGTCCGCCCTCGAGGCGCAGCTCAACGCGATCGCAGGCCGAGGCCACCAGTCCGCGCTGCGGTTATACCTCGACTACCCCGGCAAGCCCAGCGGCATACCCCGGTACCTGCTCGACGGTGGCCTGGTCACGCACACCTACCCGGACTACGGCAACAACGGCCTGAGCGTCTCCCCCGACTACGACGACCCGAACCTGGACGCGGCGCTGGACGCCTTCATCGCCGCGCTCGGTGCCCGGTACGACGGCGACCCGCGCATCGGGTTCTTGCAACTGGGCCTGCTCGGCTTCTGGGGCGAGTGGCACACGTACCCGTACGACGGCTACGCCCAGCCGCAGAACTGGTTCGCCTCCGAGGCCGAACAGCTGCGCATCCTGCACGACTACGACGCCGCATTCGACCGGACCCGGCTACAGGTGCGCTACCCCAGTACCGACAACGCCGGCCTGGAAATGGGGTACCACGACGACTCCTTCGCGGTGGAGACCCTGCCGGGCATCGGCTGGCACTTCATGGACAAGATGCAACAGGCCGGCGCCACCGCCAAATGGCTCACCCAACCGGTCGGCGGGGAGCTGCGCCCCGAGATCCAGGGCTGCATCTTCGACACCCCGGCCGACTGCCCCGTCATCGAGGGCGGCGCCGACAACGACTTCCCCGGCAGCGTCGCCGCCACGCACGCCTCCTGGCTGCTTAACCAGCGCGCATTCGACCCCGGCTACCCGGCCGAGGTCGAACCGGCAGCGCTGGCCGGATCGCAGTCGCTCGGGTACCGGCTGCGGGTGGACTCGGCACAGGTACCGGTGGTGGGTCTGCACGGACTGCTGAGCATGGGCGTACGCATCGAGAACACCGGCGTGGCCCCGTTCTACTACGACTGGCCGGTGCAGATCGCCGCAGTCGATCGGTACGGGCACACCGCGAAGACCTGGACCACCAGCTGGCAGTTGACCACCGTCAAGCCAGGAACACCGGTGACCTGGACATCCACCGTGGACACCGGCGGGCTGCACCCCGGCCGGTACACGCTCGTGCTACGCGCCGCCAACCCGCTACCCGGCGGCGTACCGCTGCGGTTCGCCAACGCCGACCAGGACCGCACCCTCACCGGGTGGCTGACCCTCGGTACCACCGCCGTCTCCTGACCCTTGCACGTGGCGGCGGCCGGTCACCGGGCCGCCGCCGCCACGCCCCGCACGACGGGAGCATGGCATGCTCACCCGCCAACGCCACCACGCGATCCTGACCCTGCTGGACCGCCGCGGCGCCGTCACCGCCGCCGAACTCGCCGACGCGTTCGGCGTGTCCGGCGTGACCATCCGCCGCGACCTGACCGACCTCCAGGGCCGCGGGTTGCTGCACCGGGTCCACGGCGGCGCCGTCCGGGCGCAGGCTCGCGAGGCGGCGCGGGCCGGACAGCAGCGACCCGACCCCGCCCGGCTGGCCATCGCCCGGCTCGCGGCCGCCACCGTGCGGCCCGGCGCGGCCATCGCGCTGTCCGCCGGCCCCACCACGCTCGCGATGGCCGAGCTGCTTCCGCCCGTGTGTGGCCTGACCGTCATCACCAACTCGGTACCCGTCGCCGCCGCCGCGAGCCGGACCACCGCGCAACCGGACCTGATGCTCATCGGCGGGGAGGCGACCAGCCGCGGTGCCCACGTGGGCCCCCTGGCCCACGCGGCGATCAGGTCGGTGCACATACAGACCCTGTACCTGGACGTGGACGGCCTGCACCCCGCCACGGGACTCACCGCAGTCGATCTCCTGGAGGCAGACATCGACCGGGCGCTCGTGCGGTCCGCGCGGCACATCGTCGTGCTTGCCCACCACAGCGCCTGGGGCCGGGTCGGCATCCGCACCATCGCCCCGCTGGACCGGGCGGACATCCTCATCAGCGACGACCGCCTGCCGGCCGGTGCCCGGCGCGTCCTCGGCGGCCGCGTCGGCCAGCTCCTGATCGCCGAGGTCGCACCGCCGCCGTAGCCAGTCAGGCGCGCGGGGCGGCCCCTCACGAAGAAGGCGGCCCCGCCAGCTGTCACCGCCGGACCTACCCGACGCTCTTCCACGGACCGTAGGGCTGGCCCGGTACCTGTTGCGGGTCCACCACTGGGCGACCTACCGCTTGCCCTGGTACACCACGACGTCCCCGACGGTGAAGATGCGAGACGGCGTCCAGACGGCGGCACCGTCCTGGGTGGTCACCATCTGCTCCCACGGACCGTACGGGTCGCCCGGCGCCTGGTTCTTTGTCCACCACAACGCCCTGCCAGGTGGAGCGGAATTGCATCACCCGCGGGCGCCCCGGGCACCCTATGCAGTGCCCTCGATTCCTCGGGGCAACCCGTCCAAGGAGGTCAGGTCGAGGTACATGCGCAGGCCGGTGCCCAACTCGGTGGCGACCCGGCCGCTCTCGACGAATCCGACGGCCAGGTAGAACTCGAGGGCATGCGGGTTGCCGGTGACCCACAGGTACCGGTGACCGGCCTGCCTGATGGTAGCGGCGATATCCAGAACCAGCCGGCGGGCAATGCCACGACGGCGCCAGCCCGGATCCACGAACAGGTCCTCGAGTTCCGGCCCGTCCTCGCTCATCGCGAGCGTCACGAACCCCACGACCCGGCGGTCCCCGCGTGGGCCGGCAACCGCGACCCGGGTCCGTCCGGCGGCGACGCCCTCGCCGGCGAACACGAGGAACTCCGGCCGGGCCAGCAGCATCGGCGCGTCGCCGGCGTTGGACAGCGACGCCGCGCGGAACACCCGCTGCAGCGCCGGCAGATCCGTCGAGACCGCAGTGCGGACTGTCAGTGCCGGGTCGCTACGCGGCCAGGGTATGGACGTTGACATCGGCCCCGGACACCACCTCGATCAGCGGCGTCAGCGGGCCCGCTTCGTCGCCCGCTTTCGCGGCGGCGTCAACAGTTCGGCGATCGCCGCGATCGCGGACGGCACCAGGCGGTAGTACGCCCAGACGCCGCGCTTCTCGCGCTCGAGCAGGCCGGCCTCGGTGAGGATCCGGAGGTGATGGCTGACGGTCGGCTGGGAAAGGCCGAGCGCCGCGGTGAGGTCACTCACGGACGCTTCGCCCTCCGGGGCGGACTGGATCAGGCTGAGCAAGCGGAGCCGGGCCGGGTCGGCGAGCGCCTTCAGTACGCCCGCGAGCCGTCCGGCATCGGCGCGCTTGATCGGCTCGCCGGCGAGCGGCGAGATGGCAGGCATGGCGGTCTTGGCAGTTCCCACGCCTTCCATAGTTCCACCAACACCATCAATGGACCGGTGGAAACGGGACGGAGGGTGAAGATGAGCGTCCCTCCGGTCCCGGTGACGGACGGGCCGGCCTCCGAGAGTGGGCGGGAGGCCGCACGGCGGCGCACGTCAGCGCCGGTGTACCGGCGCTCCGGCCGGATCGCGCGCGGGATCTCGGCCACCTCGTCGACCCGGCTCAAGAGCCGGGCAAGCTCCTCGGCCGGAGCCGGTGACCGGACCTCGACGTGGTGCGCGATGCCGGTCGACGTCCACGCCTCGGTGTCGAAGCCCCCCGAGGCGGTCACGCGGACGCCCTCGACCGGGATGCCGAAACCGACCGCCTCCCGGTACACGTCGTTCAGGACGCAGCCGGCCGCGGCGAGGTGCAGCAGGTGCGCCCCGGTGAAGTCCGACTCGACAGTGACGCCCTCGGGCGTCCACCGGTGGGGGAACCGGACCTCGCGGCGGTCGTCCGACCGCAGGCACCCGGCGCCGACCACGACCTCGAACGCGTCCACCGGCCGCCCTCGGCCACTCCTGCCTGCCCGACCGCATCATTGTGGCCCGGCACCACCCCGGCCGCCAGGCCGCCCGCATCGACCCTCACGCGACCCGGGCTACTCGCGCTCGATCCTCCGCAGCCCGCGCGTGGGCGTCCACCACTCGATGACCAGTAGCGTCGCCGCGTCGTTCAGGTGGGTGTGCACGACCTCGGCGATGTCAGCGCGGAACAGGTCGCCGCTCGGTCCCTCGGTGATCGGCCCGGCGGCGACCGCCCGCCCAAAGATCTTCGCCTCCCCCGGCCACTGCGCCTCCGCGCCTTCGACCGGGTCGACCGTGGCGCTGTGCAGCGCGAACCGTGGATCCCGACGCAGGTCCGAGCCCTTGCGCGCGTTCGCCATCGAGCCGAAGACCAGTTCGCCGTCCTCGAACGCCACCTCGATCCCGGAAATGCGCGGCGACCCGTCGGCCCGCAGGGTGGCGATTGTCTTGTGCCGGTGGGCGTCGAACAATGCCCTCACGCGCCGCGCGAAGTCCGGTACCGCCCGGTCCACGCCCTGCCACGCCGTCATCCGCACATGGTCGCACGATGACCGCTACCGCACCGGGCGCGCCTCGCCACGGATCCAGTCGCCGCCGTCGCGCAGAATCCGGCAGTCCCATCCCAGGTCCAGCAGTCGGACCCGCAATGCCTCCGGGTCGACGAAGTTCTTGACGACGCGGAACTTCCTGCCGTCCCGCAACCGCCGCTCGACAATCTCACCCGCGCCCGGGATATAGGCTTCTTTCTCTCGGACGTCGACGTGTTCGTCAATAAACAACACTCGTCCGTCGGCGGCCAGCAGGCGCCGCAGGATACGCCAGAACTGTTCGAACCGGCTCGTCGGTACGTGCGAAAGCCAGGCGGAGAAGAAGACCACGTCAAACCGGTCGTCCGTGGTCCACGAGAACACGTCGGCGACCTCGAACCGCACGTTCGCCGAGGTCACCCGGTCACCGGCGATGGCCAGAGCCTCGGGCGCCGCGTCGATCGCCACGACCGTGTCCGCCGCGCCCGCGAGCGCCTCTGTCCACAAACCGGTACCGCAGGCGATCTCCAGTACCCGTCCGCCCGGGCCCATCCGCGCGACTAGTCGCGCTATCCGCTCGCGGGCGGCCGCCACGTCCCCGTACGCCGTCGCGTCGTACTCGCCCGCGCGCCGCCGGTAGTAATCGATCTGACCGGCCAGTACCTCGTCCGTCATCCACACATCATCACGCGGCGGCATCGGCAGTGCTATGTTGAGCACGTTCCCAATCGTCAAAAGGGGAAACCGTGGCCCGCAAAGTGCACGTCCAATTGCTCGACGACATCGACGGCGCGGCCGCCGATGAAACGTTGAAATTCGGCCTGGACGGCGTCAACTACGAAATTGACGTCTGCGCGAAGCACGCCGATAGGCTGCGCAAGGACCTCGCCAAATTCATTCTCCATGGCCGGCGCGTCGGCCGAGGCGGCATCACGCCGGGGCAGCGGCGCCGCGCGAGCGGCGCACCGGCACGGTCCGACCGGGCACAAAACCAGGCGATCCGCGAGTGGGCGAAGCGCAGGAAGCTCCAACTGAGCGACCGTGGCCGCATCCCCGCCAACGTCATCGCGGAGTACGAAGCGGCGGCCGGCCGGTAGGCCGTGGCCGCGGGGGACAGGCCCGGATCGGGCTTTGATCAGCTTCACGGCCTGCCGACGGGTTGGAACGCGCGGGCGGCGCTGACCAGCGCGGCGTACTCGTCCTCGGTCAGGTCGATGTCGGCCGCCGCGGCGTTGTGCTCCATCTGCTCGACGCTGGACGCGCCCGGGATCGCCACCACCGAGGGGTGCCGCAGCACGTAGGCCAGGGCGATCTGGCTCGCTGTGGCTGGTGCGCGTCGACCACCCTCGCGCAGCGTCCCGAGCAGACCGGCGGCGCGTTCGAGATTCTCCGGCAGGAACAGCGGATCCTCCTGACGGACCGGCCTGGACGGGAGGTGCTTCGCGTCGTACCGGCCGGAGACGTAGCCCCGGGCCAGTGGGCTGTACGCGATGACCAGCCGGTCCGCCTTCTCCGCGTCCGGCAGGAGTTCGTCCCCCGGGCCGCGGCTGACGATGCTGCTCCCCCGGCGTGCATCATCCGGGTGTACCCGGTGGGTCCGAGCGCCAGCGGTACGGACACCGGTTGCTTCAGTAGGCTGGTAGCCGTGTCCGCGCCCGAGACGTCGCGCAGCACGAACGGCATCAGCGCTCAGTCCTGGTACGCCTGCCGGTTGCGCCGCAGGCTCACCTCGGCGTCCGCGCCGCCCTCGACGTACCCCCGGATCCCGCCGGCCAACGCCGATGGGCCGCCCCGCGGACGTCGTCCACGGTGAGGCAACGCCGCAGTCGGTCGTTCATGCCCCGCCTTCCCCCGTGATCTCCGATGCCCCTCCGCACATCCGCTCGGAAGACCGGTGCGGCAACGTATCACGGCACGGTGGCGGACAACAGCGCGATCGACCGGCCCGTCTGACCCCTGAGTGACGGGAACTCGGCGCACCGCCTCGACGTCGTTCCCGGGCGCCCGCTCAGGAGCCGTTCTCGCTCGTCTTCGCCTGGGCGATGGCCGTGGCCACGACCGCCTCGACGTGTTCCGGGTCGATGCCCAACGCCTGTCCAATGTGGATGGCCCACACCTCGGAGCGCAGGTTCGCCTCGAAGTCCAGTTGGCTGCGCACCTCGGTACGCATGGCTTGCCGGTTCTGGCTGACCATCACGAAGGTGGACAGGAAGATGGCCTCCAGGCTGACGATCATCGTCAGCAGCCCGAACGGGAACTTGTCGAACTCCAGCGAGGCGCCGACCAGCCCGATGTTGAGCAGTACCCACAGGCCGAACCAGATGGAGTGGAGGTAGACAAAGGTCAGCGAGCCGGCGAAGTTCGTCACGACGTCCGCGGCGCGGTCCTGGGTACGCCTGAGGGAATTGGCCAGCTTGTTGGCATTCTTGACGCGGTGCTCGAGCTTCGGTACCAGCCAGCCGTCCTCCACGCCGTCCACGCGGTCGATGATCTGGCATGCGGCGCAGCCCTGGATGATCACAGGTTCGCTCATCAGCACAGTGTCCTCCTACAACCCGTAGGGGGTGGCGCAGTGACGGCTAGCCGTCAGACGCGGGGACCGCCCACGGCGAGGAGCGCGCCGCCTTGCCGCGACGCGCTCCGAGCCGGACTGCCCTCCGAGCCGGACTGCTGGAAGGGGCTAGCTGATCAGCTGCCAGAGCGCCGGGACGTTCGGTGGCTCCCAGCCGACCATCGAGGTGTGCGCCTGCAAGCACCTGTAGTTGTGGCCCGCGTAGGAGACGAGGGCACCGACCGCGTAGGCGTGGTCGGGTACCCAGGCCGGGTACTGCCCCGTCGAGGTCGGCGACGGCGATGCCGTCCGGGACGGGGACAGGGACGGGCTCGGCGACGGGCTCGGGGAGGTGGTACGGGTCGGGGTCGGGCTGGGCGTCGGCCCGCCGGAGCCGTACGGGTTGGCGATCACGGTGATCGTACGGTGCTGCACACCCCAGCCGTTCGCCTGCGAGCCGGGCAGCCACACGTCGACCGTGTTGTTCTGGATCCAGGTACCGATGTCGCCCGCGAAGCAGGTCCCGTAGCCCGGCACGGTGAAGTAGGTGCCCCACGGGATGACCCGCGGGTCGACGGCGCAGATGCCCAGCCCGGAGGCGTACCCGGTGGCGGTCGATCCGACGTCGTTGTACGAGGTGACCATCATGGTGATCGTGGTACCCGGCGGCACCGGCCCGGTCCCGGGCGCGACGATCCCGTTGTCGCCCAACCAGTACGGCACCGAAAGCTGCCCCATGGACGCGTCCGTGGTGTTGTTGTCGACCATCGCCAGGACCGTGTAGTAGGCGCCCCTGCACGGCGCGGTGTCCACCGCGGTCAGCGTGGCCTGGCCCCAGTCGCTGACCCAGGCGACCGCGACGCCGTCCCGCCAGATCCGGTACGCGACCGCGCCCGGTACCCGGGAGACGGTCAGGGACACCTGCCCGTTCTGGAACGTACCGGTCAGTGTAGGCGCGGCAAGCCTGGCCGAGAAGTTCACCGCGCCGGCCGTCTGCAGCGGCGGCGTGTACGGCGTGTCCGACCGGGCCGGCGGGGTGATGCCCGAGGCCCAGAACGGGCAGGCGGCGAGCGCGCCGGTGCTGTCCGCGGCCTGCGCGGTACCGGTGGACAGCGCGACTGCCGTCGCGCCACCAGCGGCCAGCACGATTGCCGCGCCGACCGCCGCCAGGCGGGTCGATCTGCGCATGCGCATGGGACTCCCTTCGTCACCCCGAGTGCCGCCTCCCGGGGCAATCAATTAATAAAGTTAAATGTTTGTTCGTTATATCAGCGGTGCCCGCGCCCGACAAGAGCCCGGCGCGAGCGGTCCCGGGAGGCGGCGAGAGCGGCCGCCAGCGCCGCCGCGACCCACAACGCAGGACACCGCGGCAGGCGTTGGCCGGCGGCCATTAGGGTCGGCACACCGACACCTGCTTGCGAGGCGAGGAGCCAGGCCATGCACACCGCGCCGAGGACAACCGACGCCGAGATGCGCCACCGCACCGGCGAGGTCACCCTCACCGTGCTGGAGCGCGACGGCTCGCCGCTCGCGGACACCGTCGTCACCGTGTGGCAGCGGCGCCACGCCTTCGCCTTCGGCAACATCGCCTTCGACCTGGTAGGGCTGATCGGTGGGCCGGAGCCGGAACGAGCCGAGGAGGCGACGAGACCGGGCAGCACCTCCGACCCGGACCTCGACCGGCTCGCCGGCCTCTGGCTGAACCTGTTCAACACCGCGACGCTGCCGTTCTACTGGGGGCGGTACGAGCCACGCCGGGGCGCCCCCGACGCCAAGCGGCTCACCAAAGCCGCCCGTTGGCTCGCCGAACACGGGGTCACGGTCAAGGGGCATCCGCTCGTCTGGCACACGGTCCAGCCGCGGTGGCTACTCGACCTCGACCTCGACACCGTGGAGCGGCTGCAACGGGAGCGGATCCGGGACCTCGTCGGTGGCTTCGCCGGCCTGATCGACACCTGGGACGCCGTCAACGAGGCCGTCATCATGCCGGTCTTCGAGAACGGGGACAACGCCATCACCCGGCTCGCGCTGGCGCGCGGCCGGATCTTCATGCTGCGCATGGCATTCGAGGAGGCGCGCGCGGCCAACCCGTCGGCGGTCCTGGTACTCAACGACTTCGACCTGTCCTCCGCCTACGAGTGCCTCATCGAGGGGGCGATCGAGGCCGGGGTGCGGTTCGACGCCATCGGGCTGCAGACACACATGCACCAGGGGTACCGGGGCGAGCAGTACATGGTGCGTACGCTCGACCGGTTCGCCCGCTTCGGCCTGCCGCTGCACCTGACCGAGACGAGCCTCGTCTCCGGTCACCTCATGCCGCCCGAGATCGAGGACCTCAACGACTACCAGCTCCCGCAATGGCCGACGACTCCCGACGGCGAGGCCCGTCAGGCCGACGAGATCGTGCGGCACTACCGGACACTGGTCGCGCACCCGGCGGTCCAGTCGATCAACTACTGGGGACTTACCGACAACGGAGCCTGGCTGGGCGCCCCGGTCGGGCTGGTCCGCGCGGACGGCAGCCCCAAGCCCTCGTACACGGCGCTGGAGAGCCTGATCAAGGGCGAGTGGTGGCTGCCGCCGACTGAGTTGCGTACCGATGCCGACGGGCGGGTGACGGTGCGTGGATTCCTCGGCGAGTACGCCGTCGCAGCGGCGGGCCGGGAAGTGGCGTTCCCCGTGGAGCCGGGCGCGACGGACCTGTCGGTGAACCTCGACGCGGGAGCTACCCGACCGCGGGCAGGATGACCCGCTCGATGACCGTCGCGGGTGTCCGCCAGTGGTCCGGATCGTCGTAGTTGCCGGCGACGATGGCCACCGCGAGGTCCAGGCCGGGTACCGCGATCACGCGCTGTCCGCCGTTTCCCTGGCCGGACACCAGGCGATGACCCGCGACCGTCTCGATGTACCAGTGGTAGCCGTACTCCGGGCCCCACTCGGTACGCAGGCGGGGCGTGCCGATTGCCTGGATCCAGCTCGCCGGTACCAGCCGGCGCCCGTCCCACTCCCCCTCGGCGAGCACGAGTTGGGCGATCCTGGCCAGATCGCGCGGTGTGAGCCGCAGCCCGGACGCCGCCGAGGCCACTCCGTCCGGGCCCGCCATCCACTCGAAGCTGTCAATGCCCAGCGGCTCGAACAGCGCTTCCCGCGCGTACTGGGGCAACGTCCGCCCGGTACCGTCGGCGATCAGCCGGCCGAGCAGCGCTGTGGCGCCGCCGCAGTAGCTCCATCGCGCGCCGGGCGGCCCGAGCACCGGCCGCTCCAACACATACCGGTACCGGTCCGGGGCCAGCTCCATCGCGATCTCGGCGTTGGCCGGGCTGTTGTAGGGCGGGTCCTCGCGCCATTCCAGGCCGAGCGACATCGTCAGGGCGTGCTCGACGGTGAGCCTGGCCCGCTCCGGGTCGGCCGCCAGGTCCGGGTACTCCGGGAACTGGCGGAGCAGCGGATCGGAGGGCAGGGGTACCCGGCCCTGGTGCAGCGCGATGCCGTACACCAGCGCGGTCACGCTCTTGCTCACCGAGCGGACGTCGTGCAGGGTGTCCGGCCCGAACCGGACTACGCCGAGGGAGGTACCCCAGGAGAAGTCCTCGCCCGTGCCGTAGTACTCGAGCACCGTCTGTCCACTATGGACCACGACGACCCCGTGCAGGCCGTCCACCTGCCCGGCCCGCAGCGCTTCGTCCAGCCGGTCGCGCAACTGGGCCGCCATGCGGTACCCCCCGCTCCTCGCTCGCTCCCCGGCAGAGCCGGCTCCACGGAGCGATAGGCTACCGCGATCGATGTTCCCGATGCCTGCCCGGTCAGGAGGCGGCCGGGAGGTCGGCGGCCGGCTCGGCCTGCGTGGGCTTGGCCTGGCCGGGCGGTACCGGCGCGGCGGGCGCCGGCTCCGGTACCGGCTCGGCAGCCGAACCCATGACGCTGAGCAGTGCCGGGGCGAGTAGTGAGCGGACGATGAACGCGTCGATGAGCACCCCCACGGACAGGGCGAAGGCGAGTTCGCGGAATGGCCGCAGCGGCACGATGACCAGTAGGCCGAAACTGACCGCGAGGGTGAACGCGGCGGTGCGGATCGCGCGGGCGGAGTGCGGAAGGGTGAGCGCCAGGGCGTCCCGCAGCGGCCGTGACCGGGCTTCCCGCCAGGCCGGGCCGATGCCGAAGATGTTGTAGTCGGAGCCGAGGGCGACCAGTAGCACCGCGGCGGCGAACGGCACGTAGAAGGTCAGGCCGTCGGCGCCGAGCTTGTCCTGGAACAGCCAGGTGGTCAGCCCGAGGGTTGCGCCGATGGCCAGGACGCTGCAGGCCAGAAGCGCGATCGGGGCCACGAGCGCCCGCAGGAACAGCACCAGGAACAGCAGGTTGGCCAGGAGCGCGGCGAGCGCGATGCGGCCGAGGTCGCGTTCGGTCTGCTGGACGATGACCTGGGCGATCGCGGTGTCCCCGCCGAGGCTCGCCTGTACGTTCTGCAGGCCCGCCGAGCGCAGCAGCCCGGGCAGGTCGTGATTCAGGCGGGCAACGGTGTCCACGGCGCGGGCCCCGAGCGGTTCGTCGGAGAGGATGAGCAGGAAGCGGGCGGCCCCACCGTCGCGGGCATTGAACACATGCAGGTCTGCCGGCAGTCCGGGGGTACCGGCGCCGACGACCACCGCGACGCCCGGCACCCGGGCCAGCGCCTGCTGCAGCCGGAGCAGTTCCTCTGTGCGCCCGGCCACGCCGTTGCCTTCGATGAGCAGCTCGGTCGGGGACAGGATGCCGTGGACGAACCCCGTCTCCGCCGCGGTGGCGGCCGTACGGGTGGGGTGGTTGGCGGGCAGCGCCTCGATGAACGACACCCCGAGCTTGATGTGCCGCAGCGGCGCGGCGGCCAGGAGCAGGCCGGCGACGCACAGCAGGAGCACCGGGGCGGCGAACCACCGCCGGGTGAGCAGCCGCGCCCACAGGCGCCCGCCGGTCGGCGCGGGTACCGCGCGGTCAGCGCCGGTGACGCCGCGCAACGGTGACCAGAACGCCAACCGGCCCAGGATCGCCAGCAGCGCCGGGACCAGGGTCACCGCCACCAGCACGCCGATCAGGATCGCCAGCGCCATACCGGGTCCGAACGCGCGGAATGCCGGTGAGTTCGCCACGACCAGTGCCGCGGTACCGGCGGCGGCCGTCGCCCCGGCGGTCGCGATGATCGGGGTGAACCGGGCCGTGGCCTGCCGGGCCGCGGTGAGCCGCGGTTCGCCGGCGGCCAGTTGGCGTCGCACCGCCGACAGGTAGAACACCACGTAGTCGGTGACGACGCCGAGCAGCAGCGCGACCAGCAGCGGCTGGGTCTCCTGCGGTACCGGCACCCCCAGCCGCAGGGCGAGGGCGCCGCCGACATGCAGGGTCAGCACGCTCGCGACGCCGGCCACGCTGAGCGCGACCAGCGGCGCGACGAGCGAGCGGAACGCGACCGCGACGATGAGGAACACCGCCGCGACGGTGATCAACTCCAGCCGCGGTATCGACGACTCCACGATCCTGGTCTGCTCGACCCGCGCCGGTACCGAGCCGGTGATGCCGACCACCGCGTCGTTGGCGGAGTAGTGGTGGGCGACGAACTGCTGCGCGGCGGCGACCTGGTCGGCGAAGGTCACGTCGGGGTCGGTGAACAACAGCGTGACGATCGTCGTGCCGTCCTCGGCCGAGCCGGGAAACAACCCGAGCGTGTTCATGACCGGTACGGCCGCGCGGATGGGTCCGAGGTCGGTGTACGTGCGGTCGGTGACCGCCTTGGCCCGTTGCAGCGCCTCCTGCTGTGTCTGTTTCGGCAGCCCGCTGGCGCTTCGCTGTACCACGGCGACCCGGCTCAACAGCGGGAAGCCGAACGTGTCGAACGAGCGCAGTTCACTGCGCACCGCCGGGTTGTCCGCGGATACCAACTGCTCGAGGTCACTGCCGCCCTGGCCGACCGCCGGGAGCCACACGACCGAGGCGAGCGCGGCCGCCGCCCAGGCGCCCACCACCAGCCAACGCAGCCATACCACCGCGGCCGCGTACACGCGCAGCAACACACTCGGCCGCCATCGGCTGCGCGGCTCCACATACTCGGTCACCAGCCCGGGCCCTTTCCGCCGCCCGGTTGGTACCCGGGCCGTCATGGTTGAACGCTGGTTCCCGATGACCGAACCGGAGAAACACGCCGCGCCGGAGAAGACCGTCCACCGTCGCCGCCCCCTCGGCAACCGTTAAGGGCGAGGCGACCCAACCGCTGCGGGCGCACTGGCCGCTCCGGCTCAGCCCAGCAGGGCGTCGGCGCGGTGGAGTGCCGCATGTACGGTGTCCGGGCGGGCAGGCAGGAGCGGCAGCCGTACCGCGGCGGTCGGGATCCGGCGGCCCGCGTGCAGGACCGCCTTGATCACGGTGGGGTTGGGTTCGGCGAACAGCACCGCGGACAGGTTCGCGAGCCGGTGCCCGAGGGCTCGGGCACGAACCGTCTCGCCCGCCCGCCACGCGTCGACCATCTCCACGAAGCGGGCGGTGGCCACGTGCGCCGAGGCCAGGATGGCGCCGTGTGCGCCCAGGGCGAGCAGCGGTGAGACGAAGGAATCGTCGCCCCCGAGCACGGCGAAGCCGGGTGGCAGGTCGGCCATGAGCGCGACCGTATCGGCATCGATCGCACCCACTGCGTACTTGACGCCGATGATGCCGGGCAGGTCGGCCAGCCGCCGCAGAGCATCCGCGGACAAGGGCTGCCCGGTCCGGTACGGGACGTGGTAGACGACGATCGGTACCGGGCTGGCGCCGGCGAGCTGAGTGAAGTGGGCGAGTACTCCCGCCTCGCCGGGGCGGGTGAAGGGCGGCACCACGGTCAGGGCCGCCACCACCTCTGGCCGGTCCCGCAGCGCACCCAGCGCCTGCGGTGTATCGGCGCCGACCACCAGCTGCGCGGATCGCTCCCGGCACACCCTGACGGCGACATCGATGACGGCACGGCGCTCCGCGCCGCTGAGCACGGCCGGTTCTCCGGTCGTGCCCAGGGCGACGACACCCGCCGCTCCGGCGTCGAGCACCTCGTGCGCGACCGCCTCCAGCGCGTCGAGAGCCACGGAACCATCGTTCCGGAACGGCGTGATCAGCGGGACGTACAGGCCAGCAAGCGTCATGGGCTCAGCCTGTGCCACCGGATGATGAAGGTCCAGTTCCGCTTTCTCACCAAACCCGTAAGCTGAGCTGATGCTCGATGTCCGCCGACTGCGCCTGCTGCGCGACCTGGCACACCTCGGGACGATCGCCGCCGTCGCCGAGGCGCGCAGTTACACGCCGTCGGCGGTCTCCCAGCAACTGGCCGTGCTGGAACGGGAAGCGGGTGTACCGCTGCTGGAGCGCGCCGGTCGCCGGGTCACGCTCACCTCGGCCGGCAGGGTGCTCGTACGGCACGCCGAGTCGATCCTGGCCGACCTGGAACGGGCGACGGCCGCGCTCACCGCCGCCCGTACCGGGCTGTCCGGCCCGCTGCGGGTCGGCGCGTTCCCCACCGCCGTACGCACCCTGCTGCCGGCCGCGCTGGTCACGCTGGGGCTGGAACATCCGGGGCTCGAACTCATGGTGAGCGAGATGGACCCGGCCCTGGTACCGGACGCGGTACGCGACCGGCGGCTGGACGTGGGACTGATCCACGACTACGACGTGGCGCCCGTCGAACCGGACCGCGCCCTGGACGGAGTGCCGCTGCTGGACGAGACGGTGTACCTCGCGGTACCCGCGGCAGCTGGTACCTCCGGCGGTACGGACCCGATCCGGGCGGCCCGCGACGCCGCCTGGATCGTGGGAACGCCGGGGACCCTGTGCCACACCGTCGCACTGCGCATCTGCCACTTGGCCGGCTTCACTCCCCACGTGCGCCACCATGCCGACGACTTCGCCACCGTCCTGGCGCTCGTCGCGGCCGGCCAAGGGGTCTCGCTGGTACCGCAGCTCGCCGCGGCGCAACCGCCCGCCGCGGTACGCCTCATTCCGTTGCCGACTCGACGACGGACCCGCATCGGGTACCGGCGGGGTGCCGCCGACCATCCGGCGGTGGCGGCGGCGGTGGCGGCCATCCGCACATCGACTCATGCCTACCTAACCGAGTTCACGACGGCCTGAGGAGGAACGTCTCGCGACGGCCGACCCCTGCCTCCGGCCGCCACGCGAGTTGCCGGCCTTGGCGGTGGCGACCCGGCCTGGTGGTCAGCGCGCCGGTACCACCCGTGCCGCTGCCTGCGCCTCGGGCGGAAGCTCGGTGCGCCACGGCAGTACCTTGCCGAATTGGATGAGTTCGCCGTACATCGCGGGATCCGGCGACGGGGCGAGGGCGAGGTCGAGCACCGCCGACGCCGCCTGCAAAGGCGTCTGGGCGCGGCTCATGTCGGTGAACCACGGCCGGGATGCCCCGGTGTCGATGAGGCCGGGGCACACCGCCGCGACCAACGTACCCTCCGCCACGTCCCGCTCGCGTCGCTGGCCCGCGACGACCCGCACGGCCGCTACCTGCGCCACCTTCGACGGGATGTTCAGCCAGTTGGGCCATCCCCGCGCAGGCGCCGACCCGTCGTGCACGGCGCGGCGCCATGCCTCGATGACCGCCTCGAGGTCGTCGAGCGAACGCGCGTCGTCGAACAGCGGGCGTACGCGCGGATCGAGGTGACCGAGCCGGCCGAACGAGCTGGCCACCACGAGGAACCGTCCGCCCGGACGCAGGATCGGCGCGAACGAGCGCAGCATCCGCAGCGTTCCGCGGTTGGAGGTCTCGGCGACAACGTCGACCTCCTCGGCCGGTGTCCTGTCCGGGCTCATGCGTGCGGCCGCGTTGGCGAGGACGATGTCGATGCCGCCGTACTCGCTGGCGATCGCGTCGGCGGCTGCCTGTACCGAGGCGGGATCGACGACATCGAGGAGCCGTCCGTGCACGCGGGCGCCGGTACCGGCGAGCCGCTCGGCCACGGACGCGACACGATCGGTATTGCGCCCGGTCAGGTAGACATGGTCGGACGGCCGCATCCGCGCGGCCAGGCCCTCGACGAGTGCGCGGCCGAGCGCTTGGGTGGCGCCGGTAACGAGGGCGATTCGGGTACCAGTCATGCGCTTAACGCTAGGTACCCGAGCCCATGCCGAACAGGAAGATCCGGCATATGTGGTATGCGTATTGGTCATGGATCTGTCGGTGACCGGCATGCGGGTGTTCCGCGAGGTGGCCGAGCGCGGTTCGTTCACGGCCGCCGCGGCCGTGCTCGGCTACACCCAGTCCGCGGTGTCCCGGCAGGTGGCGGCGCTCGAGTCCGCGGTGGGCAGGACTCTGTTCCGGCGACACCGCTACGGCGTGCAGCTCACCGCCGCCGGACGGGCAGTGCTCCGGCACACGACGCTCGCGCTCGACGAGATCGACGCGGCGCTGAGGACGGCGCACCGGCCGCCGTCGCCCCCCGTGGTCGCGCGCCTGGGCGCGTACCCGGCGGCGGGCGCCGTGGTCCTGCCGCGTGCGCTGGCCGCCCTGCGCCGATCCCACCCGGAGCTCGACGTCACCACCCGCGAGGGGACCACCCCGGCCCTCATCCGGGCGCTGCGGGCCGGCTCCCTCGATCTCGCCGTCGTCGCCCAGGCCCCGCCGTTCCGGGCGCTCGACGCGGAGAATCCCGAGCTGGCCGTCGAACTCCTTGCGCAGGCCGACCTGCAGGTAGCGGTCCCGGTGAGCCACCCGCTGGCGAGCGACGACGCGATCGACATCGACCAGTTGCGCGCCCAACGCTGGATCGCCAGCCCGTCCTCGGCCGGTGAGGTCCTGCTCGGGGTGTGGCCGGGCCTCGGCGGCCGCATCCGGGTCGCGCACAGCTCCCGTGACTGGCTCACCAAACTGCGTCTGGTCGCGGCCGGGTGCGGCATCACCACCATCCCCGCCTCGTTGGCGGATGCCGTACCCGACGGCGTACGGGTACTACCCGTGCGCGACGGCCCGAGGGAAACCCGGCGCGTCCTGCTGGTCCACCTGCCGAGCGCCCGCTCGCCGGCCCTGCGACCCGTCCAGGAAGCCTTGCGGGCCGCGGCAACGCGTTGAGGGGCGCGCCCGTGCGATGATCGGCGCCGGACGCGATACCCGGAGGACAGATGACCGGCTGGTGGCCCTGGTTGCTCGGGGCACTCGTGGTGACGGCCGCCGGGGCGGTCGCGGTCGCGGCGCGCCGCCGCCCGGCGGGCCGGGGTACCCGGCCGCGATCGGCGCCGATCACCCGCACCCGCCCGACGGGACGCACCCGGCCGTCGACCGCACCGGCGCGGCCGAAGGCTGCGGGGCCGGCCACGGTACGGCCGCGACCCGGCGAGATCTGGTGGGCGGACGTGCCGTACGAGGACGGTACCGGCTCAAAGGTGCGGCCCTGCCTGGTGCTGCGGACCGGCCGGTACGGCGCGGACGTCCTGAAGATCACCAGCCAGGACAAGAGCAGCCGCACCGACCACGTGCGAATCCCCACCCAGGCCTGGGATCCCGGCGCGGACCACGACAGCTACCTCGACCTGACCGATCCGATCCGGGTGGTGCCGGCCGCGTTCGAGGACCGCGCCGGCACCTGCGAGCCGCGGCTGTGGCGAGAGGTGCAGATCCTGCACGACCTGAGGCCCGGTACCAGCCGGCGGCGCTGACCCGGCGGCGCCGTCACCGACTACCCGTGACGGCGCCGGCCGCATGGCTCAGGCTCCGCTTCCTCGGTAGCGGGGCAGCAGCGGGAGCAGGTTGAGCAGCAGCCCGACCAGCGCCACGCCGGTGACCAGGTTGACGCCGGGGTCGAACTGGTGGAAATCCGGGGCGCTGCCGTCCCCGCTCCCGCCGGCCACCAGGGCTGTCACCACGGCCAGTACCAGGGCGGCACCGACCTGCCCGGAGGTCTGTACCAGGCCCGAGGCCAGCCCCTGCTCGGAGTCGGGGATGCCGTACGTCGCCTGGGCCATAGTGGAACTGAACCCGACGGCGAACCCGGCGCCGAGCAGGATCATGGTGGGCAGCACCGTGACCAGGTAGTGCGGGGTACCGCCGGCGGTCGACAGGAACCAGCCGTACCCGAGGCCGAGGAACGTCATGGAGCAGACGATGAGCCGCTGCGAGCCGTACCTGTCGATCAGGCGGGCGACGAAGGGTGAGCCGAACGCGACCACCAGGCCGGCGGGCAGCAGGGCGAGCGCCATCCTCAGCGGCGACCAGTGCAGCAGGTCCTGCAGGTACAGCGTCATCATGAACTGGTAGCTCAGGTACGAGCCGAACAGCGCGATGATGCTGAGGTTGGCGCGCATGATGGCTCCGATGCGCAGGATCCCCAGGCGGATCAGCGGGTGGGCAACCCGGTTCTCAGTCAGTACGAACGCCACCAGCAGGGCGACCGCGAGGGCCAGGGAGCCGACGGTGACGGGGTCGAGCCAGCCGCGCGCGGGCGCCGACACCACCGTGTAGACGGCCAGCAGCATCCCTGACGTGAGGGTCACCGCGCCGAGCAGGTCGTGACCGCCCTCGGCCGACCGCCGGTCGCGCGGGATCAGGGCGATGCCGGCGACGAGCGCCGCCGCCGCGAGCGGGGCGGGGATCAGGAAGGTCCACCGCCAGCCGAATGTGGTGAGCAGTCCACCGAGGATCAGGCCGCAGGAGTATCCGCTGGCGCCGAAGACGGAGAAGACCGACAGCGCCCGGTTGCGGGCCCGGCCCTGGTGGAAGGTCGTGGTCAGGATCGACAACGCGGTCGGCGCGGTGAACGCGGCGGCAAGGCCCTTGACGAAGCGCGTGACGATCAGCAGCGTGCCGTCGTCGACAAGGCCGCCGGCTAGCGACGCCACCGCGAAGACGGCCAGGGCGATCAGGAAGGTGTTGCGGCGGCCGAGCAGATCGGCGGTACGCCCGCCGAGTAGCAGCAGCCCGCCGTACCCGAGCACGTAACCGTTGACGATCCACTGCAGGGACGTGGTCGACAGGTGCAGGTCGGTACCGATCGACGGGAGCGCCACGCCCACCATCGAGACGTCGAGCCCGTCGAGGAACAGCACGGCGCACAGCACCGCGAGGATGCCCCACAGGCGCGGGGTCCAGATCTGTTCCGCCGCTGGTTCGGCGACTCCTTCTGGGGTCGCGGTGGTCGTGGGGACTGCGGAGACCGGAAGGGTTTCGGTGCTAGTCACGTCGCACGACACTAGATGCACGTGCATTGGTTGTCCATGCACTTATAGCACGCGCATCTAATGCCCTTGCATTAGATGCGCGGGCAACGGTAGGATGGCGGGTCATGACGCCCGACGCCGTCCTGGTCGACCGCTGGCGCTCGCTGCTGAGCAGCTACAACGCCGTCGCCTGCCAACTTGAGCGGGAACTGCAGGAGCGGCACGGCCTGACCATGAGCGAGTACGAGACCCTGGACCGCCTGATCGGCGTCGACTGTGAGAAGCGCCGCATGCAGGATCTCGCCGCCGACATGTACCTCAGCCAGAGCGCCCTGTCCCGCACGGTCGCCCGGCTCGAGAAGGGCGGCCTCGTGGAGCGCGCGCTGTGCGAGGCGGACCGTCGCGGCGTCTTTGTCACCCCCACCGGGGCGGGCGTCCAGCGCCACACCGAGGCGCGCAAGACCCACCTCGCGGTACTGGCCACGCACCTCGAACCGGCCGCCCCCTGAGCCGTACCGCCGATCAGCTCTGGAACGCGGCTGGCCCGACCGCGCGGTGCGGCCGGGCCAGCGTTGCTGTCCTGTCTGCGGCAGACTCGGTCTGCGTCAGACCTGCTGCCAGAGCGCCGGAACGTTCGGCGGCTCCCAACCCACCAGCGAGGTGTGTGACTGCAGGCACTTGTAGTTGAGGCCGTTGTAGGACACCAGGTCCCCGGCCGTGTAGGCGTGGTTGGCCTGCCAGGCCGGGTACTGGCCGGTGCCGCCGGTCGGGCTCGCCGTGGTGGGCGGGGTCGTTGTCGGCGGGGCCGTGGTCGGCGGGGTCGTGGTGGGCGGCGGGTTGCCACCGCCGGTGCACGCGCCCTTGTCGGTCCACACGTCCCACTGGCCGGAGTGGGTGTCGGGCTGCTCGCCCTGGGTCCACCACTTCGAGGTGTAGGTGTGGCCGTTGTAGGAGACCGTGGTGCCGCCGACGTATGCCGTGCTGGCGTTCCAGGTAGGAGCCGAGCAGGAGCCGGGATTGGTCGGCGGGGTCGTCGTGGGCGGCGTGGTGGTCGGCGGCGCCGTGGTCGGGGGCGCGGTGGTCGGCGGCGGGTTGCCACCACCGCCAAGGCTGGTCAGGTGCGGCGCGACCGTGTTGGCGAAGGCGTACCCGGACGAGGCATCCCAGTTGATCGACCAGTCCATCGCCCCACCGATACCCGGCCACGTCGTCGACGGCCGGAAACTGCCGCAGTTGGTCCCTGCCGCCAGGCAGTCCAGCGCGTTGTTCACCACCGACGGCGACACAAACCCGCCGCCCGCCGCCGACCCGGAGGCCGGCAACCCCAACCCCACCTGATCCGGCCGCAGCCCACCCTGCAACTGGATACACGCCAGGGCCGTCATGAAGTCCTCGGTACCCTCGGCATACACCTGCCCGTTGCAGCCGTTCATCGACCCCGAGTTGTAGTACTGCATGTTCACCAGCGTCAAAATGCTCTTGATGTTGAGCGCCAACTGGAAGTACGCCATCCCCGTGGACTGCATGTCGATCGTCTGCGGCGCCAGCGTGATGATCAAACCCGATCCGGCCATGCCGGACAACGACTGCAACGCCTGCCCCATGTACGTGGCATTGATCCCGTTCTCCAGGTCAATGTCGACCCCGTCGAACCCGTAACTTGTCATGATCGAAAACACGCTGTTGGCGAAGTTCGCCGCACTCGTGGAATCTCCCACGCTGATCGCGCCGTTCTGCCCGCCAACCGAGACGATCACCTTCTGGCCCCGCGAGTGCAGCGTCGCCACGTCCGCCTTGAACTGCGCGTCGCTGTACCCACCCAACGCTGCCGACAGCCCCGAGTCCACCGAGAACGACACCGCCCCCGGCGACCCCGTCGCGTTCGCGAACGCCACCGCTACCAGGTTGTAACTGGTCGGCACGTCTGACAACCGCAACGCCGTCGCCCCGTTGGTGAAGTCCTGCCAGTACCCGGTCAACACGTGCGCCGGCAACCCCGGCGCCGCCTGCGCGGACAGTATTCCGGCCGCGGTGATGCCGGCGGCCGCAACCGCGGCCGCCGCCACCAGGCCGGCGGTGATCAGTCTTGGTTTGCGCACCAGAGTGCTCCTCTACCCGTGGGACGCGTACGGACGGTGCAGGGCGCCCCTCCTCGGGATACCGAACAGCATCGATGGCCTTCTGTCAACATTCCTAACAGAAATGGCCCGGCCCGCTGACGGGCTGAGTCCCACCCACCAGGGCCGCGTCGGCCCACGGCGCCGTCAGGACCACCCGGGGTGGCAACGCGGTGACGGCGACCTCGACGTACGGCTGGTTTGTCGGTACCGCCCGGTAGGCTTCCTGCGGCGTCCCGTTCTTCGCCGCCCCGCTGATGCAAGGGCAACATCATTGGCATAGCTTTTGGAGTCTTCTCAGGTGACCGCACAGCCGGATGAGGTCCTGTACCGGGCCGACGACCTTACCCACCTCGAGGGCCTGGACGCGGTCCGGAAGCGGCCCGGCATGTACATCGGGTCGACCGACAGTCGTGGCGTTGGTCACCTGTTGAGCGAAATCGTGGACAACTCCACGGACGAGGGTGTCGCGGGTCACGCGACGTTGGTCGAGGTGACGCTGCACCCGGACGGGTCGGTACAGGTCGACGACGACGGCCGCGGTATCCCGACAGACGTCCATGCGAAATCAGGGATGTCCGGTGTTGAGCTCGTTCTGACCAGACTCCACGCGGGCGGCAAGTTCGGCGGCTCCGGCTACAAGACGTCCGGTGGACTGCACGGGGTGGGCGCCTCGGCCGTGAACGCCCTGTCCGAACGCTTCGACGTCACGGTGAGACGGGCCGGCAAGGTTCATCAGATGTCCTTCCAGCACGGCGTTCCCGGGCTGTTCGACGGGCCGGGCCGGTCGGCGAGCTTCGCCAAGCAGCCTGGTCTGCGGGTGCTCGGCAAGATGCGGCGGGGCGAATCGGCGGGCACGTCGATCCGGTACTGGTATGACGCCCGTTACTTCGAGGCGGGCGCGGTCCTGGACGTCGACGCTGTCCGGGCGAAGCTGCGCCACACGGCCTTCCTCGTCCCCCGGGTCCGCTACGTGCTGCGGGACCTCACCGGTCGCACGGCGGCCGAGGAGACGTTCCACTTCCCGAACGGCCTGACCGACATGGTGGACTTCCTGTCGCCGGCCGGGGAACGGCCGGTCTGCGGCACGCTGCTGGTGACGGGTGAGGGCACCTACAAGGAGAACGCCGCGGACGAGAACGGGGTCATGCGGGCTGGCGTCGAACGCCGCGCCGAGGTCGACCTGGCGCTGCGGTGGGGAACCGGTTACGAGCGGACCGTGGAGTGTTTCACCAACACCGTCCGGAACATGCATGGCGGCACGCACCGCAAGGGGTTCGAGCGTGGCCTCGTACGTGCGCTGGGCGACGCCATCCGCAACAGCCGCGGCCTGCTGAAGGCCAAGGAGGAACTGCCGACCCTCGAGGACATCCTGGAGGGCATGACCGCCGTCGTCCACGTACGGGTACCTGAGCCGCAGTTCACCTCGCAGACCAAGGACGAGCTGTCCACCGCCGGCGTCACGAAGGTGGTACAGGCGGTCGTCGAGCAGCACATCCGGTCGTGGGTGGACAACCGGCGTACCCGGTCCGAGGTCGTCACGGTGCTGCAGAAGATCGTGGATGCCGCCCGGGTGCGGTTGACGCAGAAACAGCAGAAGGACGCCGCCCGACGCAAGACGGCCCTGGAGGGTGCGTCGATGCCGGCGAAGCTGGTGGACTGCCGATCGACTGGGGTCGAGCGCAGCGAACTGTTCATCGTGGAGGGAGACAGCGCATTGGGCACCGCCCGGCTGGCACGTTCCTCCGAGTACCAGGCGCTGCTGCCGATCCGCGGGAAGATCCTCAACGTGCAGAAGGCGAACCTTCAACAGGTGCTGGACAACGCGGAGTGCTCCGCGATCGTGCAGGTCCTCGGTGCCGGCTCGGGCCGCACCTTCGACCTTGACGCGTTACGCTATGGACGGGTACTGATCATGGCGGACGCGGACGTCGACGGTTCACACATCCGTACCCTGCTGATCACGCTGTTCGCGAAGTACATGCGCCCGGTGATCGAGGCCGGTCGGCTGTACGCGGCGGTGCCGCCACTCCACAAAATCGTCACGAAGGGGCGCAGCCCCCAGACCACCTACACCTACACCCACGCGGAGATGACCAGCGTGGTGGCCCGGCTGGAGAAGGCCGGCAAGCAGGTGGTCACGCCGATTCCCCGGTTCAAGGGCCTGGGTGAGATGGACGCCGACGAGTTGTGGCACACCACGATGAATCCGGCCAGCCGCGCGGTGCGCCGCATCACCCTCGGGGACGCCGACGCGGCGCAGAACGTCCTCGACCTGCTGATGGGCGAGAAGGTCGAGCCACGCAGGAACTGGCTCATCGACTCGGCCGGCCGGGTCGACCGCGAAACGATCGATGCCTGACCGGGGAGAACGCGCAACGATGGCACGGAACAAGAGCACCACGTCCACCCTCGACCTGTCCGCGTTTGACCAGGCCGGCGCGCGGGTGCTGGACAACCCACTGGTCACCGAGGTGGAGGAGTCCTACCTGGAGTACGCGTTCTCGGTCATCCACTCCCGCGCGCTGCCCGACGCCAGGGACGGCCTCAAGCCGGTACACCGACGCATCCTGTACTCGATGCACGAGCAGGGGTACCGGCCGGACCGGGCGCACGTGAAGTCGGCCCGGGTCGTCGGCGACGTGATGGGCAAGTACCACCCGCACAGCGACGACGCGATCTACGACGCGATGGTCCGCCTCGCCCAGGACTTCTCGCTGAACGCGCCGTTGATCGACGGCCACGGCAACTTCGGCTCCCCCGACGACGGCCCCGCCGCCTCCCGCTACACCGAAGCGCGGATGTCACCCGAGGCGATGCTGCTCGTCGGGGAGATCAGCGAGGGTACCGTCGACTTCCGGCCCAACTACGACGGGTCGCTGCAGGAACCGACCGTGCTGCCGGCCGCCTTCCCGAACCTGTTGGTCAACGGCACCTCCGGGATCGCGGTCGGCATGGCGACGAACATGATCCCGCACAACCTCGGCGAGGTCGTCGCCGCCGCCCGTTGGCTGATCACCCATCCGGACGCCACCCTCGACAAGCTCATGGAGTTCGTGCCCGGGCCGGACCTGCCCACCGGGGGTCACGTTCTCGGCCTCGACGAGGTCCGCAAGGCCTACGAGACCGGCCGCGGTGTGGTACGGATGCGCGCCCGGGTCACGATCGAGCCGCTCGAGGGCGGCCGGGGGCGGCAGGCCATCACCGTGACGGAACTGCCCTACGGCATCGGGGCCGAGAAGGTCATCGAAGCGGTCACCGAGGAGGTCCGGGGCCGGCTCATCACCGCCGGCCCCCGCAAGGGCCAGCGGCTGGCCGCCCGACTGCAAGGCATCGCCGACATCAAGGACCTCACCGACCGGGAGAACGGCACCCGGCTCGTCATCGAATGCAAGGTCGGGGTCAACCCTCAGGCACTGCTCGCGGACCTCTACCGGCTGACTCCGCTGGAACAGTCCTTCGGCATCAACAACCTCGTCCTGGTCGACGGCCAGCCGCAGACCCTCGGCCTCAAGGAACTCCTCGAGGTCTTCCTGGCCCACCGCCGCGACGTGGTGACCCGCCGCAGCGCGTTTCGCCGACGCAAGCGCCAGGAGCGTCTGCACGTGGTGGACGGCCTGCTGATTGCCTTGCTGGACATCGACAAGGTGGTCCGCCTCATCCGCACCAGCGAGAACGTCCAGGCCGCCAAGCACGGCCTGATGCGCCAGTTCAAGCTGTCCGACGTCCAGGCCACCTTCATCCTGGACACCCAGCTGCGCCGCCTGACCAGGTACGACCGGCTGGAACTGGAGACCGAGCAGGAGCAGTTGCGTCGGGAGATCGCAGAGCTGTCGCGGATCCTGGATGACGAGAACGTCCTCAAGAAGGTCGTCTCCGACGAGTTGGCGGCCGTCGTCAAACAGTTCGCCACCGAGCGGCGCACCACTCTCGTCGACGGCGACCTCAAGGAGGTCCTGGCCGCCTCCGCACCGGCCGGACCGCTGGAGGTCGCCGACGACCCGTGCCAGGTGATCCTGTCCGCGACCGGGCTGGTCGCGCGCACCGCCGCAGAGTCCGAGGAAACCACCGAGGGTCGCCGCCGAAGCGGCCGTACCAAGCACGACGCGGTCCGGGCGGTGGTCCACGTGACGGCCCGCGGCCAGGTTCTCCTCGTCACGAACAGGGGTCGGGCCTTCAAGACCGACGTGCTTCCCCTGCCGGTACTGCCCGAACAGGCCGGCACCGTCTCGCTGCGCGGCGGGATGTCCGCCTCCGAACTGCTACCCCTGCAACCCGACGAGAAGGTCGTCGGGCTGGCGCCGCTCGGTGACCAGGCCGCCGGATCACCGGGACTCGCCCTCGGAACCCGCCGGGGCATTGTGAAGGTGTGCGCGCCGGAATGGCCGGTCCGCGCGGACGAGTTTGACGTCATCGCCCTACGCGACGGCGACGAAGTCGTGGGGGCGAGCTGGCTGGCCGACGGCGCCGAAACCCTCGCGTTCGTCGCCACGGACGCGTCACTGCTGCGCTACCCGGCGAGCCTGGTCCGCCCACAGGGCCTCAAGGGCGGCGGCATGGCCGGAATCACCCTCGCCGCCGACGCCCAGGTGGTGTTCTTCGGCGCGGTCCGTACCGACGACCCACAGCACGGCGAACCGATGGTCGTCACATGCACCGGCCCCGCCGTCAAGGTCACCCCCTTCGCCCAGTACCCGGCCAAGGGACGCGCGACCGGCGGCGTACGGGCCCATCGATTCCTCAAGGGCGACACCCAGCTGGCCCTTGCCTGGATCGGGCCGCGCCCGGCCGGAGCAAGCCGCACCGGAGACCCTGTCGAACTACCCGCCGAAGACAACCGCCGCGACGGCTCCGGTACCGCCGCACCCAGCCCGCACGTCGTCGGTCACCTCGTCCAACGCGACTGACCCGTCCCCTGCCCGGCTCCGGTGCCTCACTGCGGTACCACGGCTGCGCTCAGCGTGCCTGGACCCTGGGATGTTCGCGCCAGGCCGGCATGCTGGCCATGTAGTCGAGCACCTGCCGTTCGATGTCTTGCTGTGAAGCCGCCGGATCGCGGCGCGCCTGCCACGCGGCCATGCGGGCGAAGCGCTCCTCGAACGGCTGAAGCACGCCGGTGTCGTCGGTGCAGTATCCGCAGTACCGACCGCTCTCGATGGGCATCCCGCAACTCTCACAGTTTGATGTCGTCATGTTTTGTCTCCTCCATAAGGTCGTAGGCCGTCCGACTGAGCGCACTCGATCAGGGCACGCATCCCGGCGTTCAGCGCATCGGCTCGATCCGGTGGGAGCCTGGCCATGGCGCGGGCGAGCAGATCGATGCCGAGCACGTCCCGATCCCGGCGCAAGGCCTCTTGCCCATCGGGTGTCAGCCAGATCAGCGTCCGCCGCCGGTCTCCCGGATCGTTCTCGCGTTCGAGCAGGCCGTCGCGCTCCAGATGGGTCACGATCTCGCTGACCACCGACTGCGCCCTGCGCATATGCGCCGCGGCCTCGCCGATGGTCAGCGGCCCGGCCAGCGCCAGGTGCTCCAGCACCGCCCTCGAGGCACCAGGCAGCTGGCTTCGAGGCCGGTCGCGACGATGAAACGTCAGGTAGACGGCACGGAAGAGTTCCGCGAACCGTTCTGCCCGTGCCTGTTCCCCAGTCACGGCAACAGCCTTCCGGCCGGGCAATTCATCGTCAATCCCGATGCATCAGCGACGGGCCACCATCCCGACGGTGTGCCCCGCGATCCGGGTCCGAGCCCGATGGCGACCGCGAAGCGCAGTTGATCCGGGAGGCTACCGGCACGCAGAAACAACTCCGAACCAGCCCTGTCGAGCAATGCAACGGTGCAGTCAGCCGCGAACGCAGGCGACATCACAATCCGCGGCTGATCGCGGTACTCAGGGGTACCGCGATCACCCGCGTGATCTGTCAGCTCATTGCACGACGGACCAGACGAAGGTCGCCGTACCGGTGACTGACTGGGAGTCCTTTGCTGTCACCGTCACTGTGTAGGTGCCTAGGGTGGTGCCGGTACCGGAGATCGTGCCGTTCGTTGCGATGCTGATGCCGGGCGGCAGGCCGGTCGCGGTGAAGGTGAGCGTCTGCGAGGGGTTGGAGTCCACCGCCTGTATGGCGAACGAGACCGCCGCACCCTTCGGGCTGCTGTAGCCCCACGGGTTGACCACGCCGACCGTCTCCGAGCCCGGTACCCCCGAGTTCGGGGTGACGTTCGCGCTGACCGCGGTGTTGGCCTGCGAGATGCCGGCGCCCCCCGTACCCGCGGCGACCTGGCCGGTGAGTTGCTGCGCCAGGGTAGTCGTGGCGGACAGCGGCCGGTTGGCCGAGGAGTCGCCGACCGAGATGCCGTAGGTGCCGGGCTGGGCCTCCCACTGGTTGTCGGCGGTGGACCAGTTGGCCAGGTCGTGGATGGTCAGGGTGAAGCTGACCGTCGCGCTCTGGCCCGGGTTGAGGTTGAGCCGCTGGAAGCCGGCGAGTTGCTGCGGCGGATCGCTGCTGGCCGCCGGGTCGCTGACGTACAACTGCGCGACCTCCGTACCGGCCCGGGACCCGGTGTTGGTGACGGTGGCCGTCACCGTCGCGGTGCCGTTGGCGTTGAACGCCCCGACGTTGAGATTGGAGAAGGAGAAGGTGGTGTACGACAGGCCGAAGCCGAACGGGAAGGCGGGCGTGATGTTCTGCGACTGGTACCAGCGGTACCCGATCTTCACCCCCTCGCTGTAGCTGACCCCAGTCGAGGTACCCGGCCACTGCGCCTGAGTCTGCGCGGGGACCTGGCTCAGGCTGCTTGGGAAGGTGACCGGCAGCTTGCCCGACGGGTTCGCCGTACCGAAGATCAGCGCGGCCATGGCGTTGCCGACCTCCTGACCCGGGTACCAGTTGGCGAACACGCCGGCGACCGAGTTGAGCCACGGCATGACCACGGGACCGCCGCTGTTGAGGACCACGATCGTGTTCGGGTTCGCCGCGGCCACCTGCTGGATCATCGACTCGTCCGTGCTTGACAGGTCCAGGCTGGCTAGGTCGCTCTCCTCGCCCTCCGGGAGGTTGACGAAGATGATCGCGTCGGTGGCCGCCCTGGCCGCCGCGACCGCCTGCGCGATGTTGGTGGTGCCGTTGTCGTTACCGGCGGTGTAGGTGACCTTGACGCCTGACCCCACCGCGTTCTGGATCCCGGTGATCGGCCAGACCGTGTTGGAGCTGGTCACCGTTCCGCTACCACCGCCGGCCAGTTCCACGCCGGCGCCGGCGTCCGTGCCGATCACGGCGATCGACTCGGTACCGTTCGGGTTCAGCGGCAGGATCCCGTTGTTCTTCAACAGGACCGAGCCCTCTTCGCTGAGCTGCCGCGCGGTCTGCTGGTGCGCCGCAGAGGTCACCGTGTTGGACAGGGAGCCGGTGGCCGGGTTGTCGAACATGCCGAACGCAAACATCTGGGTCAGGATGCGGGCGACCGCCGCGTTCACCGCGTACTGGCTGAGCGTGCCGTTCGCGACCGCGTTGGCCAGGTCGGTCGCGATCGAGCCGGGGAACGGCATCCCGATCTCCATCCCGCCCACGACCGAGGCGACGTTGTTGTAGTCGGCTCCCCAGTCGGAGGTGATGTAGCCGCCGAAGTTCGCCTCGTTGTTCAGGCCCTTGATCTGCATGTCGGCGTTCTGGCAGGACGCGGCGCCGTTGACCACGGCATAGGAGCACATGAACGACGCCGGTGCCGACTGGTAGATGGCCGACTGGAACGGAGCCAGGTACAACTCCTGCAACGCCTGCTCGCTGACCGTCTCGTTGTTGTTGCCGTTGGGGTACTGCTCCTGGTCGTAGGCCGCGACGTGCTTGACCATCGCCTGGACGCCCTGGCTCTGCAGGCCCTGGACCTCGGCCGCGGTGATCTGGCCCGCGAGGTACGGATCCTCACCGTAGGTCTCGTAGGTCCGGCCCCAGCGCGGGTCGCGCACCAGGTTGGTTGTCGGGCCGAGTGAGACGTTCACGCCTTTGCCCGCGAACTCGGCGCCCATCGCGGCGCCCTCTTGCTGGATCAGCGCCGGATCCCAGGTGGCCGCGGCGTTCTCGCCATCGGGGTAGGCGGTGACCCCGCCCGTTCCGTCGCCGACTCCGTTCGGGCCGTCCTGCATGTTCATCGCCTTGATGCACAGGTTGGGGATGGCCGCGACCTGGCCGATGTACGACGAACCGCCATCGCCGGAGAGCAGGGCGAACTCCTCGGACTGGTTCATCGTGTTGAGCACCTGCTGAACGCGCTGGGCGACCGGCGCGGTGGAGTTGACCCACGGGCAGACCCCGTTGCCGCCGTTGCCGTTGCCGCCGGTGATCGGGGCGACGGTGGTCAGGCCATAGACGCGGAACTCGAAGATCGAATCTCCCCATTGGGTCGCACGCACCGTGGCGTACACCCGGATGTAGCGGTCGGTCGCCGAGAAGGTCAGCGACTCGCTCCCGCCAGTGGCGGTCGTGGTCGAGTAGACCGTGCTCCAGTTCGCGTTGTCATTGGATACCTGGATCTGGAACGCCGAGGCGTATGCCGCCTCCCACAGCAGGCTGGCGCCGCAGATCTGGGTCTGGGAGCCGAGGTCGACCTCCAGCCACTGCGGGTCGCTGTACGCGCTTTCCCAGCGGGTGCCGGGGTTGCCGTCGGTCGCGGCGGACGCCAGGTTGCCGGTGGCGGAGTAGGTCGAGGAGGCCGTGGTGGGCTGGCCCAGTGCGAGATCCTGGTAACCGCAGTACTGGGTCGGACCGGGACCGCTGGTCGGACTCGTGGTGGGGCTCGGTCCGGTAGTCGGACTGGTGGTTGTCCCGCCGCCGCCCGTGTTGACGGTGAACTCCCAGATCGAGTACCCGTAGCCGGTGGCGCGCGCGGTGCCGTACATCCGGATGTACCGGCCGCTGCCCGAGACGGTCAACGTCTGGGTCCCGCCGGTACCGGTCGTGGTCGAGTAGATCGTGCTCCACGTCGACGCGTCATTGGACAGCTGGATCTGGAACGCGGTCGCATACGCCGTCTCCCACTGCACCACCACCTGGCACACGCTGACCGTGGCGCCCAGGTCGACCTGCAGCCACTGCGGATCGCTGAACGCGCTCGACCAACGGGTACCGGTGTTGCCGTCAACGGCGGCACTGGCCGGGGTACCGGCGTTCTCCGTCGAGGACGCGGTCGCCGGCCTGTTCAGCGCCGCGTTGTCGGTACCGCAGCCGCTGCCAAGCGTGCCGTAGACCTGGAACTCCCACAGCGAGTACCCGTACCCGGTGGCGCGGGCGGTCCCGTACATTCGGACGTACCGGCCGCTGCCGGAGACGTTGAGGGTCTGCGTCCCGCCGGTACCGGTTGTCGTCGAATAGATCGTGCTCCATGTCGACGCGTCGGCCGATACCTGGATCTGGAACGCCGTGGCGTAAGCGGTCTCCCATTGCAGCACGACCTGGCTGATGGTTGCCGTCGACCCGAGGTCGACCTGCAGCCACTGCGGATCGCTGAACGCGCTGGACCACCGGGTACCGGTATTGCCGTCGACGGCGGCGCTCGCCGGCGTACCGGCATTCTCCACCGAGGAGGCCGTGGCGGGCCTGCCCTGAGACAGCAGGGTCGCCGCCGCGCGGGCGGTCCCCACGGCGATCCCGAGCCACGCCAACAGGACCACAACGAGCGCGCCGGCCAGGATCAGCCTGCGGGAATTTCGGGCACGCCGAAGCGGCACGGGGACAACAGAAATCATGACTCTTCCCCACGGGACGGTATGGGACGGAAGGAAGAGCGCTCCTCAAGTCAGAGGTTCGCGGTGCCGCCGCACCGTGTCAAGATTCCCGGGCCGTCCCGGCTCGCCGCCGGAGAGCTGCCGCGGGCCTTGTGGGCGTCGATTGGCCGGACCGGAACCGCGCTGAGCAGGTCTTTTTTCGAGGCTAAACTTAAATGATAGACCGAGCTCGGCCGGCAAAGTTGGCACACTGTCGCCAGAACGGGGCCCGCCGGTGAGTCGGGAGCCGGCATCTACCGGCCAGGCGATCGACCTGATGGAACGGGGCGATCTGCTCTTGACCCGCAGGACGGCGGATCCCGTCCTCGACGCCGGCCGAAGACAGCGATCTACTACGCTCGTTGGCTTGCCGGTCGTTCAGGCTGGTTGCGGTGGCGCCTTGGCGGTGCGTTTGGCGAGCAGTCCGGCAAGGAGCATGACGAGTACGCCGATCCCCGCACGGCGGCGAATAGCGCAGCGTAGAGGAAACCGATCAGCAGGTACGCGCTCAGCGCGGCGAAGATCGTCTGCAGGTTGACTACCCGGTGGACCAGCACCCGGCGCACGACCGCCACGATAGCCAGGGCCAGGACTGCCGCCACCCAGAGCGAGACCATCCCATGCACGATCCGGTTCGGTACGAAGATGAGCCGGATGCCGGCGACTGCGGAGACGACGAGCAGGGTCGCCATCAACCCGCGAAAGCCGAGTCTCAGGAATTGCGCGCTGCGTAACGCCTGCGCCCGCTCACCCGGTAGGAAAGCGGCCAGCAGGAAGCTGACCACGAGCAGGGTGAGGACCAGGCCGTAGCGGTCCGGGCCGGAGTTGTCGCTCCTCTCCCGATCCTCAGCTGACGTGCTGACCGTCACGGCCGGATCAACCGCGGTTAGGGTCAGCCAGGAAGCTGGCCAGCTTGTCCCGTCGACGCTGCGCGAACCTAGCGCCGAGTCGCGCCCCGACGACCCAGAACAGCACCGCGACTGCACAGCCCAGCACAACCCCCCAGGTGAAGTAGTTGTCCGGGATTCGCCGACCACGCCAACTGCGATAGGTCGCTGCCCAAAGCCCGATGGTGGGCAGACTGATCAACACCACGAGCCCGGGCACCACCCCCCACGGGGCCATAACGAGGACCAACCAGCGCAGGATCTTACGGCGAATTGGCCTCCGGTGCGTCCACCGCTGCTTGAAGGGGACCGCGTGGTAGGGGAAGAACACCCCCACCCACCCCGCGACGCCCAGCGCACCGAGCGGCACCACCGCAATCCACAACGCCGTGAAGATGGTCGCCAACGGTCGCTTGTCGTGGATCCCGACGACGATCGCGATGGTCGCGGCGAGCGGTGACACCAACAGCCACAGCACCAGGTTCTTCGCTCGCTGCATATGCCGAAGCGCCGTCCGGTCGCCCAGCCTCTTCAAGCTGCGATCTGGGTCCGCCCCGAGCAGGTTGGTCGCCGGCACATCGGAGTACATCCAGCTGGCCAGCACCATCGGAAACGCCAACGGACCGTGAAACGTGAACAGCAGGTGGCTCAAGCGCGGTGGCAGCAAGAACCACGCCAGCACCAAGGCCGTGCCGTTCGTTGTGACCACGATCGGTGTCTCGAACGGCTTGTGGAAGGCCCGACGCAACTCCGCCCGGACCGCATCGGATAGCCTCGCAGGCCGTCCGGCGACCATCGACGCGCTCACCGACCCACCACCGTCCCCGGGGTCTGCCCCGCCATCCGGACCGCATACCCACAAGCGAGAGGGCCAAGCGAGACGCGGCGAACACGCGGACCGCCCGACCGCGGGGCCACCTACACAGACCTGACGCGACGGCCTCAGGTCCGGCGGGTCCAACCAACCAGGCCGGCTAAGGCAGCTAACGCTCCTTCGCTGAAGAGGCGGTACTTCACGAGGATGGGTCGATCGGCGCCCGGTACGCCCGGCGTGACGGCGCCGACGGTCGGCCGCCTGATCTGCGATCTGACAGAGGCGCGGCACGCGCCCTTGGACGCCCGACTCACGCTTAGTCCGGGTCTCCGGTGGGCGTATTGGGCCGGTTACTAACCTCTCGCCGCGAGAGGCCGGAATAGTGAGCTTGCAAGATCTGCTCCAAGCTCACTCCAGAATGAGGCTCGCGAGGAGAGCAAAGGCCGGTTCTCGCTCCGAGAAACCGGCCGTGACCTGCGGAAACACGTGTGGGCGATACTGGGATCGAACCAGTGACCTCTTCGGTGTGAATGAGGTTAAGGCCCTAACGGGACATGGGCGTCTGGCTATCTGGCCTGGCCAGGGCAGTGGTTGGTGTCGGTCTCGCGGAGTCCGGACCGGCCTGTTTCGCAAGATCGTCTCCCAGATTTCTCCCCAAGAGCTTGGTGCTCGGTGCTGTACCGTGACTCTCGTAGCTAGATCATCAGATCATCGCGTGGCGGACGACTACCGGTCACTGTCGATCAATGCCCGGCTGGCCGCCGCTCTGCACGCCTTCATGCAAGTGGTCCGACGCACGGGCCTTGCTCACGCCGACGTGACTGCCCTCATCGACCACCTGTGGTCCTGGCCGTGCATCGTGCCCG
>CAZYCD010000007.1:0-63626 GCA_964645345.1 uncultured Micromonosporaceae bacterium
GGCGCCGCCTCGCCGGGCGCGGTGCCCGGCCCGGCGGCGAACGCGGCGCGGGCCACCGCGGCGGCCGGCTCGCCGCGGTCCAGCGCCGCCAACTGCTCGCGGATCACCCGCAGCGGCAGGTAGTGGTCGCGCTGGGCGGCCAGCACGAAGCGCAGCCGGGACACGTCCGGCCAGCCGTACTTCCGGTACCCAGCCGGGGTGCGGCGCGGCTCCACCAGCCCCTCGGCCTCGAGGAAGCGCAGCTTGGAGATGGTGATGTCCGGGAACTCGGCGCGCAGGTGTTCGAGCACCTCGCCGATGCTCATCAGCACCGCCCGGCCACCGGCGGCGGCCGCTCCCGGGCCGCCCACGGCCGGCCCGGTCAGGGACCCTCGTCCGGCCGGGGACCGGCGATGAAGACCAGCCGGAACTTGCCGATCTGGACCTCGTCGCCGTTGGACAGGGTGGCCGCCTCGACCCGCTCCCGGTTGACGTAGGTGCCGTTGAGGCTGCCGACGTCCCGCACAGTGAAGGTGCCGCCCTCGCGGTGGAACTCCGCGTGCCGCCGGGACACAGTCACGTCGTCCAGGAAGATGTCGCTGTCCGGGTGCCGGCCGCTGGTCGTCACGTCGTGGTCGAGCAGGAAGCGGGCGCCGGCGTTCGGCCCCCGCCGCACCACCAGCAACGCCATGCCCGGAGGCAACGAACCGGACATCCGGCCCGGTACCACGTCCGCGTCGGGCCCCTCCAGTACGTCGTCGAGTGCGCCAAGGTTCAGCGTCGACGTGACGTCGAGCGGGGGGAACTCGTCGTCTGGGCGCGTCATCTCAGGTCACCTCACGAGTCATCGGCCGGGCGTCGGAGGCGGCGGTAGGCGACGTGGGTGTCGCTCGACGTTTGCCCAGACGCGCGACCGCAGGGTTCACGGTCGACTGGGCGAGCCTAGTCATGGTCGAAATGAGGGGTCAACCGGGCGCGCGGAGAACCGGCCTGGCGGGTACAACTGGTCGGCGGCACCCGGGTTACGCCCCGGTCAACCGCCGGTACGCCTCCGCGTCCAGCAATTGGTCGACGGCTGAGGCCGCCGCGGGTTCGATCTCGACCAGCCAGCCCTCGCCGTACGGGTCGGTGTTGAGCAGCTCGGGCTCGCCGCCCAGCCGCTCGTTGCGGGCGGTCACCGTGCCGCTGAGCGGCGCGTAGATCTCCGACACGCTCTTGGTCGACTCGACCTCCCCCAGCGACTGGCCGGCCTCCACGGTCGTCCCCGGCTCGGGTAGCTGGACGTAGACGATGTCGCCGAGGGCGTCCTGGGCGAAGTCGGTGATGCCGACCCGGAGCGGGGCGGCACCGGCCGCCACCCATTCGTGCTCAGCGGTGTACCGCAGACCGTCGGGAATCAACGCGGCCATTCCTCCGTGTGTCGGCGCGTCAGCCGGCGGGCTGCGCGTAGCGCGGATCGGTAACCGGGTGCAGCGCGGAGACCTGGACGGTACCCGGCGAGGTGATGGTCACGTTACCGTCGTGGTTGTGCACGGTCTCGACCACCCCGCCGGGGATGTTCAGGGCGACCTGCATGGTCTGCGGGTCCCCGATCACCGTCACGGTGTACGGGCCGGTCAGCGCCGTGCCGTCGACCACCAGGCCGCCTCCGGCCGCATCCACGAACGAGGTGGAGGCGACGATCCGCACGGCGGCGCCGCCGGTACCTGTGATCTGCATCGCCTCGGCCCCGGCCCCGCGCAGCTCCTCGATCGCGTCGAGCACGTCCGAGGCCTGGACCGGCTTGGCGGCTGAGCGGAACTCCACCCGTAGACCCGGCCCCTGGGCGGCCAGGCTGCCGGCGAGGATGCCCAGCTCGTCCGCGCGCCGGCTGGCCTCGGCCAGCGCCGCCTGACGGCTCTGGCTGCCCGCGGCGAGCTGCTGTTGGGTGGTCTCCAGCGTGTTGATCTCCTGGCTCAGCCGGTCCTTGCGGGCGTCCAGGTCGGACAGGATGCGCACCAGGTCCTCGGGCCGGTCCGTGGACAGCTGCTGATCCGTGGCGTTGCTGCGCAACTGGACCACGAACGCGAAGCCGAGCAGGCCCAGCAGCAGGCCGATCACGGCGCCGGCGGCCGACAGCCGCCGGCGGCGGGCCGGGGTCGCGTTGGGGCGAGGTTCGTCTGCCCGTGCGGCGTCGTCCGCCCCGGTGTCCGGATCATCCGGTACGGCATCGGTATCCGGCCCGGCCGCCTCGGCTCCGAGCGCCCCGGTACCGGCGGGCGCCGGGGCGGGTTCTGCGGCCTCAGGAGCGGTCGGCTCTGGGGCGCTGGCCTCGGGGCCGGTCGCGGGATCGGTCACGGGGGGCTCCGGCGCCGGGCGGGGCTGCGGCCAGCCGGTACCGGTCTGCTGGTGGTCCTCGGTCATCGCGCCCCAGTTTAGGCCCGGAACAGGTGCCGGCGGATGCCGGCCACGTTGCCGAAGATCCGTACGCCGAGCACCACCACCACGCCCGTGGACAGCTGGCTGCCCACGCCCAGCTGGTCGCCCAGGTAGACGATCAGCGCCGCCACCAGGACGTTCGACACGAAGGAGATGACGAACTGCTTGTCGTCGAAGATGCCGTCCAGCTTCGCCCGGATGCCGCCGAACACCGCGTCCAGCGCGGCCACCACCGCGATCGGCAGGTACGGCTGCAGGGCCAGGGGTACCGACGGTTCGAACACCGCGCCGAGCACGACGCCGACGATCAGGGCGAGTACCGCGAACATCATCGTCCTCCCGGGGAAGACGGTACGGGCGAACCCGGCTGCGGCGACGACGGGGGCGACGCGCTGGGGCCCGGTACCGGGGCGGCGAAGTGCAGTTGGGGGTCGGCGGCCGCGGGCAGGGTCAGGTTGCCCTGCGCCTTGACCGACACCTGCATGTGGTAGTCGGTGACGAGATCCCGGAACAGCTGGCCGGTCGACGAGCTCGAGAACTTCCTGTCCAGGTCGCCCGGCCCGATCGCGTCAACCTCGTACGGCGACGTGATCGGCCGGAAGTCCACCAGGATGGTCTCCCCCGCGGTGCGGATCGTGGACGTCGCGGTCAGCCGCTCGCCATTGATGGCGATCGCCTCAGCGCCGTCGTGCCAGAGCTGGTTGCACACCAGTTGCAGGTCCCGGTCCTGGACCTTGCCGAGGTTGCGGGTGGCCTTGCCGGTCACCGGGTCGACCTGGTCCGGCGCGTCGACCAGGCGGATCTGTACCCCGCCGCCCCGTACCTTCACCACGCCGGCACGCGACTCCAGGGCGCGCAGGGCGCCCGTGTCGGTACCGGCCAGGGCCGCCTCGCGCTGCCGGGTCACCTGGTCGCGCAGGTCGTCAGCGCGCTTCTGCATGTCGTCGGTCTCGGACTGCCGGGCCTTCACGTCGTTGACCAGGTTGGTGCGGATCTGGTTGGCCTGCGGGTGGGCCGCGATCGTCTGGTGGTAGGCGATGGCCAGCAGGAACCCGGCGGCCACCAGCGCGATGCTGCGCGCGGAGAACCCGCTCAGCCGGGACGTCCTGGACGGTCCGCCCCGCGCCTTGCGCCGCGCCGCCGCCTCCGCGTAGCCCGGATCCAGCGGGTTGCGGAACAGCTCGGTGACGAAGTCCGGGGCGTAGACCTGCCGGGGTCGCCCGGAGTCCGGGGCGCTCACCCGGGCACCGCCCCGGCCCCGCGTTGACGCGCGGCGCGCACCAGGCCGCCGGCCTGGATCAGGTACAGCACCGCGGCGGCCCAGTAGAGCACCAGGCCCCACCAGGCCAGCGCCCAGCCGACCGGCCAGGCGACCGGCTCGGCACCGGAGCTGGCGTGCGCCAGGAGGAGCACCGGGAACGCCGCGAGCAGGATGAAGGTCGCCGTCTTGCCCAGATAGTGCACGGGCGGCGGCCCGTACCCGTACCGGCGAAGCACCAGCAGGCTGACCAGCAGGGTCGCCTCCCGCAGCAGCAGGGCGGCCGTGAACCACCAGGGCAGGATCGAGGTCGCGGTCAGCGCGAGCAGGGTGGCCAGGATGTAGAGCCGGTCGGCGGCCGGGTCCAGCAGCTCGCCGAGGCGGCTGACCTGGCGCAACCGGCGGGCGAGGTACCCGTCGACCCAGTCGCTGGTACCGCCAACGGCCAGTACCACCACGGCAGCCACCTCGGCGTGCGCGACCAGGAAGAGGTAGAGGAACAGCGGCACGCCCAGCAGCCGGGCGAAGCTGATCAGATTCGGTACGGTCCAGACCCGGCGCGCCGACTGTGCTGCACTGCTCACCTCAGGCACGCCCTCCCCCGGCCCACATCCGGTGACGCCGCTGATGCGGGGCCACTATAGCCGACCCGTACGGGCGGCCGGCTGTGGACGCGCGGCCGGGTGTGGACGCGACGGTGCGCAACGGCCGGGCGGGCCTCGGTCAGCGGCTCGCCGCGTCCACCGCCTGCATCAGCTCCTCCAGCGTGTACCCGCCGTCGTGCCGGGCCTCGTTGATGTAGAAGGTGGGTGTGCCGTTGACCCCGCTGCGGATGCCGCCCGCGAAGTCGCGCTGGATCCGGTCCAGGTAGAGGTGCTCGTTGACCTCCCGGTCTAGCGCGTCCGGCGGCAGCCCCAACTGCTCGGCGGCCACCCGCACGTAGCTCGGGCCGAACTCCTCCAGGTGCTCGAACAGCCAGTCGTGCATCTGCCAGAACCGGTCCCGGGCCGCCGCCGCCTCCACGGTCTCCGCGGCGAGCTCGGCATACTGGTGGACGTTGGTCAGCGGGAAGTGGCGGAACACGAAGCGCAGCGTGTCCGGCCGCCGCTCGAGCAGGTCGCGCACCACCGGGTGGGCGGTCGCGCAGTGCGGGCACTGGTAGTCGCCGTACTCGACGAGGGTGACCGGGGCCGCCATCGACCCCCGGATGTGGTCCTGGTCGTTGACCGGCACACTGAGCCGGCCGGTCATCACGCGCAGCGGTGTCGTCTGGCTCACCTCGGCCTCACCCCACCGGTTGACGCTTGCTGTGCAGCTGGTCCAGGGCGGTCAGGATGCCGTCGGCGCCCGGGTTGACGTCCTCCGGCGAGAGGTGGCTCCAGGCCACCACGCCCTCGTCGTCGAGAAGGAACAGGGCCCGCCGGCTGGTACCGGCGACCGGGTCGTAGACGCCGTACGCGCGGGAGACCTCGCCCTTGGGCTCGAAGTCCGACAGCAGCGGATAGCGGATGCCCCGACTGTCGGCGAACGCGCGGTGGCACCAGACCCCGTCCACGCTCACCCCGAGCAGGGCCGCCTGGTAGCGGGCGAACTCCGGCCAGACGAGCTGGTACAGGCTCATCTGATCGCCGCAGACCGGGCTCCAGTCGGCCGGGTAGAAGGCGAGGATGACCGGGGCGCCACGCAGCGATTCCAGGCTGATCCGGTCCCCGGCGCCCGGCAGGTCCTCGCCGCTGCCGGCCAGGCTGAAGCCGGGGGCGGGCTGGCCCGGACCCGGCATGCCGGGCGCGGTTGAGTTGGTGCTCATGGGCGCGATGCTGCCGGCCGCGCGGGTGAACCGGCCTCACCTGGGCCGGATGACCGCGCCGATACGCTCGCCGGAGGCGGTGCCGCCCGGCGCCCGCGACCATTCCGGGCCGGTCGGTAAGGCCTTTGCCCGGGCGCATTACCGGTTTAACAGTCTCCCCGACGGATTGCCGAAAAGGGGACGACGGAAATGGCGCGCCGGTCAGCGACCGGCCTCGGCCTCATACTGCTCGATGATGCTGCGCGGAATACGGCCGCGCTCGTTCAGCTCGATTCCCCGGCGCTTGGCCCAATCGCGGATCGCCTGGTTCTGCACCCGGTCGCTGCGCGCGCCGGAGCCCGACCGCGGCCGACCCGACGGAGCCACGGGACCCCGGCCGACGCGCCGCGCCGCCTGCACGAACTTGTCCAGCGACTTGCGCAGTTTCTCGGCGTGCCTGGTCGACAGGTCGATTTCGTAGTTCGTGCCGTCCAGGGCGAACTTCACTGTCTCGTCGGCCCTACCACCGTCGATATCGTCGAGGAGATGCACTTGAACTTTGCGGGCCACGATCATGCCTCCGGTCGGTCGCCAGGGACGGTGGACACATCATGCCACAACCGTCCCGCTCGGCCGCACGGTACGCGCGATCCGGCCCGGCGATACCGACCGTGACCGCGCTAGCGGCCGAGGGTCAACGCCGATTGGCTCCGGTCACTGGCGCGGAAATTTCGGCCGCCATTGACGGTCGATAATCGCGGCGCAATTGAATGGCCATCCGGTACGGATATGATCGACTGCGATGACGGGGACGACGCAGTACGCCGGTACCGGCCGGCGGGTCGTGGTGGTGTCCGCGAGCGTGGGCGGCGGGCACGACGGCGCGGCCGACGAGTTGACCCGCCGGCTGCGCGCCGGCGGCCTGGCCGTGGACCGCCACGACTACCTTGACCTGCTGCCAGCGGCGCTGCGGCGGCTGATGCGTGACGGGTACCGGCGGCAGCTCGACGTCGCGCCGGCGACCTTCGAGTGGATGTTCGACGCCCTGCACCGGCACCGCCGGCTGGCCGCCCTCAGCGCCTCCGGCGCGGCCCTGGCCGGTACCGCCATGCTGCGCGCGATCGGCCCGGACTGCGCCCTGGTCGTGTCCACCTACCCGGCCGCCAGCCACACCCTCGGCTGGCTGCGCCGTACCGGCCGGCTGGCGGTACCGACGGTCACCTACCTCACCGACCTGTCCGTGCACCGGCTCTGGATCGCCGAAGGGATCGACACCCACCTGGCGCTGCACCCGGTCACCGCCGCCCAGGCGCGCGGGTTCGGCGCCGCCGACGTGCGGGTGGTCGCGCCCGCGGTGGCGCCGGCCTTCCGGCCCGACCCGGACCTGCAGGCCCGCGCGGCCGCCCGCCGCCGGTTCGGGCTGCCCGCGACCGGCCGGCTCGCGCTGCTCGCCGCCGGCGCCTGGGGTACCGGCGAGGTCGAGCTGAGCGCCGCCGACGTCGCCGGTACCGGCGTCGCCTCTCCCGTGGTGGCGTGCGGGCGCAACGACGCCCTGCGGTCGCGGCTGGACAGCGACGGGCCGGGTACCGCGCTGGGCTGGGTCGACGATATGCCGGCCCTGCTGCGGGCCTGCGACGTCGTCGTGCAGAACGCGGGCGGGCTGTCCAGCCTGGAGGCGATGGCCGCCGGGTTGCCGGTCGTGACGCACCGGCCGATACCCGGCCACGGGCTGACCAACGCCGCCGCGCTGGACACGGCGGGTCTGGCGGCCTGGGTACGGCGGCCGGACCTGCTCGCCCCGGTCCTCAGCGACGTGCTGGCTGGGCCGGTGGGCCAGCGCCAGCGCGTCGCCGTCGGGGAGCTGTTCGCCGCCCAGGACCCCGGAGAGGTGCTGCTGGCCATGGCCACCGGGCAGGTGGTCCAGGGCGCCTAGCCGGGGTCGGGGCGCGGGGCCAGGGCGGGTAGACGATGGCGGACGCGACCGCCCAGACGGAAGTGGACAGTCCGAGCCCGAAGCTCAGCACGCCCTCGAAGTCGCCGGCCGTGGCCAGCTCGCGCAACACCGGGTAGCCGGGGTGATCCGGGTCGGGCCGGGAAACCGCTTCGCCTGGGCCGGGTCGGCGACCACCGGGGCGGTGTCCAGCCGGGCGCCGTGGATCGCGACATGCAGGAACCTCGCGCCGGCCAGGGGTACCGGCAGGTCCGCCGGGTCGGTGGTGATCCGGTCCCGGTACCCGACGGCGGCCGTGGGCGCGGACCGGCCGTGGAACTGGAACACCACCCGGTCATGGTCGGGGTACCGCTCGATGCGGACCGACGCCCGCAGGCCGGCCGGCCCGTCGTCCGGGAACGACGGCCCGGTGGGCGGTGCGGCGCTGGTGGCACCGGTGGTCGGGCCGGTCGAGCCCGTGGCGGCGGTGGTCGCCGGGCGGTCACGAGGACCGCCGCGAGGGTGGCTAGGCGCTTCATATGCGTCACTTCCAACGAGCGCCCACCGGGCGGCGGGGCGGATAGCTGAACAGCAGACGCGCGAGGGCAGGGGTTGTCACCGGCCTGCTGCCCGCCTGCCCGCCGCCGGTACCTATATTGACGGCGTGACCGAACCCGCCGCCGTCGATGAAGCGACGGCGACCGATGACGTGAGGCCAGGCGGCGGCCCGACGACCGCCGGTTTGTCCACTGTGGACGAACCGGCTCCGCCCGCCGGCCCGGGCTGGCGGGACTCGCTGCGCTTCGGGCTGGTGGCCTGGCTGGGCGGGCTGATGGCCTGCGTGTTGGTCACGGCCGTGGCGTGGCTGCCCTTCGAGCACATCCGGGACGCGCCGCGCAACCTCAGCGAGGCCATCCAGAACTGGCACCGCTGGGACACCACCTGGTACGTGATCATTGCGGAGTCGGGGTACCGCGCCGACCCCCGCAGCGCCGCGTTCTTCCCGCTGTACCCGATGCTGGTACGGGCGGCGAACACGGTCGTACCCGGGGACGCCTTCCTGGCCTCGCTCCTGGTGTCCGTCCTCGCCTGCCTGGCTGCCCTGGTCGTGGTCCACCGGCTGGCCACCGACCTGATGGGCGGGGAACTGGGCCGGCGCACCGCGTTCTACCTGATCGCCTTCCCCACCGGGTTCTTCCTGATCGCGGCCTACAACGAGTCGCTGTTCGTCGCGCTGGCCGTCGGCTCGCTCTACGCGATGCGGCGCGGGCACTGGTGGCTGGCCGGCCTGCTGGCCGGGTTCGCCAGCGCCAGCCGGGTCGCCGGTGTGCTGCTGGGCGTGGTGTTCGTGTTCGAGTACCTGCGCCAGCGCGACTTCGCACCGCGCCGGGTGCGACCGGACCTCCTGTGGGTCGCGCTGACCCCGAGCGGGCTGCTGGCGTACGCCGCGTACTGCTGGTCGGCCTTCGGCGACCCGCTGTTCTTCCAGAAGCAGCAGGCGGTCTGGTTCCGCGACGGGTACACGGCGCCGTGGACACCGATGCTGCAGGCGCTGCGGCTCATCCAGTCCGACCCGCTGCTGCTGTCGCCGACCGCGATCCGCAACCTGATCAACCTGATCGCCGCGATCGGGGTGATCGTCCTGCTGTGCCTGGCCGTGTCCGGTCCGTGGCGACTCGGGCCGGGCAGCGGGTACCTGGTGCTGTTCGCCGCGATGGACATCCTCCTGCCGCTGATGTCCGGCGTACACAGCGACTACCCGTTGAGCGGTATCTGGCGCTTCGCGCTGGAATGCCTGCCGGTCTTCATGGTGCTGGCGAAGATGGGCAGCCGGCCGACCGTGGACCGGCTGTTCCTCATGGCCGGGCTGCCGGTACAGGGCGTGATGATCCTGACCTTCGTACAGAACCAGTTCGTGGCCTGACGATAGGGTGGCGGCGTGAGCTGGAGCGGCGGCGGACACCACAGGTACGACCCGGACGCCACGGCGGCACTGCCCATCGTGCCCGCGGACGCGACGGTCGTGCTGCCCGTGTACCAGGGCGACGGCGCGCCCGGCGGTCCGCCCGGCCCTCCGGGAGGCAGCGCGGGGGGCACCGGCGGCGCGGGTGAGGAGGACACCGGCTCGGTCGCGCGGCACAGCGCGGTCATGGCCGTGGGTAGCATCGTCAGCCGGATCACCGGCTTCCTGCGGACCGCGGTACTGGCCGCGGCGTTGGGCGCCGAGGTCGTCTCCAACGACTACAACCTGGCCAACACCGTTCCCAACATGGTCTACGAGCTGCTGCTCGGCGGGGTGCTGGCCAGCGTCATCGTGCCGCTGCTGGTGCGCGCCGGGCGCCGCGACGGCGACCGCGGTGAGGCCTACGCACAGCGCCTGCTGACCATGGCCGGCATCTTCCTGGGCGGCGCGACGGTACTCGCAGTCCTCTGCGCGCCGCTGATCGCGCTGCTGTTCAGCAACTCGAACACCACAGCCGCCAGCCAGCACCTGACCACCGTGTTCAGCTACCTGCTGCTGCCGGAGATCTTCTTCTACGGCATGGCTGCGCTGTTCGCCGCGATCCTCAACACCCGGGGCCACTTCGCGGCGCCGATGTGGACGCCGATCCTCAACAACATCGTGGTGATCGCGACCGGCGCGGTGTTCATCGTGCTGCCCTCGGCCGCCCGGCCGCTGCAGCCCTCGACCATCAGCACGCTGCAGATCCTGGTGCTCGGCCTGGGTACCACGCTGGGCATCGTGGTGCAGGCGGTGGGCCTGCTGCCGGCGCTGCGGCGGGTCGGCTTCCGGTACAGGCCGCGCTGGGACTGGCGGCAGCTGCACCTGCGGGAGTTGGGCCGGATCAGCGCCTGGATGCTCGGCTACGTGATTGTCAGCCAGATCGCCCTGGTCATCGTGTTGTGGATCTCCAACAAGGCGGGCGACCGGGTGGTCGACGGACGGCACGCGCCCGGCCCGGCGGTGTTCAACAACGCCTACCTGATCTTCATGATGGCCAACGGGATCGTAGCCGTCTCGATCATGACCGCGCTGATGCCCCGGATGTCCGCGGCCGCCGCCGACCACCGCTGGCCCGACCTGACCCGGCACCTGTCCTTCGGTACCCGGCTGTCCTCGGTCATCCTGATCCCGACCAGCGTCGCCTACATCGTGCTCGGCCGGCAGCTGTCGGTGACCCTGTTCGGCTACGGCGACTACGCGGGCCGGCCGGCCATCGACACCGGCTGGGTGATCGCGGCGGCCGGGTTCGGGCTCGTCCCGTTCGCGATCAGCCAACTGCAGCTGTTCGCGTTCTACGCGATGCCCGACACGCGCACGCCGGCCCTGCTCAACGTCCCGGTGGCGGGCCTGCGGATCGCGGTCGACCTGATCTTCCTCGTGGTGCTCCCTGTGGTCTGGGTCAGCGCCGGCTTGATGATCGGCAACGCCATCTCCTTCGTGCTGTCCGTCGCCATCGGGTACTGGCTGCTGCGCAGGCGCATCGGCAACATCGAGCTCACCGAGGTCTTGGGTACCCTCGGGAAGCTCACCGCGGCCGCACTGATCGCCGCGGTACCCACGGTGTTGATCGCCCTGATCCTGCAGCATTACCTCGGCCTCGGCCACGTCGGCAGCCTGGTCGGCCTGCTCGTCGGCGGCGTCGTGCTGGTCGCGGTCTACCTGGCCGCCGCCGTCGCGCTGCGGGTGCGGGAGGTCAACGAGGTCTGGGGCATGGTCCGGAGCCGGATCGGGCGCTAGGCGTCCGCGGAGCCCACCCCCAGCCTGCGCCGCCCGTCAGCCACCTCGTGACCGTCGCCTGAACGGGGCGTTTGACCCGGCGGGGGCGGGAAAGTGAGGTGCCGTGGCCCTACCAGACTTCCTGGTCATCGGTGTGCCCAAGGCGGGCACCACTGCGCTGTACGCCGCCCTGGTCAGGCACCCCCAGCTCTACCTGCCCGCGGTCAAGGAGCCGAAGTTCTTCCTGACCGACGACGCCCCTCCCCCGCGCCGGGGCGGCCCGGGCGACGTGCAGACCTACCAGGAGCAGGTCTGGCGGCGGGGCGACTACGAAGCGCTGTTCGACGGGGCGCCGCCCGGTACCCGGCGGGGCGAGGCCACCCCGTTCTACCTGTACGACCTGGCCGCGCAGGAGCGGATCCGGCGGGAGGTGCCGCACGCCCGGCTGATCGCGGTGCTGCGCGACCCGGTGGACCGGGCGCACTCGAACTGGGCGCACCTGTGGGCGGCCGGACTGGAGGCACAGTCCGACTTCGTGGCCGCCTGCCGGGCCGAGCCGGCGCGGCGCGAGGCCGGCTGGGCGCACTTCTGGCACTACGTCGGGCAGGGCCGCTACGCCGAGCAACTGGAGCACCTGTACCGGCTGTTCCCGCGCGAGCAGGTGCTCGTGCTGCGCTACCGCGACCTGGTCGACCGGCCGACCGATACGCTGAACGACGTGTGCCGCTTCCTCGGCGTGCATACCGGCGTCATCGCCGACGTGCCGCCCGAGAACGTCCGGCCGTGCCCGGCGCACACCCCGCTCAACGGCAGCCTGCGCAGCATGCTCCGGTTCGGCGGCACCATCGGGTACAGGTTTCCGGTGCCCTGGCGGCACGCGGTGCGCGGGCCGCTGCTCGCGCTGCTGCACCGGCGAACCGGCCCGCGGCCGAAGCTGACCCGCAGCCAGCGGGCCGCGGTGCTGCCCTACTTCGCGGACGATATCGCCAGGCTGGAGAGGATTACCGGCGACTCGTACGCTGACTGGCTGTCGGTGGATCACAACACCGCGCTGGTACCGGACTGACCGCCGCCGCAGCCCCGCCCAGTATGACTGTCCACTGAGGAGTGTCGTGTCCCCTCTCGTGCACGCCGTACCCCGTCCGCAATGGGGCCGTTCCGTCGTCGTGGTTCGCCCACCGGCCAGCGGGCCGGGCGCCTGGGCCGGCGGGCCCAGCGCGCTGCTGGTCGACGGCGTCTACTACCTCGCGTACCGGCTGCGCCGCCCGGTCGGCAAGGGTCGCGGCTTCGCCAACGTGGTGGCCCGCTCCGTCAACGGTGTGGACTTCGAGCCGGTCGCGGTCGTCAGGCGGGACCGCTTCGATGCCGAGTCCCTGGAGCGGCCGGCGCTGACCGTCACCCCGGAGGGGCGCTGGCGGCTGTACGTCAGCTTGGCGACGCCGAACACCAAGCACTGGCGCGTGGCGCTGCTGGAGGCCGACCGGGCGGAGGACCTGCCCGACGCGCCTGCGGCCACCGTGCTGCCCGGCGACGCGACGGTCGGCGTCAAGGACCCGGTGCTGCTGCGCGACGGCGGGCTGTGGCACCTGTGGGCGTCGGTGCACCCGCTGGAGTCCGACGAGCACGCGGACCGGATGAGCACCTGGTACGCGACGAGCCCGGACGGCGTGGACTGGACCTGGCGCGGCAGCGTGCTCAACCCGCGCCCCGGTCAGTGGGACGCCCGCGGGGTGCGGCTGACCTCGGTACTGCCGGTCGCCGACGGGCTGGTCGCCAGCTACGACGGGCGGGCCAGCGCCGCGGAGAACTGGGAGGAGCGCACCGGTACCGCCCGCGGGGACCGGGCGCCCGACGGGCTGTTCGGTCCGCTGTCGGCCGACGAGGCCCCGCCCACCGGATCGCCGTACGCGCCGGGCGGGCTGCGGTACCTGTCGGTACTGGCGCTGCCCGGCGGCGGGTACCGGCTGTACTTCGAGGCGACCCGCGCCGACGGTGCCCACGAGCTGCGCACGGAACTGGTGGACTGAGCCGGTCAGCCGGGCCCGGCAAGCGCGGCGGCGAGCAGCGCCCGGGCCGTGCCGGGCAGCACGCCGGTCGCCTCCTCGCCGGAGAGCCCGGCGACGTCGGTGAGCCAGACCAGCGCCTCGATCCCGGTGGCCGACCGGATCGCCACGGCGAGCCGGTGTACGTCCACGTCCGGTCGGGTCTGGCGGAGCGGGGCCAGCGCGTCCTCGATCCAGCCGATGGCCCGCCCCTGGCGCGGCAGCGGAAGTTCGGCGCCGGGCTCCAGCGACAGCCCCAGCGACGTCCGCTACTGGGGCTTCCACTCGACCGTGACCCGGGTGAACTCGCGCATGACCAGATCCAGGCGCGCCTGGATCGTCCGGCGCGTCGGCCGGCAGCAGCCCCGGGCGCGCGCGTACCCACCTCCACCGCCACCCGGACAGCGTCATGCTCACGCTCAGCGCCTTCCGGCGCCGGATCGCCTCGGGCGGGCGACGCGTCGACGTGGACCTAACGGCCGGCGAGGTGCGATGGCTGTCCGCCCAGGAACACTCCGGCGAGAACATCGGCGACAGCCCCAGCCACGCCCTGTTCATCGAGCTCGAGGAGCAGGCGCCGACCGCATCGGCCGCCGCCGCACCGGCCGCCCTCGGCGCCGAGCTAGCCGCGCAGCGCCCGGTTCAGCTCGGCGATCAGTTCGGCCAGCGGGGCACCGGTGGCGGCCGACAGGGCCAGCAGGTCGTCGTACTCCGGCTGCTCGGTGACCACCCGCTCGCCGAGGAAACCCCGCTTCACGTGTACCGTGCCGCCGCGCAGCGCTACCTCGACCTCGTCGCGGCGCAGCGACCGCCGCCGTACCGGCACCAGCCGCACACCGAGCGTGGTGGTCTGCTCAAACACCATGCGGCACAGCAGATCCGCGCGCTCAGCGGCGCACAGCACGGTGAGCAGCTGACCCGGCCGCCCCTTGCGCATCAGCACCGGCGCGCACCAGGCGTCGGCGGCACCGGCCGCACGCAGCCGCTCCAGCAGATCCGGCCAGATCCTCGGGTCCAGATCGTCCACTGTGGACTCGACCTGGACGAGCTCCGCGTCCAGCCAGTCCGGCCCGGCCGGCGCGGTACCGGCCGGGGAGCCGACCAGTATCCGCAGCACGTTCGGATGCCCGGGCGGATCGGCGCGCCCGGCGCCCACCCCGACCGCGCGGGGCGTGCAGTCCGGCACGGTACCCCAGCCGGTCGCCAGGGTCGCCAGCAGCGCGGCTCCGGTGGGGGTACACAGCTCGAAGGTGGCCGCATGCGACCGCACCGGCGCTGCGGCGTCGGCCAGCAGTTGCAGCACGGCGGGGGCCGGTACCGGCAGCGTCCCGTGCGCGGTACCCACGGTGCCCGAGCCGACCGCGACCGGCGAGACCACCCGGACGGCATCCGCGCCGAGCATGCCCAGGTCCTGCAGGGCCAGCGCGCAGCCGACCACGTCAGCGATGGCGTCCAGCGCACCAACCTCGTGGAAGTGCACCTCGTCGACCGCCGTGCCGTGTACCCGCGCCTCGGCCGCCGCCAGCCGCCCGAACACGGCCCGGGCGAACCCGATGGCCTCCGCGGGCAGCCCGGCGCTGTCCACAATGGACAGTAGGTCGGCCAGGCGCCGCTCGACGGCGCTGTCCGGCGCGGAGACGGTCAGCAGCGCGGCCCGCTGGCCGTGCCGCCGCACCGGCGACAGCTCCAGCCCGATCGGCTCCACGGCCAGCCGGGCCAGCCCGGAGCGGACCGCCTCCAGCGAGGCCCCGGCGTCCAGCAGCGCCGCCAGCAGCATGTCGCCGGCCGCCCCGTTTCCGGCGTCCACCCACAGCAGGCTCATGGCTCAGTTGGCCCGGATGGCTCGCGCGGCGCCGCCCGGCGGGCGATCCGGGCGGCCGCCACCCCGGCGCCGAAGCCGTTGTCCACGTTCACGCTCAGGACCCCCGCCGCGCAGCTGTTGAGCACCGCCAGCCACGCCGTCAGCCCCTCCATGTGCCAGCCGTACCCGACCGATGTAGGCACCGCAATCAGCGGTACCCCGACCAGGCCGGCCAGTACCGACGGCAGCGCCGCCTCCATGCCGGCCACGGCGACCACCGCGTCCGCCGCGTCGATCCGGTCCCGCTCGGCCAGCAGCCGGTGCAGCCCGGCCACGCCCACGTCGAGTACCACGTCCGGCTCCGCCCCGCACACCTCGACGGTCGCGGCGACCTCGCGCACCACGGGCAGGTCGGCGGTACCGGCGGCCACCACCGCCACCCGGCCGCGCGCGGGCCCCGGCGTCCCCAGCACGGCCAGCCGCCCCAACTCGTCCAGCCGCACCCCGGGAAGCTCGGCGCGGCATGCCGCCAGCGCCTCCGGACTGAGCCGGGTGGCCAGCACCGCCCGGTCCGGGTGCGCCGCGTGCAGGGCACGCAGAGCGCCGACCACCTGGGCCGGAGTCTTGCCGGCGCCGAACACCACCTCCGCGTCGCCCGTGCGGGCGGCCCGTTGCACGTCGAGCCGGGCGTAGCCTAGGTCGATGATCGGGGTCGGGTACGGTTCAGCCATGGTTCCCCCAAGCCGCGACGCGGAGCTTGTCGAAGCGACACCAGGCAGGCGTTTGACAGACGCGGAGCTTGTCGGACCCACGCCGGGCGGGCAGGCCGCCGCCGACGCCGATCGACTCGTGGCCGAGCTGGCCGGCTACGGCCCCACGCTGGTCGCCTTCTCGGCCGGGGTGGACTCCAGCGTCGTACTCGCCGCCGCCGCGCGGGCGCTCGGGCCGGAGGCCGCCGCGCTGACCGCGGTCTCCCCGGCGGTACCGGCCGCCGAGATCCAGGCCGCCGCCGCGTTCTGCGCGGAGTTGGGCGTGGCGCACCATCCGGTACCCACGGCCGAACTGGACAAGGCCGGGTACCGCGACAACGGCCCGCGCCGCTGCTACTTCTGTAAGAGCACCCTGCTGGACACGGCCGTCGGGTTCGCCGCCGAGCACGGGTTCGCCGCGGTCGCCACCGGTACCAACGCCTCTGACGTCGCCGCCGGGTTCCGGCCGGGCATCAGGGCGGCGACCGAGCGGGGCGCCCGGACTCCCCTGGCTGACCTGCGGCTGGACAAGGAGGCGGTCCGGGCGATCGCCCGCGAGTGGGGACTGTCCACATGGGACAAACCCGCGTCGGCCTGCCTGTCCAGCCGCATCGCCTACGGAGTGGCGATCAGCCCGGCCCGGCTGGCCCGGGTGGAGCGGGCCGAGGCGGCGGTACGCCGGCTGCTGGCCGCCCACCGGGTACGGGACCTGCGGGTGCGGGACCTGGGCGAGGCGGTACGCGTGGAGTTGGACGCACACCTGGTCGAGCCGGTACGGGCCGACCCGGCGCTGCACGAGGCGATCCGTGGTGCGGGCTTCACGGGGGTACCGGTCAAGGTGGCCGCGTTCCGGTCCGGCTCGATGAACGAACTGCTGCCCGACCCGGAACGCTGGCGCAACGCCTGACTGCTCGCCTGACCGGTCAGGCATCACCCCGGGTCCTGTGCTCGCCTCCGCCACAGCCCGGCTCCGGCTACGCTCAGGCATCGTCCCGCCAGGCCGGCGCCGGTCCCGGGCGGGCCAGCGGTCGGGTGGACTCCCAGATGCGCCGCCACTCCGCCGCCGCCGGGCCGGCGGGCGCCGCCGCCAGCTCACCGGACGCCTGCGCCCGCAGCGACGCGTACCAGCCCAGCTCCTCCTCGGACCACAGCCGGGCGACGGCCTGGCCGAGCCGCGTATTGAAGGCCCGGGCGGACTCCCCTTGCGCCGGGTGCAGCGGGGCGCCGTAGCGCACCACCACCCGCGGGCGGCCCGGCATCGGCCAGTTCCGCCCGCGTGGCATGGCCGCGTAGGTACCGCGCAGCACGACCGGTACCGCGGCCACGCCCTGGGTCACGCACAGCTGGGCGGCACCCATCCGCAGCGGCGCCATCCAGCCGTCCTCGCTGCGGGTACCCTCCGGGAACAGCAGGAGGCTCCAGCCGTCCGCCAGCAACCGTGGCGCGAGGCTGCGCAGCCGGCGCGACCGGTACCGCTCGACCGGGAAGGCGTTGAACACCAGCGCCGTAACCGCGGCCCGCCACCGGGCGTCGAAGAAGTAGTCGGCGGCCGCGCCGACCGCGACCCGCTTGGCGATGCGCTCCGGCAGCGAGCCGAGAATCAGCGGGGTGTCCAGGTGGCTGGCGTGGTTGGCGACCAGCACCACCGGCCCGGTCACCGGGTCCAGCAGCTCCCGCCCCTCGACCTCGGGCTTGGTGGTGCTCCAGGTCAGCGGGGTGAGCACACCACGCTGCAGGCCGCGCCGGGCGACCCGGGCGGCCGTGGTGCGCGCCCAGCCGGTCGGGAACTCGTACGGCTCCTCCGGCGGCTGGTGCGCGGCGGCCGAGCGGGGTGTGCGCGAGCGCCCCCGCCAGTCCCGGCCCGCGGTCAGCACCCGGATCTCGCGCATCAGACCCATGCTCGCCCCCCGGCCGTCCTTGCCCGGATCACCGTACGTCCGCCATCGTCAGCGGCGGGGCGTGCAGGTAGGTGATGCTCGGGCTGCTGCCCACCTTCTCCCGCGCCATCTCCAGCGCATCGTCCAATGTGGACGCCGCACGGAAACCCATCCGTGCGGTGGTCCGCCGGTCACCGCCCACAACGATCACCTGGCCCAGGTGCTCCAGCGCATGCGCGCCCCAGTACCACATGTAGAGCGGGTGCACGCCGTGGTACGCGTAGCTGTTGCGGTACAGGTGGATGTACCACGGGTCGGTGGCGAACTGCTCCTCGTACTTGGTCTCGATGGCCACCGGGTCGGTGGTCTCGGCCAGCACCTCCTCGTAGAAGTCGATGTAGCTCGGGTGGTGCACCGGGTGGAACTCGTTGCGTACCGGGTGGTAGTAGATCGCCACCCCGCCCGGGCGGACCATCGGCTGGCCGCGGTACAGGTTGAAGAAGTAGCCGAGCCCGAGGCTCATCATGAGGACCGGGTTCATGATCGAGTTGACGTTGTACGGGCAGATGTACGGCAGGCCCCAGATGCCGATGTCGGCGGGGCCGTCCACCTCGGTCAACTGCTGGCGCAGCACGTGCCCGAGGGTCACCTTGTGCACGTCGGCCGGTGCTCCCGCGGTCACCGACGTGATCCCGTAGGGCGCGGCGGTACGGTGCCAGAGCTGCCGCCGCCGCTTGACCGGCATCATGTCGTTGGCCCGCTTGACCGCCAGGTACGACGCCTGGTCCTTGAGCGACCACTCCCACTCGCGCTTATTGAGGAAGCCGAGCTGGCTGGGGAACGTGTCGTTGTTGACGGTCGTCTCGATCTGGAAGATCTTGACGTGCTCGTCGAGTACCCCGGCCATCCGGTCGTACGAGTGGTGCATGGCGGAGTTCGGCGGGTCGTTGAACGAGCGCGAGTGCCGCAGGGTGTGCACGTTGTGGTGGTGCCTGAGGCTGCGGTACGACGCCAGGCCGACGGAGACGGACTTCGGGCCGCCACTCATCGCGGTCAGCGTGACGTTCACGTAGACGATCAGGTCGCTGGTGGCGGCCCGCTTGTTGATCTCCACGACCTCGCCGTGCTTCGTGGTGCCGACCTCGACGAGATTGGCCCGGTCCTCGGCGTCGTGGTTGCGCAGGTGACGCGGGAAGAACGACCGGTAGACCCGCTCACCGACGGTCCGCTTCAGCTCGGCCGGGGTCATCCGGCGGTGCAACGCGTTGCCGGCGATCAGCTCCACGTCGTCCACCCCGGCCGCCGCGGCCAGCTCGAGCACGTGCTCGATCACCCGCTGGCGGATGTCGGGGGTACGCATCGGGGGCAGCGGGATCGACAGGTCGTCGAAGACGATGGTCAGTCGCATCCCCGCGCGCAGCAGCGAGGGCAGCGGCTCGCTGCCCAGCGGGTTGAGCAGGGCGTGGCGGATGCGCGCGTCCAGGTCGCGGATGGCGGGCAGCGACTCGGGCGGGTACACCACCCGGCTGCCCAGCGGCAGCTTCTCCAGCCGGAAACCCTCGCCCTCGTGGATCAGCAGCGCGGGGGTGCGCTCGTCCACCTCCAGGACAAAGCCGGGTCGGCTCATGAATCTCCTCCCTTATTCCCGGACCGGGTCGAACACGACCTTGACGGTGCCCAACCGGCCCGCCGCGTGGGCGTGGCCGATGGCCTCGCGCCAGCGCGACAGCGGGTAGACCGCGTCCACGTACCCCTTCAGCGGCCCCTGCTGCGCCAACTCCAGCGCGTGCGGGAAGTCCCGCCCGCCGGACGCGTAGGCGCCGACCAGGTTCAGCTCGCGGAACCAGACCGGCGTCAGGTCGACGCCACCGTTGGGCATCCCCGACAGCAGGACGGTGCCGCCGGCCCGGGTCAGCCGCAGCGCGGTGTCCAGCCCGGAGCCGCCGGTGCACTCGAATGCGATGTCCACGCCGCCCAGCAGGTATTCCTCGCCGCGCTCGGGATGGGCCAGGAAGCCGCCGGTCGCGCGGCGCAGCGCCCGGGCCGCCCGGTCGGCCGACAGCACCTCGGTCGCGCCCAGTTCCCGGGCCCGCTCCCGCTGGTGGCCGTGCTTGGCGATCACGTAGATCGGCCCGGCCTCCGTGCACTCGCGCAGGGCGAGCACGGTGAGCAGGCCGACGGTACCGGCGCCGACCACCACGACACTGGCGCCGCGCGGGATCGGTACCCGCCGTACCGAGTGGATCGCGCAGGCCAGCGGCTCGACGAGCACCGCCTGCTCGGTGTCCAGCGAGTCCGGTACCGCGTGCAGCTGGCTGCCGTGCGCGACGAGCATGCGGCTCCACCCGCCGCCGGTGTCCCCGCAGAAGCCGGTCTGCAGCCCGGAGGAGACGGTGCCCGCCGTGACGTGGTCGCAGCGGCTGTGCTCGCCGGCCGCGCAGGACGGGCAGGGCCGCACCCCGCGCGCGGCGCAGCCGAGCACCGGGTCGAGCACCACTCGGCTGCCCTTGGGCAGCCCGTCGAGATCGTCGAGGGTCTGCCCGACCACCTCGTGGCCGGGGGTGAACGGCATCGAGATCACCGCCGACAGGTAGGGCGAGTTGCGGCCGGTCAGCAGGCCCAGGTCGGAGCCGCAGATGCCGGACAGCAGCGGCCGTACCCTTGTCCAGCCCTCGGCCGGCCGGGCCGGGTCGGGCCGGTTGACCAGCCGCAGCGGCGACATGTTGGCCGCGAACGCGCCGGCCGCCCGGCCACCCATCCGGCTGCCGGTGACCGTGCGCCCGGCCAGGTACCGGGTCGGCGAGCGGTAGTACTCCAGGGTCAGGATCATGCGAGGGTCTCCACCAGGGCATCGCCGGCCGGCAGGGTGTGCGCGGTCCACTGCGCCACCGGCCACTGCCGGGACTTGGCGTGCCGGTACAGCTGGGCGTCGGGGTTGACCGCGACCGGATGGCCGACGGCCTCCAGCAGCGGCCGGTCGGAGTAGCTGTCGCCGTAGGCGTAGGACCGGGACAGGTCGATGCCGGCATGCCCGGCGTACCGGCGCAGCCACGCCGCCCGTGCCTCGCCGACCAGCGGCGGAGCCTCGAGGAACCCGGAGTAGACGCCGTCGCGGGCGTGCAGCCGGCTCGCCACCACCTCGTCGAACAGCACGGCCAGCGGCTGGACAAGGATGTCGACGGTACCGGTGATGAGCACCGTGCGGTGTCCGGCCCGGCGGTGCTTGCGGATCTGCCGGATCGCCTCCGGTCGGGCCCGGCGAAGCAGGGCGTCGCCGACCCGCTCGTGCACGATCCGGGACAGCTGCGCCTCGTCCGCCCCCGCGTACCGGCGGACAAAGGTGCGCAGGAACTCCGACCGGTCGCGCCGCTCCGCCGCCAGGTACCGGGGCAGCCGGCGCAGCAGGTCGGCGATCTCCGCCGGCCACTCGCCGCGCGGCAGGTCGGCCAGGCGTGCCCACAGGTACGTCTCGATCACATTGGACGCGACGACCGTGCCCTCCAGGTCGAACACCGCCAGCGCCCCGCCGTCCGGCGACTCCTGCAGCGCTGGCAGGGCGGACAGCCCGGCCCGGCGGCCGGAGGTGGCCCGGCGCATGGTGGCGGTGATCGTCGGGCAGTGCACCTCCTGAAGGTAGTGGTGCCAGTCGATGATCGCCGGGTCGAAGCCGTGCGACTCCTGGCGTGGTGCCGGCATCGACCGGTGCAGGGCCAGCAGCTTGGTGTCGGTGTAGATGACCTCGGCCTCGGTGTAGACGCCGTACAGCTCGGCGTACTTGCGCAGGAACTCCACCCGGTCCTGCTCGCGCTTGAGGTCGTCCTGCCAGCGGCGGGTACGCGCGCCGGCCGGCGCGGACATCAGCGCCTTCTGGGCCACCGACAGGGCACGCTCGCCGTTGCGCAGCATCCGCTCGACCCGGCGCGCGCCCGGGAAGTCCCAGGTGGGTACCTTGATCTGCCCGCGCCCGCCGTCCGGCATCGGATGGTCGGTGAAGTACTCCTTGACGTTCTCGTACATCGCCCGGAAGGTCAGCGGGTTCCGTGCGCCGGACCCGACGTGGTAGTAGTTCGGCGCGTCGACGGGCGGCGGCGCGTCGGCCGCGGCGAGGATCGCGTTGACCACGATGTCCACCGGGATCACGTCGAGTACCCCGTCGGGCAGGCCGGGGAACTCCGGCAGGATCCCACGCCCGAAGGCGAGGATCAGCGGATCGGCCATCTTGAACCCGTCGAGCCAGCCCGGGTACGGGTGGCGCAGCGCGCTCTCCACGATCGCCGGGCGTACCACCGACAGCGGCAGCGCGCCAGTAAGCAGCTCCTCGGCGACCCGCTCTCCCAGCGCCTTGGTCAGCGTGTACACGTCGGGCCAGCCCAGACTCTGGGCGCGCAGCCGCCCGTACTCGACGAGCTGCTTGTCGACCCACTCGACGCGGGCCTCCTCGGCCGCCTTGGCGACCGACTGGGGGCCGGACTTGCCGTGCTCGGCGCGCGCGGTGGCCAGCGCCCGGCGCAGCGCCGCGGGCCGGCGGGAGTCCTGCTCGACCTGCTCGCGGGACCGGTCGGCCGAGGCCAGCTCGGTACGCCAGTTGGCGTTGTGGTCGAGCGACACCTCGGGTACCACGCCCTTGCGGGCCCCGGCCACGTACGCCGTCGACACGTGCACCACGTGGGGGGAGCCGCCCGCCTCCCGTACCGCCGAGTAGAGGTCGTGTACGCCGCGCACGTTGGTGCCGAACGCGTCGTCGATGGTCGCGTCGAAGGAGACGGTACCGGCGCAGTGGATGACCGCGGTCAGGTCGCCGGGGAGTCGCATGTCGGAGCTGCCCAGCCGGGCGTCCACCACGGAGACCCGGTCGGCGACGGCCGCCGCGAGCGCCTCCGCACCCAGGTCCTCGCGCAGCCGGTTGAACACCGGCTTGCGCAGCAGGCCGCCGAGCCGGTCGGCAGCCGAGGAACTGCCCCGGCCGCGGATGAGCAGGCTGATCCTGGTGTCCGGCCAGTCCCGCAGCAGCCGCTCGAGCACGGCCTGGCCGAGGAACCCGGTGGAACCGGTCAGCAGCACATGGCCGCCGGCAAGTGAAGCGCCAGCCTGTCCGCCCGCCGTCACCCGTCACCCCCATCCGCACCCGGCGCTCCGGACCGATCGGCATCGCCGCCGCCGCTCCGGAGCGCTGTCAGTGCCTCGCACCGTAGCCCACAACGGACCGTACGTGGAGCGCGCGGTACCTGGCGAACCGGGTAGGGTGAGCCCGGACACTCGACACGGCACCCGTCGACGTCGCGCCCCAAGCGACCATGGAAGCCGACGGACATGGCATGCTGTCCGGTACATGTCCGGTCGGGGGTTCGGACACACTTGCGCCAATCCGCTGTTCCCGATCGTGTACGACGGTGGGCGACACTGATGGACATGAGTACCGAATCCGCGGCGGCCGTACCCGCTGCGGGAGGTCAGCTCGCGGACGGCGGCCCCGGTGCCGCGGACCGCCGCTGGTTCGGCTCCGGCTCGGCGATCGGCGTTCCCCCGCGTGAGGCCGGCGCCCGCGCGGCGCGGCAGGCACTGAGAGGCCCCGACCCGGCCCTGTTCGTGGTGTTCTGCTCGGCGCTGCTCGACCCGGCCGAGGTGCTGGCCGGCGTGCACGAGGTGGCCGGTGACGCGCCGCTGATCGGCTGCTCCGGCGAGGCGGTGATCACCCCGGACGGCGCGACCCAGGCCGGGGTCGCGGTCATCGCGCTCGGCGGCCCCGGGTTCACGGTGCGCACGGCGTACGCCCAGCCGGCCAGCGACCGCCAGCGGGCGGCCGGCGCCCGGGTGGCCACCTGCGCGCTCGACCTGTGGGCCTCGCTCGACACGGGGCGCGCGACCGGAAGCGGCGACGCCGCCAGCCCGCCGCACCAGGTTCTCCTGATGTTCACCGACGGTATGGCCAACGACCACGAGGAGGTTCTGGCCGGCGCCTACGGCGTGCTCGGCGCGAGCGTGCCGCTGATCGGGGGCTCGGCAAGCCCCGACCTCGTCGAGCGCAGGACCTTCCACCTGTACGGCCAGGAGGTCCTCGAGGACGCCGTGGTCGGCGCCGCCATCGCGTCCGACGGTCCGTTCGGGGTGGGGCTGCGACACGGTTGGCGGCGCGTCGGCGAACCGATGAGCGTCACGCACAGCGCGGGCGGCCGCGTATTCACCCTCGACGACAAGCCCGCGCTGACTACGTACCTGGAGCGGCTGGCCGCGCCGCCGGAGGCGTACACCGACCCGGCGGTGTTCACCAGGTTCGCCGACACCCGGCCGCTGGGCGTCGACCGCCGGGGCGGCGCGGACGTGCGCAACGTCAGCTCGAGCAAGTACCACCAGGAGGGGTGGCTGCGGTCCAGCGGCGAGATCCCGGAGGGCGGCCTGGTCTGGTTCATGGAGGGCGACGAGGCGTCGGTCCTGGCGGCTGCCGGGGACGCCTTCCGCGACGCCGCGGCCGGCCTGGACGGCGCGCCGCCGCTGGGGTTTCTCGCCTTCGACTGCGCGTCGCGCAGACGGCTGCTCGGCGAGTCCGAGGTCGCCCAGGAGATCGGGCTGATGACCGGCCAGGCCGGCGACAGGCCGCTGGCCGGGTTCTACACCTGGGGCGAGATCGCCCGTACCCGGGGCATCCACGGCTACCACAACCAGACCCTCGTCGTGCTCGCGGTCGGCTGAGCCGCGATGCCACCACCCCCCGCGCTGACCGCACAGCGGCTCGCCGAGTTTCTGGCCGCCCTCTCGGCGGTACCGGACGGCCGGCCGCTCGCCTGGGTCGCCGCGGAGCGGGCCGCGCGGGCGCTGGCCGCCGAGGTGGGCGCGGTACTGGCCGCCGACGGTACGGTGACCGCGAGCGTGGGCTTCCCGCTCGGCCGGGTACCGGCGGCCCGGCTCGCCGAGGTGGCCGAGGGCGGGTGCGACGAGGTGCCGGTACCGGGCGCCGGTACCTGCCGGGCCGTGTCGGTACCGATCGGCGGCGAAGCGCCCGGGCATCTTCTAGTGGCCCGGTCGACCGGCGGCTCGACGATGCCCGGATGGTCCACTGTGGACGATGCCGGTCCGGACGAGTCAACAGTGGACGAAGGCTTCACCGTGGACGAGGTCAGCCTCGTCCGCGGGATGGCGCGGGTACTGGAGCTGACCCAGCACGCCCGCACCACCCTGGCCGCCGAGCGCCGGCAGGCCGCCGAGAACTCCCGGCTGCTGCGCTCCCTGCAGGTACGGCAGCGGCTGCTGGAGCAGCTGTCGGAGGTGCAGCGGGCGATCACCCGCCGGGCACCGCTGAGCCGGATACTGGACACCATCACGGCCGGCGCCCGCGAGCTTCTCGACGACGACGTGGCCGGGCTGCGCATCCGGGACCCCGACGACCCGGGGATCCTGCTGCTGATGTCCAGCACGGGCCTGCCCGACCAGGTCGCCAAGCGGCTGTGGCGGCTACCGATGTCGGCCGGCGGGCCTACGGCCGAGGCGGTCGAGCGCGACGAGCTGGTGGTCTGCACCGACCCGGAGGACCTGGGGCCGTACAACGACCGGCTGCGCAGCGCGATGGCGGCCCCGGTGCACGAGAACGGCACGGTGGTCGGCAGCCTGGCGGTCGGCTCGTACCGGGCCGGGCGCCGGTACACCGCGGGCGACCGCGAACTGCTGGCCATGTTCGCCGAGCAGGTGAGCCTCGCGGTCACCGACGCGAAGACCCGGGAGGCCATCGTCGCGGCCTACCACGACTCGCTGACCGGGCTGGCCAGCCGGGCACTGTTCCTGGACCGGCTGGAGCACCGGCTCGCCGCGACCCGTGCCCGGCGCGAGGCGGCGGCCGAGGTCCGGTACGGCGCGCCGGGCGGGTACCCCGCGGTGCTGTTCGTCGACCTCGACCGGTTCAAGACCGTCAACGACTCGCTCGGCCACTCGGCGGGCGACCTGCTGCTGGTCGGCGTCGCCGAGCGGCTGCGCGGCTGCCTGGGCCCGGACGACACCGCCGCCCGCGTCGGCGGCGACGAGTTCACCGTGCTGCTGGCCGAGGTCGCCGGGGCGGACGCCGCCCGCGCCGTGGCCGCCCGCATCCTCGACTCCCTGCGCGCCGCCTTTCCGATCCACGGCGGGGACGTGTTCATCGACGCAAGCATCGGCGTGGCCGTGGGTACCGATCCGGCGCACGACGCCGAGTCGCTGGTACGCGACGCCGACGTGGCCATGTACCACGCCAAGCAGCGCCGCACCCGGTGCGAGCTGTTCCAACCGGCGATGCACGCGACGTTCGTCCGGCGGCTGGGTGTCGAGGCCAACCTGCGCCGGGCGCTGGAGCGCGGCGAGTTCGCCCTGCGGTACCAGCCGATCGTGGCACTGGACGGCAACGAGGTCATCGGCCTGGAGGCGCTGCTGCGCTGGCAGCACCCGCAGCGCGGGCTGCTGGAGCCCGCCGAGTTCGTACCCATCGCGGAGGACGCCGGCCTGATCGTGCCCATCGACCGGTGGGTGCTCGGCGAGGCGTGCCGCCGCGCATCGGCCTGGAACGCCCGGCGCCCGCCCGAGCGGCCGCTGACCATCACGGTCAACCTGTCCGCCCGCGGCCTGCAGCAGCCGGACCTGCCGGCGGTGGTTGCCGCGGCGCTGGCCGACTCCGGGCTCGCGCCGCAGTGCCTGGTGCTGGAGGTCACCGAGTCGCTGCTGCTGCACGACACCGAGGCGACGGTGCACCGGCTCGCCATGCTGAAGGCCCAGCGGGTACGGGTGGCCATCGACGACTTCGGCACCGGGTACTCGTCGCTGGCGTACCTGCGCCGGTTCCCCATGGACATCATCAAGGTGGCCAAGACCTTCGTCGACGACATCGCGGTCGACCCGCAGGCGTCCGCCATCGCCCGCGCGATCGTCCAGTTGGGACGGTTGCTGCGGCTGACCACGATCGCCGAGGGCATCGAGGACACCGACCAGCTCGACTGGCTGCGGGAGTTCGGCTGCGAGCTGGGTCAGGGCTACTTCTTCGCCAAGCCGCTGGAGGCGGCCGAGGTGGAGGCCCTGCTGTTCCGGCCGGTACCGCTGGCTCAGTAACGGGCGTACCGCACTGGGGCGGGCGGCGAGGGCCGGGCGCGCAGCGGCAGCGCGAGCAGGGCGCCGAGGATGAACCCGGCCACGTGCGCCAGGTACGCCACGTCACCGGCCTGGGACACCGCGAAGCCGGCCGAGTACGCCCACTGCAGCAGGAACCACAGGCCCAGTACCAGCCAGGCGGGCAGCCGCAGCGGGATGAACAGCAGGAACGGCACCAGGCTCCAGACCCGGGCCCGCGGGTACAGCACGATGTAGGCGCCGAGCACCCCGGCGATGGCGCCCGAGGCGCCGATCAGCGGCTCGGTCGAGTTCGGCTGCACCAGGGCGAAGGCGTACGCCGCCGCGTACCCGCAGACCAGGTAGAACAGCGCGTACCGGATGCGGCCCAGGCGGTCCTCGACGTTGTTGCCGAACACCCACAGGAACAGCATGTTGCCCAGCAGGTGCAGCCAGCCGCCGTGCAGGAACATCGAGTAGAGCACGGACAGCCAGGGCTCTTTGTGGTAGGTCGGCGCCGTCACCACGCAACCGGGCCCCTGCGGGCCGACCCCGACCTGTCCGTTGGGTACCTCCGGCGGGGTCTTCCCGTGCACCATCTCCCGCGGGATCGCCGCGTACCGGTCGTAGAACGCCTGCTGGCTGCAGAGCGTCGCCAGCTGGGTGCTCTGTACCCCGGTGGTCCGCGACGCCGGGGTGAGCAGGAAGACGATCACGTTGATCGCGATCAGCGCGTACGTCACCCAGGGCGTACGGCGTACCGGCAGGACGTCATGGACCGGAATCACCACGGTTATCACTGTGCCCCAGCGGCTGGCGCGGCGCGAGCCGACGCCAGAGAAACTCGTACACCAGCGCCCGCATGTGGGCCAGCTGGGCGTTGTCCGCGGCGGCGCCGTGCCCGCCCTCCGTGTTCTCGTAGTAGGTCACGTCGTGCCCCTGCTCGGCCAGCAGCGCCGCCATCTTGCGTGCGTGGCCGGGGTGTACGCGGTCGTCGCGGGTCGAGGTCAGCAGGAGCACTGGCGGGTACGACTGTCCACTTCGGACGTTGTGGTACGGCGAGTACCCCGAAATGAAGGCCCAGTCCGCTTCGTCGTCGGGGTTGCCGTACTCGGCCATCCACGAGGCACCCGCCAGCAGCTCGTGGTACCGGCGCATGTCCAGCAGCGGTACCTCGCTGACCACCGCGCCGAACAGGTGCGGGTACCGGGTGAGCATCACGCCGGCCAGCAGCCCGCCGTTGCTGCGTCCCCACACGCCCAGCCGGTCCCGCGCGACGACTCCCCGGTCGACCAGGTCGGCGGCGACCGCGGCGAAATCCTCGTAGGCGCGCGGCCGGCGCTCGCGCATCGCGGCATGGTGCCAGTTCGGACCGTACTCACCGCCGCCGCGGATGTTGGCCACCACGTAGGTGCCGCCCCGGGCCAGCCACCCGCGCCCGACGAGCGCGTCGTAGGCGGGGGTACGCGAGATCTCGAAGCCGCCGTACCCGGTCAGCAGGGCCGGGCCGTCGCCGCCCTCCGCGCCGACGACGAAGTAGGGCACCCGGGTACCGTCCGTCGAGGTGGCGAAGAACTGCCGCACCGACATGCCGTCGGAGTCGAAGAACGACGGCTCGGAGCGCAGCGGGGTCAGCGGGCCGCCGACGGTACCGAGCCACAGCCGCGTCGGGCGCAGGTACCCGCTCTCCGACAGCAGGTACTCGTCGCTCTCGTCGGGGTTGCTGTCCCACACGTCGACGTGCCCGCCCAGCTCCCCCTCGTACAGCGGGCCGGTGGTCCACCCGTCCGAGCCGGGCGTACACACCACCTGCCGGCTCCGCACGTCGGTGAGCAGGCTCAGGATCAGGTGATTGCGGGTCCACGCCCAGGACGCGAGCGAGGTGTCCGGCGCGGGGCGGAACAGGACGCTCAGCGCCCGCCCACCGGCCAGGTACCCGGCCAGCTCGGCGACCAGCACGCTGCCCGCCGGGTGGGTGGCGCCGCCGACCGTCCAATCCGCACGCGGCCGCACCAACAGCCACTCGCGGTGCAGGTCGACGTCCGCGTCGTCCGGCACGTCGAGCGCGGTCAGCTCGCCGCCGTCCGGCCGTACGAAGCGGCGGCCGGAGAAGAAGTCGGTCCGCCGCTGCACGAGGTCGCGCGCGAAGCCCGGCGTGGGGTCGTGCGAGGCGTCCACGGCCACGTCGCCGACCTCGCCCTCGAAGACCAGCTCCGCCTCCGCCAGCGGCGTCCCGCGCCACCACCGCAGGACCGTCCGGGGGTACCCGGAGGAGGTCAGCGACCCCGGCCCCAGATCGGTACCGACGAAGATGTGATCGGTGTCCACCCACGCGGTGGCGCTCTTCGCCTCGGGCAGCGTGAATCCCGCGTTGACGAAGGCGAGCTGCGTCATGTCGAACTCGCGCACCACGTGGGCGTCGGACCCGCCCCGCGACAGGTACACCAGGGCCCGGCGATGGTCGGGGCGCAGCAGGTCGAATCCCTGCCACACCCAGTTCTCCTCCTCGTCCGCGGCCAGCCGGTCGACGTCCAACAGCACCTGCCAGTCCGGCTCGGTGCGCCGGTACTGCGACAGCGTGGTCCGCCGCCACAGGCCGCGCGGGTGCGCCGCGTCCCGCCACAGGTTGTAGAGGTGACCGCCGTGCCAGGTGGTGACCGGGATCCGGTCCTCGTCGTCGAGTACCCGGCGCAGCTCGTCGCGCAGCCGGGTGAAGTCCTCGTCGGCCGCGAGGGCGGCGGCCGTCACCGCGCTGCGCTCCCGCACCCAGGCGCTCGCCTGAGGCGAGTCGACCTCCTCCAGCCAGCGGTACGGGTCGTCCTCAGGTGTCGAGAGCATCCCGCCAGTCTGCCGCACCGGGGGGCGGGCCGGAGACCGCCCGGCGGGCCTCCTCCAGGCGGGCCTCCTCCAGCCGCGCCGTGAGGTCGGCCGTCAACCGCCGGCTCACCGTGGCCGACGGCCCCTCGCCCGCGGCCACCCGGGCGTCCCGCTCCTCGGTCAGCGACCGGCCCCAGAGGCTCGCCGCCGCGGCCGCCACCACGACCGGGGCCACCGCCAACCGGCGGGCAAGCCGCGACTCCGCCTCGCCGGCACCCGCCTGCGCCCGGCCCAGCGCCCGGATGTCCACGTCGCCCAGCCCGGCGCGGCGGATCTCGCGTACCTGCTCGGCGGCGCGCTGGGCGGGGCTCACCTCCGGTACCGGCCCGGACGCCGGTGCGCTGCTGAACGGTCGCGGTACCGGTTGACCGGTGACCAGGTCCCGCAGGTACCCGGCGGGTACGCTGGCCCGGCTGCGGCTGGACCGTCCTATGGGGACATCGGTGACCAGCAGTACCGGCGCCTCGCCGGCGATCAGGTCGGTGAGGGTGACCCGGAAACCGAGCGCATCGGCGAGCACCACGGGCATCGCCAACAACTGCTCGGCCGTCAGACCCCGGCTGCCGCGCTCCACGCCGGACAGCCAGCTGGCCGTCCAGTCCAGGCCGTGCACCTGTGCGGCGCGGACCACCTGCTCGACGCCGACCCCGGCGTCCGTGCGCAGCCGGCGCAGATTCTCCGCGATCAGCGCGCGGGCCGGCACCGGCTCGGGCGGCGGCTGCCGCACCGCGACCGGCTCGGGCGGAAACGCCGGCCCGGGCAGCACGGGTTCGGGAAGCACCGCCGCCGCTCCACCGCCATCCATGTCCACGGGGTATGACGGTAGCCACCAGGACCGGTCGCGGGCAGCATCCGATCGGATACGCGCCGGAGAACTTCTACAGTCGGGTGCCGGGTCGCTACTCTCGCATCCACCGACCGGCATGGGCCGGGCCGGGGCGGGAGGTCTGCGGTGTCGGGTGCGGGTTTGCGGCGCTGGGGTATCCCCGCCGCGGTGGTCGCGGTCATCGCCGGTACGGCGCTGGAGGACAGGCTCGGCACGGCGCTGGCCGCCATGCACCGGGCCGGCGACGTGTCCGCCGGGTTCGGCTCCGTCGCCTCGCCGTCCACGCTGTGGTCCTCGCCAGCCGCGCGGCAGGCCGTCCGGGCCTGGCGCGACTGGGACGCCGACCGGCTCGCCGCCGGACTGGGCGGGCGGTTCATCGGCCCGTACGCGGCGGTGCTCATCTACGCCGCGGTCGACGCGCTGCTGATCGCGCTGCCGGTGGCCGCCCTGCTGTGGCTGGCCGCCCGGGCGACGGCGCGCCGCATCGCCGACCGTCCGGTACCCGACGCGCAGGTCGAGGCGGCACTACGCCGGGTCACCGGGATCGCCGCGGGAGCCGTCCTCGGGTACCTCGCGCTGACCGTGCTCGTGGACACCGGTACCCCCCTGCTGTTGTTCCTGTCCGCGACGGCGCTGCTGCCCGCCCTCGGGCTCGTCTCGCTGCTGGCCTGGGTGTCCCTCGGCTGCGCCGTGCTGCCGCTGGTCTTCGCGGAGCTGGTGACGCTGCGGCAGGAGGGCCGCGCCCAGCTGGTGGCCCGGCTGCGGCTGTGGGGCCGGTACCTGGTCGCGCTGCGCGCCCAACTGGTCGCGGCGACGCTGGTCGTGGTGCTGGTGACCGCGCTGCGCGGAGACATCGGCCTGCAGATCGACGACGTGGCCATGCGCTGGTTGGAGCACTGGCCGGCCGGCGTCCTCGCGGCGGTCGCGGCCGCCTTCGCCGGCTGGCTGGTCCTGCTCTCCGGCGAGGTCGCCTGGTACCGCCACTGGCAGGCCCGGGACCCTATCCGGCCACTGTCGCGCGGCTGGCTGATCGCGCTGGGCCTGGGCGGCCTGGTGTTCGCCACCGCCGGCCTGGTCATCGTCGAGGTGGCCCACCTCGCGGTCGGAGCGATCCTGGTCTGGCCGGGCGGCGCGCTGCTGCTGTTCAGCGCGCTGAGCCTGCCCCAGGAGATCCTCGTGGTGCGCCCGCGCCCCACCCCGGCCGGGCCGCCGGCACCCCAGCCCGTGACCGCCCCGCCGGACGCGCCCGACCCCGTGCCGACCGGCGGCCCGCCGGCCCTGCTGTGGGTGGCCGGCGCGGTACCGCTGGGTGCGCTCGGCGTCATCGCCACCCGCGCGGCGACCACGCTGTTCGTCACCCAGGAGCCGCGCGCCTGGTGGCTGGCCGGCGTCGGGGTGGCCGGCCTGGCGGTGGCCACGCTGATGGTCACCTGGCGGATCCCGTCGCTGCCAGCCCGGGTACGCGCGGGCACCGGGCTCTGGTTCGCGACCGGGGTCACGGTGGCCGCCGGGCTCGTCGCGGCCGTGTGGCCGATCGTGGTCGGCCAGGCGGTCGGCGCCATCGCGCTGCTGTTCCTCATCGCGGCCGGCCTGACCGTCGCGCTGACCGGGCTGTCGCTGCTCGGCGAGGCGTGGACGCCCTCCGGCGCGCTGGCCCTGCTCGGCTTCAAGCGGATGCCGGTCATCGCGTTCGTGGTGGTGTGGTCCGTGGTCACCTCGGCCGTCGTCCAGACCGACCACTACCACGACGTGCGGCTGGCCGGCCCGCGCCCGCCGAACGCCGGCCCGGTGACCGCGGACACCGCACTGCGCGCCTGGCTCGACCAGCACCGCCCGTCCGGTACCGGCGAGCAGGCCGGTACACCGACCCGCAAGACGGTACCGATGCTGTTCATCTCCTCCTCCGGTGGCGGGATCCGCGCCGCGTACTGGACGGCGATGGTGCTCGACTGCCTGTTCGGCGAGCACCCGGCGCAGCGGGAGTGCGCGGGCGACCCGCTGGACCGGTCGGATGTGTTCGCCGAGAGCGGCATCTCCGGCGGCAGCGTCGGATTCGCGTTCGACCGCGCCCTGGCCGGTACCGGCCGGAGCTGGGCCGACGCGCTGGGACAGGACTTCGTCTCGCCGGACGTGGCGGCGCTGGGCTTCCGCGACATCCCCAACGCCTGGCTTCGCTTCGAGCCGTCCGGTGTGGACCGGGCCGCCGTGCTGGAACAGGCATGGGAGCGGGCGGCCGGCGGCGACCGGCTGCGCACCGGGCTGTTCGCCGACTCCCGCACGCCCGACGGGTCGCTGCGCTTCCCGCTGCTGATGCTCAGCGGCGCGACCGTCGACGACGCCTGCCAGCTCAACACGTCCGTGCTGCTCGCCGCTTCCCAGCCGGCCAACGGTCCGCGGCAGCCGGTGGGTACGGACAACTGCCTGTCGCTGAGCGCCTTCGAACCGGGCCGCGCCCACGATCCCGGGCAGACCGACGGCTCGGCCCTGGCGGCCGCCAAGGACCTGGCCGACTACCTGTGCGCCCCCGGCGACCACACCCCGGCCGACGTGGCGCTGTCCACCGCCGCCCTGCTGTCGGCGCGCTTCCCGTACATCTCGCCGACCGGCGGGCTCAGCGGCTGCGGCGACCCGCAGCGCCGCACGTTCGACATCGACGGCGGGCTGATCGACTCGTCCGGCCTCACGCCGATTACCGAGCTGTGGGCGCACCTGGCCGGCGACGTGCAGGCCATCAACGACGACCCGTCCAACCCGGTGTGCATCCAGCCGCGGCTGCTGATGATCGACAACGGGTACCTGCCGGCCGCGCCGGTACCCGCGCCGAACCAGCCGAACGAGTTGCTCGCCCCGATCCAGGGCCGCTCGCGCGCGACCGGCCAGCGCTCGGCCGAGGACGAGCAGGCGGCCGCGCTCGCCTTCGACCACGCCTTCGGGGCGGCGACCTGCCGGAACGTGTCGAGCCCGTCGGCGACCCCGGCCTCCCGGGTGGCGCACCTGGTCCCGACGACCCGGCCGGGTACCCAGGCCCCGCTGGGCTGGACGCTGTCCCAGTTCGCCCGCGACGACCTGGAGGAGCAGCTCAACTCGCCGGCCAACCGGTGCGAGATCCAGCTCGTGCGCAGCTGGTTCCGGCCGGATCCCAGCGCGCAGACCGGTTTCTGCCTGACCGGCTTCGCGGTCCGGCAGGCGGACGCCCCGGCGACCGGCCCGACGACGCTGACCACGCTGCCGGTCACCACGTCCGGGGACCTCGGCGTGGCCGGGGTGCGGCTGACCGCGGACGGATGCGTGGTGACGCCGCTGACGGCCTGCTCGGTGACGACCGACGCCTCGGGCCGCTTCGACCTGCTGCTGATCCCGGGTGCTGCGCACACGCTGCGCGTCGACTACGGCGGGACGCAGCGGTCGGGCGTACCGGTGCCGTTCTCCCCCGGCTTCGTCAACACCACCGTCAACATCCTGGTCGGCGGCGCGCCCGCGGACTGAGCCCCGTCGGCGCGCCCGCGGACCGAGCCCCGGCGTGGTCCGGCCCCGGTCGAGGAGTCCTCGACCGGGGCCGCAATCGTTACGCTACAAGGGTTACAGGGCCTGCCAGAGAGCCGGCACGTTCGGCGGCTCCCAGCCGACCATCGAGGTGTGCGACTGCAGGCACTGGTAGTTCCTGCCCGCGTACGACACCCGGTCACCGACGACGTAGGCGTGGTTCGGTACCCAGGCTGGGTACGCGCCGGTCGCCGTCGGCGTCGGGCTCGGCGAGGAGGTGCGGGTCGGGCTCGGGCTCGGCGACGTCGTGCGGGTCGGCGAGGGCGAGGGCGAGCCGCCGGTGCAGGTGCCCTTGTCGATCCAGACGTCGTTCGGGCCGGAGTGGGTGTCGGGCTGCTCGCCCTGCGTCCACCACTTCGAGGTGTAGGTGTGGCCGTTGTAGGACACCGTGCTGCCGCCCACGTACGCGGTACCCGACTGCCAGGCCGGCGCGGTGCAGGTGCTACCGGTCGGGCTCGGGCTCGGCGACGTGGTACGGGTCGGCGACGGGCTCGGCGAGGAGGTTGTCGAGGTCGGCGACGGCGATACGGTACCGCCGCTGAACGGCTCGAAGATGTGGCTGAACTGCCACGTCGTCTGCGAGACGCCCGAGCAGTTGTCGGCCGCCGCTCCACCGGGGCAGCTGCCGTTGTCCCGCTGGAGTGCCCAGAACGACAGCTCCGCGATGCCCTGGGCATTCGCCCAGCTGAGCACCGCCGGAGCGTTGGCGAGGGTGAACGTCTCGGCCGGGCCGAAGTCGTCCACGCCGATCATCTCGGTCACGCCGATCATGCTCCACAGCTGCGCGGAGGTCTTCGACGGGTACAGCGAGGCGAGCTGGTTGTGCAGGCCGGTCGCCGCGTTCGCGGTGTCGTTGGCCATGTTGCTGTGGTCGGCGTTGTCGTAGTAGTCGAACGTCATGATGTTGACGACGTCGATGCGGGCGTTGTTGGCCACCGCGTTCTGCAGCACGGCCAGGCCGCTGGAGGCGAGCCCGGACGTGGTGGTCGGCAGCGTGTAGACGAACTGCACGGTGCGCCCGTTGCTCGCGGCCCAGTCCTCGACCATCTTGATGGCCTTGTTGCGCCGGTCGATGCCCGCGCTGTTGGTCAGCGAGTTGTCCTCGGTGTCCAGGTCGATCCGGGTGACGTTGTAGGTGGTGATGACGCTCTCGTAGGCGGCCGCGATCGAGGCGACGGTGGTGCAGCTGTCGGCGATCTCGGTACCGCCGTTGTCCGCCGCGTACCCGCCGAAGGACGGCACCACGTCGCCGCCGCCCGCCCGGATGGTGTTGATGTCGTTGCCGAAAGTGGACGTCGAGATCGGCATGCTCGTGTCACCGTTCCACAATGGCGTACACGAACCACGGCTGGCGGTCTGGATGAACGCCATCGTGAGGTACTTGTTGCCCGACTGCGAGGCGAGCCCGGACAGGCTGTCGCCGTTGTACGCCTCGAAGTACGGCGCGAAGACGTGTGCCGGCAGGGGTACGCCGGCAGCGGCCTGGGCGTTCTGGGTGATCGCCAGCGTGGCGACCGCACCGGCGACGACGACCGCCGCGCCCAGCGCGCTCAATAGGCGAGATCGACGCATATGACCTTCCTCTGTGGACGGTAGGCTTCAGTTAGGAAACCTTACTAAGAGAAGTCCATCACTGCGTCGGCTGTCAACCCTGACAACGTTTACCAATGGAACGGCACCCCGTGCGCCTGGTTGAAGGCCCGGGTCCAGGCGTCGGGTACGTGCTCGGCGTACGGACCGCCCGGGTTGTCCACGACCCAGACGTGCATCATCACCGGCATGGTCACGGCGACGGAGAAGGCCGGGCAGCCGCCGTACGCGTCGACCACGGAGAAGCCCGGCGGCAGCAGGCTGACGCAGGCGTTGTGCGAGTGCCACATGGTCAGCGGCCCGCCCGGCGCGGGGCCGGCCTGACCGGCGCGCGGCATCGTGTAGACCGCGCTGAGCAGGGTGGCACGGCCGTCGGCGATGGCGTACATCAGCATCTCCGGCCGGTCCGGGTCCAGCACCCGCCCGTCGCTGCCGTTCGCCTTGTTCTCCAGGTGTACGGAGTAGCCGGTCCTGAGCAGGCTCGGCCGGTACCCGGCGGCGAGCGCGGCGTGGATGTCGGCGTAGCGGCGCAGCGAATCGCGGGTACGGGCGGCCAGGTCGGCCGCCGCCTGCTCCTGCTCCGGCGTCGGTCGGCTGCCCGCCAGGGGCGGCATCAGCACGCCGGCCTCGGCCCGGGCCGCGTCCCCCTCCCCGTGCGCGTGCCCGCCGTGTGCGGCGTGGCCGGCCGTCGGGTCGGCGGCGGTGGCGACCGGGTCGGCGTGGGCCGCGAAGGACAGCCCCCAGGTGATGGCGCCGAACACCACGGTGAACAGCACGAGGCCGGTGCCGCCGAGGATCCGGGCGGTCCGCCGCCGCCGGGCCGGGGCGCCGGGTCCGGCCGGGCGGGGCGCCGGTACCAGGCACAGCCCGAGGATCGCCAGCTCGACCACGGCGGTCACGATGCCCACCTGGTCCGGCTCCTCCCCGCCGGTACCCAGCACCACCAGGTACCCGACCAGGGTCGCCGGTACCAGCAGCGCTCCGGCCAGCCGCCATCGCCGGCCGGTCGCGGCGCGCACCGCCAGGACTGCGAACGCCGCGCCGTCCACCAGGAAGGCGACGGTCAACCCGGTCTCGTTGTGATGCCCGAGCGGCAGCGCCAGGTGCACGATCGCGGACAGGCCCAGCAGCCAGGCGGCGACCCGCTCGTCGACGGGTACCGGCGGGCGCGCGGGCGACAGTGGCGGGATCGGCCGCGGGCTGTCCCCGCGCAGGATCACGCCGACCTCCCGGGTACCGCCCGCCAGCCGCCGGTACCCGAGGACGAGCACCGGTAGCAAGACGGCGGCGATGAGCGCGGGCAGGTGCTCCGGCGCCACCCCGGTGACGAGCACGTCCCACTCGCTCACCGGATCTCCTCGGTGGGCAGGAACAGTGTGGGCGCGGGACGGCGGGCGGGCGGCCGGCCCGGTACCGGCGACCCCGCCCCGGCGAGTACCCGCACGGCCAGGTAGAGCATCGCAGCCGGCAGCAGGACGTCCCCGAACAGGCCGGTCATGGTGACCGTGTCGTCGACCCAGGGCAGCAGCCCGACCAGGCCGCTGAGCCAGAATCCGGAGACGCTCAACCCTTCCAGCACGATCACCGCGACAGGTCCCCAGCGCCGGCCGGCCGCTGCCGCGGCGGCCGCGGTCACCAGCAGGGCGGCACGGCCCAGCGGAGCCGCCAGGTACAGCGGGTTGGCGCCGGTGAAAAGCAACTGGCCGAGTGCGGCCAGCAGCGCCATCCCCGCCTGCAGCAGCGCGAGCACGAACAGCAGATGTCGGTGTCCACCCATGACAAGCAGAGTGCGGGCCGGTGGTGAGGCGGGGATGAGCCGGTTCTAAGAAATCGATGAGAGCCGGACGGTGAAGATGGCGCCGCCGCGGTCGTTGTTGGCCGCGGCGATGGAACCCTTGTGGGTGTAGGCGATCCACGCCGCGATGGACAGGCCCAGCCCCGCTCCCCCGCGCCGGCGCGACGGCTCGGCCTGGTGGAACCGGTCGAAGATGCGGCTGAGCTCGCCCGGCGGGATGCCCTCGCCGTCATCGGAGACCTGCAACTGCGCGGCGCCCGCGCCGGCCGGCGCCACGGCGATCCAGATGTGGCCGTCCGGCCCGGTGTGCCGCACCGCGTTGTCCAGCAGGATCCACAGCAGCCGGTTCAGCGACTCGGCGTCCGCCCGCAGCACGCAGGGCGGTCCCGAGCAGTGCAGCCGCCGGTCCGGGTGCTGCGCGGCGGCCTTGCGGCACACCTCGTGCGCCAGCTCGCCGAGGTCCACCGTGGACGGATTGACCGGCGCGCCGCCGTCGCCGCGGGCGAGCGTCAGCAGGTCGTCCACCAGCCGGCTCATCCGCGCCGACTCGGCCTCCAGGTCGGCCAGCGCCGCGGTCCGGTCCTCCTCGGCCGCGTCAGGGTGTGCGCGCAGGAAGCCGGCGTTGTTGCGGATGGTCGTGAGCGGGGTGCGCAGCTCGTGCGAGGCGTCCGCGGCGAAGCGCTGCTGCGCGGCCAGGGCCGCGGCGGTGCGCTGGTGCGCCTCGGTGGTGTGCCGGTGCGCCTCCTCCAGCCGGTCGAGCATTCCGTTGAAGCTGGCGGTCAGGCGGCCCACGTCGTCCTGGCGCCGGGACGGCGGCAGCCGCCGGCCACGGTCCGACGAGCGGCCGATCTCGTCGGCGGTCGCCGTCAGCTCGCGCAGCGGTCGCAGCGCGCGGCGCACCACCAGCCAGATCGCCACCGACGCGGCGGCCACCGTGACGAGCGCCGCGACGATGATGACCGCGGTGACGCCGGCCAGGTCGCTGCGCTGCCGGCGTACCGGCTGGGCCGCGGCGACGAACCCGTCCCGGCCCAGGTCCGGCCGGTGCCACGGCTTGACGCACACCCGGACCGGTACGCCGTCCATGCCGACGGTGGCGCTGGCCGTCCCGGTACGGGCGGCCTTCGCCAGTACCGGCGCCGGTACCTGCGGGTCCGCGCCGCCGGTGGTGCTCAGCACCGCGCCGGAGCCGTCGAGTACCACGACGAACACGTCGTCGTCGACGGACGGCCGGACCGGCGCGACGGGTCGGCTGGGCGCGAAGTCCGCCGCGGACGCCTGGCCCACCGCCTGCACGGCGGCGTCGGCCCGGGCCGCCAGCCGTTTGTCCTGCCCGCCGGGCAGCCCGACCACGACCAGCCCCCAGATCACGGTCGAGAAGCCGGTCAGCACGGCCAGCACGATGGCCAGGCCGTACAGCGTGATGCGGGCGCGGATGGACATGCTCAGGCCCGCAGGGCGTACCCGACGCCCCGTACCGTGTGCAGCAGCCGCGGCTCGCCGCCCGCCTCCAGCTTGGTCCTCAGGTATCCGACGTAGACGTCGACGACGTTGCTCGTCAGCGGGCTGCCGCCGCCCCACACCGCGTCCAGGAGCTGGGCGCGGCTGAGTACCTGCCGGGGATGGCGCAGGAAGTGGCGCAGCAGGTCGAACTCGAGGGCGGTCAGCTCGATTGTCCGGCCGGCCCGCCGCACCTCGCGGGTACCGGGGTCGAGGGTCAGGTCGGCCAGGGTCAACGGCTGGGCGGGCGTGGACGGGTCGGCCGGGCGGCGGCGCAGCAGGGCGCGTACCCGGGCCAGCAGCTCGTCGTGCTGGAACGGCTTGACCAGGTAGTCGTCGGCGCCCGCGTCCAGCCCGGCCACCCGGTCCGGTACCGCGTCGCGGGCGGTCAGCATGAGCACCATCGGACCGGTACGGTCGGCGCGCAGCGCCCGGCACACGCCGTACCCGTCGAGCCCCGGCAGCAGCACGTCGAGCACCACGAGGTCCGGCCGGTCCTGGCCGGCCGCGGTCAGCGCCCGTGGCCCGTCGTGGGCGACGGCGACCCGGTAGCCCGCGTACTCCAGGCTGCGGCGTACCGACGCGGCCAGCCGCTCGTCGTCGTCCACCACCAGGATCCGCTCGCCCGGCATGGCCGAAGGATAAGCGCTAGCCGGCGGCGCGGTCGGCCGGCTCGGCGGTCAGCGAGGTGATCCGGTCGGGCGCCCCGGGCATGCCCAGGTGCCAGCCCTGGCCGACGTCGCAGCCGAGCGCGGCGAGCTGCTCGGCCTGCGAACCGGTCTCCACGCCCTCGGCGGTCACGCTCAGGCCGAGGGTGTGTGCCAGCGACACCATCGTCGACAGGATGGCCTCGCCGGCCCGGTCCGCGCCGGGCCGCTCGAGCGGGCGGACGAAGGCACCGTCGATCTTCAGCCCGTGTACCGGCAGGGTGCGCAGGTACGCGAGGTTGGCGTAGCCGGTACCGAAGTCGTCGATGACCAGGCGCACGCCGAGATCGGCCAGCTCCCGCAGGGTATCGAGGGTCTCATCGTCGGTACCCACGACCGCGCTCTCGGTGATCTCCAGCTGCAGCTTGTCAGCGGGCAGGCCGGCACCGTCGAGTACGGCCCGAACCTCGCGTACCAGGCCCCGGTGGCGAAGCTGCCGGACGGCCAGGTTGACGCTGACGAACGGCGGCTCGGTCACGCGCTTTTGCCACAGCGCGGCCTGCTCGCACGCCTGCTCCAGCAGGTGCAGCCCGAGGGGCACGATCAGGCCGGTGTCCTCGGCCAGGTCGATGAAGCCGGCCGGGTTGATCACCCCGTGCACCGGGTGCCGCCAGCGGGCCAGCGCCTCGGCGCCGCGCACGCTGCCGTCGAACAGGTCGACCAGCGGCTGGTAGACGAGCGTGAACTCGCCGCGCGACAGCGCGCCGGGCATCTCCGCGGACAGCGTGTACCGGGCCACGTAGCGCGCGCTGCGCTGCGGGTCGAACAGCACCCAGCCGTCGCCCCGGTCGAGCTTGGCCCAGTGCAGGCTCATCCGTGCGGCGCGGGCGAACTCGATCGGATCGGTACCGGCGATGGCCCGTTCCACGATCCCGGCGCTGGCCGTCACGGTCAGCGTGTGCCCGTCCACCTGCACCGGTTCCCGGATCGTGGCCAGCGCCGCGCGCACGGCGGCCACCGCGTCCTCGGTACCCGTGGTGCCCTCGACGATCAGACCGAACTCGTCGCTGCCGAGCCGGGCCAGCCGGTACCCGCGCTGCGCCGCCAGCAGCGCGAGCCGGTCGGCGACGGCGACCAGCAGGTCGTCGCCGATCTGCTGGCCGAGGCTGTCGTTGACGAGGTCGAACCGGTCGAGGTTGACCGCGCTGACCGCCAGCCGGCGCCCGCCCGCGGCCGGCTGACGAACGCCGTCCGGCGCCGGCTCCGCGGGCGTCGCAGGCGCGCACAGGTCGGCCAGCCACTCCATGAACTGGGTGCGGTTGGGCAGGCCGGTCAACGGGTCGTGGTGGGTCCCGTACTGCCGCTCCCGCTCGCTGTCGCGCAGCGCGGCCTCGACGCGCTCCCGGGCCGACAGCGCGGCCCGGCGGATCGCCTCCTGCTCGTCCAGCGTGCGGTCGCGCAGCGCCCGGGCGTACCCGGTGGCCAGCGCCTGGACCAGCAGGTCGCGGCGGCCACCGAACTCCGCCTCGGGCAGGCCGAGGGCACGCAGCAACTGCCCGCCGACCATCGCCACCGTCCGGCCCAGGGCCTCCGGCGCCACCAGGTCGGCCTCGACCAGCCGGGCACCGACCTGGTGCGCCATCCGGGTACCGGCGGTGTCGTCGACCAGCGTGTCGGCGAGTTGCACGGTGAACCGGTACAGCAGCGCCTCGATCTCCTCGCGGGTGAGCGGCACGTAGCTGGTGCCCGCCACCGCGGCCGACCACTCCCGCGCGAACTGCGCCGCCCCCGGCCACCCGACGGCCGGCACGCCGCTCACTCCCTGCGCCCCACGCCGGCGATGACGCTCGCCCGGATCGGCGGCGCCTCCTCGGGCCCGTCCGGCTCCGGCCGCCACTCCGGCCCCGGCACCACGCCCGGGTCGGCCAGCGTCCAGCCGTCGAACAGCCGGCGCACCTCGTCGGTGGTGCGCGTCCTGAGCGGCGTCGCGGAGCGGCGGTACAGCTCGGTGATCTCCCCGGTCTCCTCGGGCCAGCCCTCGTGGGTGGCGTGCGAGACGACCAGGAAGCTGCCCGGCGCGACCCGGTCGCGCAGGGTCGCGAGGATCCGGGTGACGTCCGCGTCGTCGGGGACGAAGTGCAGCACCGCGACCAGCAGCACGGCGACCGGCCGGTCCAGGTCGACCAGCCCGCGCACCTCCGGGTGGTCCAGGATCGCGGCGGGCTCGCGCAGGTCGGCCTGCACCGCGGCGGCCAGCTCGTTGCCGGCCAGCAAGTACCGGCTGTGCTCCACGGCAACCGGGTCGATGTCGACGTAGACCACCCGGGCGTCCGGCGCCGCCTGCTGGGCCACCTCGTGCACGTTGCCGACTGTCGGGATGCCCGAGCCGATGTCGATGAGCTGCCGGATGCCCTGGCCGACGCAGTACCGCACGGCGCGGCGCAGGAACGCCCGGTTTGCCCGCGCGATGTAGACGCCCTCGGGCAGCACGGCGAGCAGCTTCTCGGCCAGCTCGCGGTCCACCGCGAAGTTGTGGGAGCCGCCGAGGTAGTAGTCATACATCCGGGCGGCGCTGGCGCGTTCGGTGTCGATGCCCGCCGGAGCCCAGGTGGGGTGTTCCATCGATGCGGCCGCCTCGGGGGTGGGGAGGGGTGTGCACCCGCCACCCTATTGCCTGAACGTTGCCGAATCGATGGCTGGCCGGCCAACCTGAGGCGTCTGGTCAGCCCCGATGCGCGGGACGGCGCGGCTTGCGGCCGGGAATTGCATCCCCGCCGAGGTCCACATCCTCGGCGACCTGGCAGGCGCCCACCCGCGGCTCGCCGACGGCGGCGACCCGGGCCAACCGGTTGACCAACTCGCGCAGTGCGGCCTGGTCGGCCTCGCCCAGCCCGGACAGGGCGTCGCACTCGGCCTCGGCCAGCCGCGCGTTCAGCGCGGCCAGCCGGGCGCGGCCCTTGCCAGTCGCCGCGATCCGGCGCACCCGGCGGTCGCTGGGGTCGGCCAGCCGCTCGATCAGGCCCTCCCGCTCCAGGTCGTCGAGCAGGTACGTCATCACGGTGCGGTCGACACCCAACTGCTGGGCGATGGCGAGCTGGGTGTTCGGCGACTCGCTGGCCGCCGAGCGCAGCACCTGGTACCCGCGCGGGCCTCCCGGTACCTCGGCGGTGGCCTGGCCGGCTGCCTTCAGGTACCGCCGGTAGATCATGCCCAACGCCCAGCCGAGGTCGCCATCCATCGCGTCCACGCAGGAGCGCGCGGAGCCCCGGACCGCGGGCTGGGGTGTGGCGTTCATCGCGCCATTCTACCCCTGAGCTGCGAGGAAGACGTATTGTCCAGTAGATGTTCTGTTCTTCAGACTATCTGTGTCATCCACTACCAGTCATGAGGAGTCTCCCGTGAGCCTGTTCCGCCTCGACGCGAGCATCCGCAGCGACGGCTCGGTCAGCCGCGAGGTCGCCGACACGGTGCAGCGCGCCTGGCAGTCCGAGCACCCGTCGGCCCCGGTGCTGCGGCGCGACATCGGCCGCCACCCGTTGCCTTCGACCGCCTGGATGACCGCGGTCGGCGCCGGCCCGGTACCGACCGGGCAGCACACGCCCGAGCAGGCCGAGGCGGTCGGCCTGGCCGCGACGCTCGCCGACGAACTGCTGGACGCCGACGCCTACCTGTTCGCCGTCCCGCTCTACAACTTCGGTGTCCCCCAGCATGTGAAGGTCTGGTGGGACGTGCTGTGGACCGACCCGCGGTGGCGGGCAATGGGCGAGCGGCCGCTGGCCGGCCGGCCGGGCGTGCTCGTCGTCGCGCGGGGCGGCGGCTACGGCCCGGGTACCCCGAGGGATGGCTGGGACCACGCGACCCCGTGGCTGCGCCGGATCCTGGAGGACGTCCTCGGCCTGGACCTCAAGCTGGCGGAGGCCGAACTGACCCTGGCCTCGGTGACCCCGGCCATGGCGGGCCTGCGGGACAAGGCCGCCGAGGTGCTCGCCGCCGCGCACGAGGCGGCCGCCGACCACGGCCGCAGCATCGCCACCCTGCTCCGCACCGCCCGAGTACAGCCGGAGCCGGTTTTTGCGGAGGCGAGCACAGGCACGGACGTGACCGCCTGATCGCGTCACGAAGGCCGCGGCGGTCCGGCGCCAGGCACCAGGGAGCCGGATCGCGGCGGGTGACGCCCGCCGACCGGTTCCGCCGCCCTGAAGGAACAGGCCGTCCGGCACTGGGCGTAGGCCGGCCGGCCCCTTAGTGTGCGACCCTGGGGACAGCGTTGTCGACAGGAGGTTGCGCACCATGGCGGCCAGCATCGGCGTACTCAAGGAGTCGGCGCCCGGCGAACATCGGGTGGCCGTGGTACCGGCAGTGGTACCACGGCTGCGTGAACGCTTCCCCGAGGTGCTCGTCGAGAACGACGCCGGTACCGGCGCCTTCCTGCCGGACAGCGCGTACACCGAGGCCGGTGCGGTACCGGTCGGCGCCGCCGAACTGGACGCGCGCGCGGACATCCTGCTGTGCGTCCAACCGCCGCCACCGTCGCGCGTCGACCGGCTGCGTACCGGTCAGATCCTGGTCGGCCTGCTGAATCCGGCCGGGGCGCCCGAGACCGTCGCGGCCTGTGCCGCGCGCGGTGTCACCGCGGTCAGCCTGGACCTGCTCCCCCGCACGCTCAGCCGCGCGCAGTCCATGGACGCGCTCACCTCGCAGGCGAACATCGCCGGGTACAAGGCGGCGCTGGTCGCGGCCGACGCCTACGGGCGGTACTTCCCGATGCTGATGACCGCCGCCGGAACCGCGAAGCCGGCCCAGGTGCTCGTGCTGGGCGTGGGCGTGGCTGGGCTGGCCGCGATCGGTACCTGCAGGCGACTGGGCGCGCAGGTCACCGGGTACGACATCCGGCCGGAGACGCGCGACGAGGTCACCTCGGTCGGCGCCCGCTTCCTGGACCTGCGGGGCGTCACGGTCGCGAACGGAGTCGGCGGGTACGCCCGGACGCTGACCGACGAGGAGCGCCAGGCGCAGCAGGAGGCCCTGCAGCAGCGCATCGGCGAGTTCGACGTGGTCATCACGACCGCCCAGGTACCCGGCCGGCGCCCGCCACTGCTGGTGACCGCCGAGGCGGTCAAGGGCATGCGGCCGGGCTCGGTCGTCGTGGACCTGGCCGCCGGGCCGCTGGGCGGCAACGTCGAGGGTTCACGACCGGACGGCGACGTGCTGCTGGCCGACGGGGTACGCGTGATCGGCGCGGGCAACCTCGCGGCCGCGATGGCGCCGGGGGCTTCGGCGGCCTACGCCCGCAACGTGACCGCGCTGGTGACGCACCTGCTTCCGACCGGCGAGCCGGTGATCGACCCGACCGACGAGATCGTCTCGGCGATCCTCGTCGCGCACGAGGGCAAGGTGATCGAGCGATGAGTACCGACCTTGTCGTCGACCTGACGATATTCGTGCTGAGCCTGCTGGTCGGCTTCGAAGTGATCAGCAAGGTACCGGCTACCCTGCACACCCCCCTGATGTCCGGCGCGAACTCCATCCACGGCATCGTGGTGGTCGGCGCGATGGTGATCGCCGCGACTGCGCGCGGCTGGGCCGGGTACCTGCTCGCCTTCGTCGCCATGGCCTTCGCCACCGCGAACGTGGTCGGCGGGTACGCGGTGACGGACCGGATGCTGCGGATGTTCCGGCGCCGCCCGGCGGCGGAGGTCGAGCAGAAATGAGCGGCTTCGACGCGACCGTCCACCTGATCTACGTGGCCGCCGCCGCCGGCTTCGTGATCGGCCTGCACCTGATGAACTCGCCGGCCACTGCCGCGCGCGGCAACCGGCTGTCCGCGGCCTCGATGGCCGTGGCGATCCTGACCACCGCGGTCGTGCTCGGGCACGACGGCGAGATCACCCTGACCGGCGTGCTGGTGCTCGTGGCCGGCGCCGCGGCCGGCGGCGCCGCCGGCCTGTACGCGGCCCGGCGGGTCGCGATGACCGCCATGCCGCAACTGGTCAGCTTGTTCAACGCGGTCGGCGGCGGCGCCGCGGCCCTACTGGCGGTGCACGACCTGACCGGGCCGATCGCGGCCCCGACCCGGGTCGCGGTCACCGGCGCGCTGGACATCCTGATCGGCGCGGTCACCTTCACCGGTTCCCTGATCGCCGCCGGCAAGCTGCAGGGGTGGGTACCGGGCCAGCCGATCACCCCGCCCGGCGGGCGAGCGCTGACCGTCCTGCTCGCCGCCGGCGGACTGGGCGGCGGCGCGTGGCTCGCGGCCCAGCCCGGCAGCCGGATCGCACTGGTGCTGCTCACCGTCGCGGCGCTCGGCTTCGGGATCACGATGGTGCTGCCGATCGGCGGCGCCGACATGCCGGTGGTGATCTCACTGCTCAACGCCTTCACCGGTACCGCGGTGGCCATGGCCGGATTCGTGCTCGGCAACCCGGTGCTCATCATCGCCGGCGCGCTCGTCGGCGCCTCCGGCGGGATCCTGACCAAACTGATGGCCGACGCGATGAACCGCTCGATCGGCAGCATCATCCTCGGCGGCTTCGGTACCGGCGACACCGCAGTACCGGTCGGTGCCGGCGGCGCGGCCGTGCGCGAGGTGTCCGCCGACGACGTGGCCATCCAGCTCGCGTACGCCGGCAAGGTGGTGATCGTGCCCGGGTACGGGCTAGCCGCCGCCCAGGCACAGCACGAGGTGGCGGAGCTGGCCGACGTCCTCGAGCGGCGCGGGGTCGAGGTGACCTACGCGATCCATCCGGTGGCCGGCCGCATGCCCGGGCACATGAATGTCCTGCTGGCGGAGGCCAACGTCCCGTACCCCCAGCTGAAGGAGATGGACGAGGCCAACCCGGACTTCGCCCGCACCGACGTGGCGCTGGTCATCGGCGCCAACGATGTGACCAATCCGGCCGCGCGCCGGCCCGGCAACCCGATCTCGGGCATGCCGATCCTGGACGTCGACCAGGCCCGGGCAGTCATCGTCATCAAGCGGTCGATGGGCCACGGGTACGCCGGGATCGACAACGAGCTGTACTCCAACCCGCGCACCGGGATGCTGTTCGCGGACGCGAAGAAGGGGCTCGCCGCACTGACCGCAGGGGTGAAGACGCTGGTCGGTTAGGCCGCTCTGGGACATCGCCCTATGTCCATGACTAGATGTAGGGATGAGCGTCCTCCGGGCCTACTTCTGCCACCACTCAGCCCTCGGGGCTGTCTACAGTGGACGGTACCCGGTCGAGCAGGGGTTCCGCCTGGGCCGGGATGAGCGGCGCGGGGCCGAGCACCCGGATGTCGTCGGGCAGGCCGGACACGTCGACGCTGCCGTCCCGACCCAGGGTCACGTCCACCCGGTGGCCGCCGACCCGCAGCCCGTGGGCGGTGATGCCGCCGAGCGGGGCGTCCGGCATCGGCCGCAGCCGGAGCTGCCCGGCCGGCACGTCCGCCTGCAGGCCGAGCGCCGCCTGCAGGATGGCGACCGCCGCCGCCGCGGACCACGCCTGCGGCGCGCACGCGGCCGGGTAGGGCACCGGGCGGGTCACCTCGGTCCGGCCGTCGCCGCCGTAGAGCTCGGGGATCCGGTACCCGAACGCCTCGGCGCCGGCCAGCAGCCCCTCGGCCAGCTCAGCGGCCACCGTGCCGAAGCCCTCCCGGGCCAGGCCGGAGATGACGATCGCGGTGTCGTGTGCCCAGACCGAGCCGCAGTGGTAGGACAGCGGGTTGTACCCACCGTCCCTTGTGGACATCGTGCGCAGCCCGTACCCGCCGGACATCGCCGGGGACGCGAGCTGCCGGGCGACGTCGGCAGCCTCGGACGGCGACAGCAGCCCCGTACCGAGCAGGTGACCGATGTTGCTGGTGAGCGAGTCGACCGGCCGCTTGTCGGCGTCCAGCGCCAGCGCCGGGTACGGCCCGTCGGGGCCGTCCACCCAGAACCGCTCGCGAAACCGCTCCGCCAGGACCTCCGCGTAGTCCCGCCACCGCTGCCCGCCCGGCAGGCCGAAGGCGTCCAGCAGCACGGCGCCGGCCTGGGCCGCCTCGTAGGCGTAGCCCTGCACCTCGCACAGCGCGATCGGGCCGGCGGCGATGCGGCCATCCCGGAACCGCACCGCGTCACCGGAGTCCTTCCAGCCCTGGTTGGCCAGGCCGCGCCCGGACAGGTCGAGGTACTCCAGGAAGCCGTCGCCGTCCGGGTCCGCGTGGTCGGACAGCCAGCCGAGCGCGGCCTGCAGGTGGGGCAGCAGCGCGGCGACGTCCGCGTCGGGCATGCCCCAGCGCCACGCGTCGTGCAGCAGGCTGATCCACAGCGGAGTGGCATCCACGGTGCCGTAGTAGGCGACCGGCTCGGCCCCGCCGCGGACCGCGAACAGGCCGCCGTACCGCAGCTCGTGCATGATCTTCCCGGGCGCCTCGCCGGACACCGGGTCGGTCTTCGCGCCCTGCCGGCGCGCCAGCGTGCGCAGCGTCCCGCCGGCCAGCGCCGTGCCGGTCGGTAGCATCATCCGGGCCGCCCACAGGCTGTCGCGCCCGAACAGCGTCAGGTACCAGGGCACGCCCGCGCCGAGGAAGGTGTCCCGGGGGTCGGCGGCGTCGGACAGCCGCAGCGCCGCCAGGTCGGCCATGGACCGGTCCAGCAGCCGGACCAACCGGCGGTCGTCGGCGACCACGACCGGGCGGTCCCACTCGGCCGGCCCGCGCGGGGCGGCGACCGCCGCGGCCGTGGTCGCCACGCGCAGCCCCCAGGCCAGGGCCACCGTCCCGCGCGGTGGCAGCTCCACGGTCCAGGACAACCAGCCCGCGGTGCCCTCGGCCGAGGCTTCCGCGCCGTCGCCCGACACCGACACCGTGGTACCGCCGGCGGACCACACCAGCGCGCCGCCCTCGACGGCCACCGGTCGCGGTACGCCAGTCTCGCCGTGCTTGACCGCGTGCATGATCGAGAAATCCGCGGCCAGCTCCAGGGTGACCGTCGCGCGTACCGGCGCGACCGCCGTCGAGGTGATGGTGATCTCCTCGGTCAGACCGTGCTGCCCGGCGCGCCGCAGCCGGTCCATCCGCACGGTCGGGTCCGGCCCCGCGTTGCCCAGGTGCCTGGCCAGCGCGACGAACCTGGCCGCGTGCTCACCGTCCAGCGCCTGCATGATCGACTCGGGTACGTGCCCGTCCACGCGCAGCACGGCGGCGGACAGCACCCGGCAGTCCGCGTAGAACACCCCCTGCACCCCCCGGCCCAGGATCTGTCCACTGTGGTCGGACAGGGCGGTCACCGGGGCGTGGGCGATCGCGGTCAGGTCGTGCAGCAGCGGCTGCAGCGACCGCGACGGCCGGGTATCCGACTGGTCGAGGCTCACCGGGGGGACCTCTCTCTTGACAGGACGCTCGCGGAGCGGGAAAGTGCGATGCATCCAACAGTTTGAACGATCCAATCCTGCCCCAGCGCTATTGGAACGTTCAACCCTCGGGAAGGCGGAAAAATGCCGGAGAAGGTGACCATTGCCACGGTGGCTCACCTTGCCCAGGTCTCCCGCCAGACCGTCTCCAACGTGATCAACTCCCCGCACCTCGTGCGCCAGGAGACTCGCGAGCGGGTCCACGCGGCGATCGAGGAACTGGGGTACCGGGCCAACCAGGCCGCCCGGCAGATGCGTACCGGCCGCTCCCGGCTCATCGCGGTACGCATCGAACCGGCCCGGGACGGCATCAACGGCTGGATCCTCGACCGGTTCCTCCACGGGCTGACCGAGGCGGCCGCCCCCGCCGGGTACCGGGTGATGCTCTACACCGCGACCGGCGACGAGCAGGAGACGGCCCTCTACGCCGACCTGCTCGCCTCCTACGAGCTGGACGCCTTCGTGCTGACCAGCACCCACCGCGGCGACCGGCGCACCGACTGGCTCGCCGACCGGAACATCCCGTTTGTCACGTTCGGGCGTCCCTGGGGTGCTCCGGCCCGGCACTCCTGGGTCGACGTCGACGGCGCCGCGGGCACGGCCGAGGCCACCGACCGCCTGATCGCGGCCGGGCACCGGCGCATCGGCTTCCTCGGCTGGCCGGCCGGCTCCGGCGTGGGCGACAACCGCCGCGACGGCTGGCTGCGTGCCCTGCGGCGGGCCGGCCACGACCCGGACGGCCTGGAGCGCGCGGTGACCGACGGAGTGGCCGAGGGCGAGCGGGCCGCCGCCGACCTGCTCGCCGCGGCCGGCCCCACCGCGCTCGTCTGCGCCAGCGACTCCCTGGCGCTGGGCGCCCTGCGCGCGGCCCGCGACTTTGCTGGGACGGACACCGGTGCAGCGGGTGCCGCGGACACGGCGGCGCCCGGTCGGGACGGCGCGGCAGGCCGTGGAGGGTCGGTCGGTCGCGTCGCCGTCATCGGCTTCGACGACACGCCGGTCGCCGCGGCGGTCGGACTCACCAGCGTCGGCCAGCCCCTGGCCCAGGCCGCCGCCCGCTGCATCGAGCTGCTCACCCGGCTGCTCGACGACGTTCCCGGCGAACCTCAGCCGGAGCACGTCCTCCTGCGTCCTCACGTGGTCGTCCGCGACTCCGGTTGACCCCGGCCGGCCACGCTGTCCTACCTCGGAGGAGCCCCAACCATGAAAAGATCCACCTCGCGCGTTGCCGGCACCGTCACGCTGGCCGCCGCCCTCGCCGCCGCCCTGTCGGGCTGCGGCGGCGGGTTCTCCAACAAGCCCGCCCAGCAGCAGAGCGGACCCGCCTCGCTGCAGGTCCTGATGGCCTCGTCCGGCGACGCCGAGACGAAGGCGGTGCAGAGCGCCGCCGCCGCCTGGGCGTCGTCGAGCGGCAACAAGGCCACGGTCACCCCGGCCCAGGACATCGCCCAGCAACTCGGCCAGGCGTTCGCCGGCAGCAACCCGCCGGACGTCTTCTACGTGGACGCCGCGCGGTTCGCCGACTACGCCAGCGTCGGCGCGCTGCTGCCGTACGGCGACAAGATTCCGGACGCGAACGACTTCTACGAGTCGCTCCGCAAGACCTTCACCTACCAGGGCAAGCTCTACTGCATCCCGAAGGACTTCTCCACTATCGCCATGGAGATCAATACCGACCTGTGGGCCAAGGCCGGCCTCGGTACCGGCGACGTGCCGACCACCTGGGACCAGTTGACCACGGCCGCCCAGAAGCTGAAGGCGGCCGGCGTCACGCCGATCGCGATCGGTGACACCCGCGACCGGATCGGCGCCTTCATGGTCGAGGCCGGCGGCTGGATCGTCAACGCCGACGGTACGAAGGCGACCGCGGACAGTCCGCAGAACCTGCAAGCGCTGCAGTACGTCCAGTCGCTGTTGAAGAACGGCTACGCGCAGTACCCGAAGCAGCTGTCCGCCGGCTGGGCCGGTGAGGCGTTCGGCAAGGGGCTCGCGGCGATCACCTTCGAGGGCAACTGGATCAAGGGCGCCATGCAGAGCGACTACCCGAACATCAAGTACACGGTGAATCCGATGCCGACCGGGCCGAAGGGCGCCGGTACCCTGTCGTTCACCCAGTGCTGGGGCATCTCGGCCAAGACCAAGTACCAGGACGCGGCCATCAAGTTCGTCCAGGCGATGACCGCCAAGGACCAGCAGCTCACCTTCGCCAAGGCGTTCGGCGTGATGCCGTCCCGGCAGTCGGCCAAGGACCAGTACACCGCGCAGTTCCCGACGGACAAGGCGTTCATCGACGGCGCCGGGAGCGCTCAGGGCCCGGTCAACGCGCCGAAGATGGACAGCGTGCTGAGCGACTTCGACACGGGCCTTCAGCAGCTCGCCACCAGCGACCCGGCGGCGATCCTGCAGCGGCTGCAGAAGAACACGACCGCCGCCCTGGGCGGCTGACGCGACACGGCCGCCGCCTGCGGCCGTGTGACGCTCGACAGCACAACCGGTCCACCTCGCGACGGCCGGTCGCCCACCAGGCGACCGGCCGGCCGCCCCGCCGCGAAGGAGCCTCTCGTGGCCCTCGACACCGCACAGGTCCCAGGGACCACACCGACCCGGCGCGCTGCCTCCGGCCGGCCACGACGCGGCGGGGTGCGCCGCGGCGAGCAGGCGGCCGGCTGGCTGTTCATCTCCCCCGTGGTCGCGATCCTCGGCGTGTTCGTGCTGCTGCCCATCCTGATGGCGTTGTGGGTCAGCCTCACCAGGTGGAACGGGCAGGGCAGCCCCTTCCAGCCGGGGGTTCCGATGGCCGGCGGCGGCAACTACAGCCGACTGTTCACTGTGGACGGTCTGGCGCGCGAGGACTTCATGACCAGCATCCGCAACAACCTGTACTACGTGCTCATCGTGGTACCGGTGCAGACCGCGCTCGCCCTGATCCTGGCAATCGTGGTCAACCAGCGGATGCTGCGGGCGAAGTCCTTCTTCCGCACCGCCTTCTACTTCCCGTCGGTCACCAGCTCGGTGGCGATCAGCGTGGTGTTCCTGTTCGTGTTCGCCAACACCGGCGCGGCCAACGCGTTCCTCGGGCTGTTCGGCGTGCGCGGGCCGACCTGGTTCAGCGACTCGCGGGGCGTGCTGCACCTGCTGCTGTCCGGCCTCGGCGTAGCGCACTCGGACGCGCCACCCGCGGCCCTGGCCGACCACAGCCTCCTCGGGCTGTCCTGGTGGGACTGGCTTTCCGGGCCGAGCGTCGCCATGTGCTGCATCATCGCCCTGGTGGTGTGGACGACGTCGGGCACCTTCATGCTGATGTTCCTGGCCGCGCTGCAGAACATCCCGCCGTCACTGGAGGAGGCGGCCCTCATCGACGGCACCAACCGGTGGCAGCGACTGCGGTACCTCACGATCCCGATGCTGCGCCCGACGATGTTCCTGGTGCTCACCCTCGGGCTGATCGGCAGCTGGCAGGTGTTCGACCAGATCTACGTGATGAGCCAGGGCAACCCGGCCAAGACCACGCTCACCCCGGCCTACCTGTCGTACCGCACCGCCTTCAAGGACTTCAACTACGGCTCGGGCGCGGCCATCTCGTTCATCCTGTTCGCCATCATCGTGCTGATGACGCTTTTGCAGCGGTGGCTGCTGCGTGAGCGCGACGGCACACCCGGCCGGTCGTGGTGGCGGGCCTGGAGGCTGCCGCGCGCGGGCCGGGCGGGGGGTGCGCGATGAGGGGCAGGCGGACGCTTGCCGGCCGCTCGGTGGCCAGCCGGATGGGCGGGTACGCGGTGCTCGCCTTCTTCTCCGTGGTGTTCCTGTACCCATTCGTCATCCAGCTTGCCAACGCGTTCAAGTCCGAGCCGGACGCGGCGGCCCACCCGCTGTCGCCGGTACCCCGGCCCTTCGACGACAGCAGCTTCCTGCACATCTTCGAGGGCACCCACTTCCCGCTGTGGCTGCTCAACTCGGCACTCATGACCGTCCTCGCCACGCTCGGGCGGATCTTCTTCGACTCGCTCGCCGGGTACGCGCTGGCCCGGCTGCGCTTCGCCGGCCGACGAGCGGTGTTCGCCACCATCCTCGCGATGATGAGCGTGCCGGGAGTCGTCCTGCTGATCCCCAAGTTCCTGGTGCTCAACCAGCTCGGCATCTACGACAGCTACGCGGGCCTGATCCTCCCGCTGGTGGCTGACGCGACCGGCGTGTTCATCATGAAGCAGTTCTTCGAGTCGGTACCGGTCAGTGTCGAGGAGGCCGCGCGCATCGACGGCGCCGGCGTGTTCCGCACCTACTGGTCGGTGGTCCTGCCGGTGGCCCGGCCGGCACTGATCACGCTGACCATCCTGTCGTTCCAGGGCAGCTGGAACGAGTTCCCGCACACCCTCGTCTCGGTGCAGAGCCCGGAACTGTTCACCCTGCCGCGCGGCCTGGCCGACCTGGTCAGCGGGTCGCTCGGCGCCGGCACCCAGTACCCGCTGAAGCTGGGCGCCGCGCTGCTGACCATCATCCCGGTCGCGGTCATCTTCCTGGTGTTCCAGCGCTACTTCGTGCGCGGCGCGACGGAGGGCGCGAGCAAGGAGTAGGGGGAGGAGGTGTAGCCGGCCGGCGCGAGGGTTACCGGCCGGCTACGTCAGGCGTCCCGGCCTGCCTCGGGCGTCCGGCCGGCTTCCTCGACCGCGGGGGGGCGGGCCGCCGGGGCGGTGCCGCTTGCGCGGTGGCAGTCGGCGCACAGAGCGGTCTGCGGGATGGCGTACAGCCGCTGCAGCGCGATGTCCGCGCCGCAGTTCTGGCAGACCCCGTACCGGCCGACGAGCATCCGGTACAGGGCTGTGTCGATGTCGGCCAGGGCCTGCCGGGCGCCGGCCAGCAACGCGACGCTGACCTGGTCGTAGGCGCTGCCCTTGCCGGTACCGGGCCGCATCGCCGGTATCGCTGCGGGTTCGCCCGGTGCGGTCAGCGCAGCGATCTGCTCGGTGCGGAACTGCCGCTGCTCCTCCAGCTTGGCGCGCAGTGTGGGCAGGCTGAGCAGCAGGTCGGGATGGGGTTGGTCGGGTGGCCGCAGAGTGCTTGGCATGTCGTTCTCCGAGCGGTCGGGACCTTGGAAGCTTCGGTTGGCGCCGGTGCGGATGGGCGTCCCGGCGCCGCGTCGGCCGCGACAGTGGATGTGCCGCGACGGCAGCCAGTGATGGTGGTGGGGCGCTGCGGCCGTGACGCGTGCTCAGGCCCGCTTCAGCGCCGGGCGGCGATGCGGCTCAGCCGTGCCGCGGGGCGGCCGGCGGACCGCGGCCGGCGTGCATCCGCCCGATCCGCCTGCGGCGGGGCCGGCGCGGCGCCACGAAGCCCAGCAGCAACATGGCCGATGCTGCGGTGGCGGCGGCGACGGCTGGCGCGGCAAGACCAGCCCCGGTTGTCGCCAGGATCGCGGTGGCTTTGCCCCGGGCCGGTCGCCCGCCGGTCCAGTGGGTGGCGTCGCGGGCCGCGGCCTGGGCGGACGAGAGTGCCGCACGAAGGCCGGTCGCGGTCGGATCGGGTACCCGGCTGGCGGCGAAGCCGGACAGCACCAGGGCGACGAGGAGGGCGGCGATTGGCCAGACCCTCGCCGGGCGTCGTCGGTGCACGTTGCCGGACATCCTGGCGCCAGGGTACACGCTGCGGATAAGGGCACCAACACATCGTAAGCGGTCGATATAGAGGACGCGCGGAGCCGGTCAGACCGCGCTTCGTTCGTGCACGGATCGCCGTCCGGGTGGCCCGCCGTCCTGACATCGATATCTCCCGCAATATCTCAACTATCGGCCGCAAAGACGCGATTCAATGACGAAGGTCGTCGATGCACTTGCCAGAGGCCGTACGGGCACAGTCCCCGCGCGGCGGCAAATCTTGGGCGCCGCGGTTGCAAGATTTTGCTCGGCAACGTCGTACAGTTTCGCCATGACAACGGGCAGGCTCACCGAGGTGGCCAGGAAGGTCGGGGTCAGCGAGGCGACCGTCAGCCGGGTGCTCAACGGCAAGCCGGGAGTCTCCGACGCGACCCGCCAGGCCGTGCTGACCGCGCTGGACGTGCTGGGCTACGAGCGCCCGACGCAGCTACGCGGGCAGCGCGCGCGACTGGTCGGCATGGTGCTCCCCGAGCTGGAGAATCCGATCTTCCCGGCGCTCGCCGAGGTCGTGGGCGGCGCGCTGGTCCAGCGCGGGTTCACCCCCGTCCTGTGTACCCGCACGGCCGGCGGCCTGTCCGAGGCGGACTACGTGACGATGCTGCTGGAGCAGCAGGTCTCCGCGGTGGTCTTCGCCGGCGGCCACTACGCCGAGGCCGACGCCCCGCACGAGCACTACCGCCAACTGCTCGACCGGCGGCTGCCGGCGGTACTGGTCAACGCGGCGGTGGAGCACATCGGGTACCCGACGGTGTCCACCGACGACGCGGTCGCCGTGGAGCAGGCGTTCGGGCACCTGACCTCGCTGGGGCACGAGCGGATCGGACTAATCGTCGGCCCGCACGACCACGTCCCCTCCCGTCGCAAGCTGGCCACCTTCACGGCGATGGCCCAGCGGCGCGGGGTCCGGCCGTCGATCGGGCACGGGCTGTTCTCGCTGGAGGGCGGGCAGGCGGTGGCGACCCGACTGCTGCAGGAGGGCGTCACGGGCATCATCTGCGCCAGCGACCCGATGGCGCTGGGCGCGATCCGGGCGGCGCGCCGGTCCGGGCTGTCGGTGCCCGAGGACGTATCGGTCGTCGGGTTCGACGACTCGGCCTTCCTCAACTGCACCGATCCGCCGCTGACCACGGTCCGCCAGCCGATCGAGGCCATGGGCCGGGCGGCCGTGACGCTGCTGGTCAACCAGGTCGACGGCGCCGCCGTCGAGGCCGAGGAGCTGCTGTTCGAGCCGGAACTGGTGGTCCGCGGCTCGACCGGGCCGGCCCGCAGCGGCTGACGGTGCTGGAACGTCAGCGGTTGGTCAGCGCCGGTTCGCCGTGTCGCAGCCGGGGCCGGGGTACCAGCTCGGGCCGCGCCGGGCCGGTGGAGCCGCGCACGACCAGCTCGGGGTCGAACAGCATCTGGTCGGTCGGCACCACGCCGCCCGCGATCTGGCTCACCAGCAGCGCGACCGCGGCCTGCCCCATCGACTCGATCGGCTGGCGGACCGTGGTCAGCGGCGGGTCCGTGCAGGCCATGAACGCCGAGTCGTCGAAGCCGACCACGGACACGTCCTCGGGCACCGACAGCCCGGATCGGCGCGCCGCCCGGATCGCGCCCAGCGCCAGCACGTCGCTGGCGCAGACGATGCCGGTCGCGCCCCGGCCGAGCACCCGGTTCGCCGCGGCGTGTCCGCCCTCCATCGAGAAGATCGTCCGCTCGACCAGCTGCTCCTCGCCGCCCGCCGCCAGGAAGGCGGCGAGCTTGCGCCTGGACGGGACGTGGTCGGCGGGGCCGATGACCAGCCCGATCCGCTCGTGGCCCAGCGACGCGAGGTGCCGGTACGCCTGGTCGACCGCGTGGGCGTCGTCGGTTGCCACGCAGGGGAAGCCGATGTCGTCGATGGCCGCGTTGACCAGTACCGCCGGCAGGCCGCGCTCGCGCAGCCGGAAGTAGTGCCCGTGGTCGGCGGCCGCCTGCGCGTACAGGCCCCCGGAGAAGATCACGCCGGATACCTGCTGGTCGAGCAGCATGTCAACGTAGTCCGACTCGGTAACGCCGTCGACGGTGCGGGTGCACAGCACCGGGGTCAGCCCGCGCCGGCTGAGCGCGCCGGCCACGACCTCGGCGAACGCCGGGAAGATCGGGTTCTGCAGCTCGGGCATGACGAGGCCGACCAGCCTGGCCCGCTCACCGCGCAGCTTGGTCGGCCGCTCGTACCCGAGCACGTCCAGCGCGGTCAGCACCGCCTGTCGGGTGGCGTCGGAGATGCCGGGCTTGCCGTTGAGCACCCGGCTCACCGTCGCCTCGCTCACCCCGACGTACTTGGCCACCTCGGCGAGTCGTCGTGTCATGCGTGCAAGCGTACGGCATCACTTACGCAAGACCTTGCAGGTCTTCTCCTGGCTCGGCCACACGCAGCAGAAACACTCCCCAACCCAGGTAGCGGCGGCCGAACTCGAGGTGCGAGCGCCGCTTCGTGTCGAGGAACTCGCGTACCCGGGGCCGACGCGGATCGTCCGGGTTGCCGCGCAGCCACCGGTCGAGCGTCCACCACTGCGCCCCGACGTACCGGTCCCAGCTGGTGCCGTCCGCGAGAACCAGCTCGACGAGCTCGACGCCGGCCGCGGCGAACCGGTCGAGGGTACCCACGAGGGACGTGAACTCGTCCGGCCCGAAGCCCAGGGCGGCGTAGGCGGCGACCGGCGGCGGGTCGATCCAGTACGGCTCGCCGACCAGCAGTAACCCGCCGGGGGCCAGCGCGTCGCGCATCAGCGCGACGGTGCCGGCCAGGCCGCCGCCGATCCAGGTCGCGCCGATGCATGACACGACGGTGTAGGGCCGGTCCGGCCGGTACCCGGCGGCGTCACCGGCCACGAACTCGACGCGGTCGGCCACGCCCAGCTCGCGGGCGCGCTCCCGGGCCGCCGGCAGGAACACCTCGCTGATGTCGACGCCGGTGCCGCCGGAACCGAACCCGGCCGCCCAGCGGCACAGCAGTTCGCCCTTGCCGCAGGCGAGGTCCAGGATCCGGTCGCCTGGGCCGACCCGGCTCAGCTCGCCGAGCAGCATCAGCTTCTCGTCGGACAGCGGGTTGAGGATGCGGTGGTCGGCCTCAGAGATCTCGTGCAGCCACAGTGACATCGAGCCAGCATCGGCCGCGGGCGCCGGGGCGGCCACCGATTTCCCGGTACCGGTCAGGATCCGGCGTTCGCCCGCCGCCCGGTCGGTACCAGCGCTGCCACGGCGCCCGTGCGGGTACGGCGGCCCGCCCGGCGGCGCAGTTGACGCACCCGCCGGCTGCGACCGGCGACCGACGCCGGGGTACCGCCCGACGGGGTACCGGCGGATTTCGCCGGCTGGCCCTCCGACCGCGCGAGGCCCCAGCGCCGCAGGTACGCGTCGGCCAGTACCCGGGCCGCGTACTCGATGCCCTCGCCGGTCAGCGCGCACCACAGCTGGATCACCTCGCGCGCCTCGGTCGCGGTCAGCGAGGTGCGCCCCCGGCCCAGCTCCGCCGGTAGCTGGCCTGTCTCCAGGCGCAGATAGTGATGGGCGTAGACCCACGGGTACCAGTCGGGGACGAACGGCACCGCCGGCCCCTGCGTGCGACGCACGAACTCCACCACGGTCTCCACGGCACCCCCCACGGATCGCCCGGACCCAGGAGACACATTTTGGTCTGGCCGGGCGGCATCGGGCCGGCGCATCACTGAACTGGGTGACGAACGTGGCATATCCGGCCGCTGGCCAGGCCGGACGTCCGGCGGCGGCGGTTGCGCTGCGTGATCAGGCGAGCCGGATGGCGCCGCGGTCGACGATGACCCGGACGGTATCCAGCGGCCGGCTCGCCGGGCCGCCCGCCACCGAGCCGTCGGCGACCCGGAACCGGCGCCGTGGCGCGGGCAGTTGATCGTGCCGCCGTTCACCTCGGTGACGGTGCAGCCCTGGTGGGTACAGCGGTGAACGCCCGGACCGTACCGGCCTCGGGCTGGGTGACCACGACCTGGCGCTCGGCGAAGACCCTCCCGCCGCCGACTGGGATGTCGGCGACAAGCGTCAGCACCGCGCCGCCACTGCCGGCCGTGCTCTGGCCGGTCCCGGGCGGGCCGGCCGCGGGCGCCGCCGGGGGGACCGCAAGCGGATCGAGTTCGGCGCGCCGGCCGGGTGGCGGCCCGCCTCGTGGAGCTGCCCGAGCGGTGCGGGGAGCCGTCGCCGGAGGGCATCCCAACACCGCTCGGGGCCGCCGGCCACGCAGGACACACTCCTGCCAGCTCACCAGGAACGGTACGCTGCGGCCGTGAGAACCTTCGCCGACTTCGACGAGCTGACTGCCGCGGCCGGCAGCCACCTCGGGTACAGCGCCTGGCGCGCGGTCGACCAGCACCGGGTGAGCCAGTTCGCCGAGGTGACCGAGGACCGCCAGTGGATCCACGTTGACCAGCAACGTGCGGCGGCCGGACCGTTCGGCGGCACGATCGCCCACGGGTACCTGGTGCTGTCGCTGATCCCGTCGTTGGCCGCCGAGGTGTACCGGGTGGACGGCGCGCGGATGGCGGTCAACTACGGGCTCAACCGGGTGCGGTTCCCGTCGCCAGTACCGGTGGGCTGCAGCATCCGGGCCGGTGTGCGGCTGGCCTCGATCGACCCGGTGGACGGCGGGGTGCAGGTGGTCACCGAGGTGACCATCGAGCGGGAGGGCCAGGAGAAGCCCTGCTGCGTCGCCGAGACCGTGGCGCGCTTCTATGGCTGACGCGGGTACCGGTCGCACGGCGCTGGTCACCGGCGGTACCGGCGGCCTCGGCACGGCGGTGACCACGACGCTGCTGGACGCCGGATGGCGGGTCGTCGTGCCCTGGCACAACCCGGCCGAGCTGGACAGGCTGCCGCGGCGCGACGGCCTGGTGCTGGTCGGCGCGGACCTCACCGAGCCGGACTCGGTGGGCGGCTGCGTGGCGTCGGCGGCGTCCGGGGACCCGGAGCGGCCGCTGCGCGCGGTGGTCAACCTGGTCGGCGGGTACGCGTCCGGCGGCCGGGTGCACGAGACGCCGGTCGAGGATTTCGAAGCCCAGCTGCGGCTCAACCTGCGCCCGACCTACCTGGTCAGCCAGGCGGCGCTGCCGCACCTGATCGCGGCCGGCGGCGGCGCTCTGGTCTGCGTCTCCAGTCAGTCGGTGCGGCGGCCGTTCGCCGGGGCGGCCGGCTACCTGACCGCGAAGACCGCCGTGCTGGGTCTGGTCGACGCGCTGCACACCGAGTACGCGCGGGACGGATTGCGGGTCAACGCGATCCTGCCGGGGACGATCGACACCCCCGGCAACCGCGCCGCCCAGCCGAACGCCGACCGCAGCGGCTGGACCGCGCCGTCGGCGATCGCGGAGGTGATCCTGTTCCTGTGCTCGGACGCGGGAGCCGGTGTCTCCGGAGCCCACCTGCCGGTCTGAGCTGTCGTAAACTATCGGCGTTAGTTTGCGTCGGACAACCGGGGAAGGCACCCCTTGGCCCGCCCTCGACAGCCGATCCTGAGCCGGCAGCGCATCATCGAGGTCGCTACGTCCATTCTGGACAGTGACGGCCTCGACGCGCTGTCCACCCGCCGGCTGGCGAGCGAGCTCGGCGTGTCCGCGCCCTCGCTGTACAACCACTTCGGCACCAAGGAGGAGATCCTCGACGGGATCGCCGACGCCATCGTGGCCCAGGTGGACCTCACCGTCCTGGACGGCGCGCAGTGGCCGCAGGCGCTGATCGCCTGGGCCCGCGGGTACCGGCGGGCACTGGCCGCCCACCCGAACGCGGTGCCGTTCCTGGCCCGTGGACCCAAGCTCCGCCCGGCCGCCCTGACCCTGGCCGACGCGGTGTACGGGAAGCTGACCGAGGCCGGCTGGCCGCCCGGGTACGCGACCCGGATCGGCGCGGCCATGCGGTACCTGGTGGCGGGCTCGGCGCTCGGCTCGTTCGCACAGGGCTTCGTAGACGACCCGAGCATCTACGCCGAGCGGTACCCGCACCTGCGCGACGCGCACCGCCTGCGCGAGCACCAGCAGCGGGTCGACGACGGCGCCTTCGAGCTGGCACTGTCCACTTTGGTCAGTGGCTTCGAGGAGCTGTACCCCGAGGTGCGCCGCCGGTGAGCCCGTGGAGGTGGCGGTCCCGCCGCCACCCCCACGGACCGGCGGGGTGCATCAGGTCGGGATGCCGTTGTCCGGCGGCGACGCCGACGAGGCGCTCGACTCGGTCACCGTTCCGCTGCCGTCGTCGGTCGTGTAGACCGGGCCGAACAGCGTCTGCTTGCCGCCCTGTACCTTGCCCATCTGCAGGCCGCCGTACCCGGAGTGGTCGTCCTTGCTGAACCGCAACTTGAACAGGCCGGGGCCGCTGAAGCCGTTCTTCTCCACCGCGTCCACAATGGACTGACGGGTCGGGTTCTTGCCGGCCGCCTTGAGCGCCTGCACGAACAGGTACGCGACAGAGAAGCCGTACGACACGTTGCTGTCGAACGGCGCGTCATTGTTGTACTGAGTGTTGAGCCGCCGGAACAGCGAGATCCAGCCGTTGCTCGTGTCGTCGACCGACGGCAGGTAGGAGTCGCTGATGACGCCCTCCAGCAGCGGGCCGGCGGCCGCCTTCAGAAACCCCGCCAGGGTCGCGTAGTCGGCGCCCACATTGGACACCACCCACTGGTTGCGGAAGCCGATCTGCGCCGCGGTACCGATGGCCAGCGCGGTGAAGCCAGGGATCGTGAAGCTGATCGTCACCTGGCAGCCGGCCTGCTTCAACGCGGCGATCGCGGGAGCCACGTTGGTGTTGGTCACGGTGTAGGTCTCGCTGTGGGTCACGCCGCTGGCGCCGAGCACCGCCTGCACGCCCTTGAGCCCGTCGCCGCCGAAGTCGTCGTTCTGGCCGAACACGCACACCTTCTGCCCGGCGAAGTTCGACTTGACGTAGTTGGCGAGGATCTTGCCCTCGATCGTGTAGTCCGGGTTGTACCCGAAGGTGTACGGGTACTTCGTCGGCTGGTTCCAGCTCAGGCTGCCGGACGCCACGAACAGGTCAGGCACCTTGTTGGTGTTGAGGAAGTCCAGCACGCCGGTGTGCGTGGGGGTACCGAGGCCGTTGAGGATGGCGAACACCTTGTCCTGCAGGACAAGCTGCCGCACGACCTGCTGAGTGGTCGCCGGGTTGTACCCGTCGTCCATGATCTTGTATGTGATCTTGCGACCGTTGACTCCGCCGTTGGCGTTGACGTAGTCGAAGTACGCCTTGGCGGCAGCGGATATCTTGCTGTACCCGGCGGCGGCCGGACCGGTCAACGGAGTGTGGGTACCGACGACGACCTCGGTGGCGGTCACCCCGGGTACCGGTGCGGCCGACGAGCCGGACTTGCCGCTGTTGCTACAGGCGCCGGTCGCGGCCACCAGGATGGCAATGGTGGCCGCGGCCATGCCACGGTGCAGGCTGCGAATCACTCTCCGACACCCCCTTCACGGGGCTGGGATCTCAGGTGTGCGAAGCCACGGGAGCAGGTGGTTCCGCGTCTTGGGCGGGAAGCTCCGCCCGGTGCGACGGACGGCCGGTCAGCCGGCCGCGCACCCTTCGGCCGGCTCGGTTGAGCAGGCCCTGCACGCCGCCGGGGGCGGCCATCATCACGACGATCAGAAGCAGGCCGAACACGGCCAGCGGAAGGTTGCCGGCCAGTCGCGTGCGCAGCCCGGCCGGCAGCGACAGGCCGCCGGTCAACTGGTCGGCCCAGTACCGCAGCAGCACCAGCAGCAGGCTGCCCCACACCGCGCCGGCCAGGCTGCCGGCGCCGCCGACCACCACCGCCAGCAGCAGGTTGAGCGACAGCGTCAGGGTGAACGCATCCGGCGACACGCTCTGCGCCAGTACCGCGAACATCCCGCCGCCCAGTCCGGCGCAGGCCGCGCTGACCACGAACGCGACGACCTTTACCCGGGCCACCGGGATACCGGCGAGGCTCGCGGCCACCTCGTTGTCCCGGATGGCCCGCATCGACCGGCCGAACCGCCCGCGTACCAGGTTGGCCAGCACCAGCACGGTCAGCAGCGCGGCCGCCAGGGCCAGCCAAGACTGCCAGCGCTCCACCGGGAAGTCCGCGCCGAGCGAGTCGGGTACCGGCGGCAGGTACACCGACAGGCCCTGGTCGCCGTGGAAGGTACCGCTGTACACGGTGGTCACCGCGGGCAGCGCGACGGCGACCACCAGGGTCAGGCCGGCCAGGTACGGGCCGCGCAGCCGGGCCGCGGCCAGCCCGATGACGGTACCGGCCAGGGTGGCCGCCACCACACCGGCCGCCAGCGACGCCACGAGGGTCCACTGGGCAGTCACCCCGTGGTTGCCGAACTGGTTCTGCACCATGGCCACGGTGTACGCGCCGACCGCCATCAGCGCGCCGTGCCCGAGCGAGAGCTGGCCGTTCAGTCCAATGAGGACAGTCAATCCGGCCGCCGCGCACAGGTACGCGGCCGCCGTCGCCAGCTGGTAGTCCCGGAACGGGTCGAGCGCGTTGGTCAGGCCGAACAGGACGACCGCCGCCACGGCGGCGCCGGTCAGGTGCAGCACCAGCGTCGGGACTCCCCGCGAGCCCACCGGTTGCCTCGGGTCCGTCATACCCGCCTCGCCTGGGGTCCGGAGAACAGCCCGGCCGGCCGGGCCAGCAGCACCACCACGAGCAGCGCCAGCACGGCCAGCGGCGTGGTACCGGCGCCGAAGTAACCGGCCACATAGGACAGTACGAGCCCGACCAGTAGGCCGCCGACCACCGCGCCGGCCGGGCTGTCCAGACCGCCCACCACCGCGGCGGTGAACGCGGACACGAACACGCCGTCCATCGCCGTCGGGTGCAGCCCGAGCCCGGTCGGGATAACCAGCATGCCGGCCAGCGCGCCGACCAGTGCGGCCAGCGCCCAGCCCAGGGTCAGCATCCGGCCCACCCGCACGCCCAGCAGCCGGGCCACCGGCGGGGCGAACGCGGCGGCGCGCATCCGCAGGCCGGTCGCGGTGCGGGTGAACAGCACCGCCAGGGCGATCATCAGCAGCAGCACGGTACCGAAGACGAACAGGTCGAAGCGCGACACAAGGGGTACCCCGGCCACCGTCATCGCGGCCCGGCTGAACGGCGCCGGGAACGACAGGTACTGGTTGCCGTACAGCATGCCGAGCACGCCCTGGGCCACGAGTACCAGGCCGAGCGCGACGATGACCGCGTTGA
>CAZYCD010000008.1:0-63031 GCA_964645345.1 uncultured Micromonosporaceae bacterium
ATCGCGGCATCCCGGATTCCGAACTGGCCATCGTCCCCGGCACATCGCATCTGCTAGTTATCGAAAAGCCCAACCATGTGTACTCCCTGACCGCCGAATTCCTCACCACACAGCCGACGCCGACGCGCATGCCCATACGCCGAGCCACGTCGACCTAAGCCGTGCCACACAAACATCCTGCGGCCCGACCGCCGCCAACTGGCGTTGCTCCACCGTCGGATGAGGCATCGGCGCCATCAACATCTCCCTCGATCGAATCGACATACTCTCGTCGACTCAACGAGTCCATTGCGCTGACCGTGTGAACCCGCCTCCTTAAGCACGTGCAATTTGTATCCTGCTGTGGTGGGCGAGGACACCTGGGCGAGCTTGGCTGACCGCTTCGCCGATCAGGCGTATGCCTCGGTGAAGGGATACGTGCGCACCTATGTGATGCACCAGCAACTGCTGGAGCATGTGCCGCCGCCTCCGGCACCGGTGCTCGACGTCGGCGGGGGAGCGGGCCACCAGTCGTTTCCGCTGGCTGAAGCCGGCTACGACGTGACGTTGCTGGATTCGTCGCCGGCGATGCTGGACAAGGCCCAACAGCGGCTACAGCGGCTGTCCGGCGAGGCCCAGCGGCGGGTGACGCTCGTACAGGCCGACGGCCACAACGCCGAGGAGGCGGTGAAAGGTCGACGTTTCGCCGCCGTGTTGTGCCATGGCGTGCTGGGCTACCTGGAGCAGCCGGAGCCGCTGGTCAACCAGCTGTGCCAATGTGCTGCTGCCGGTGGGATCGTCTCCATCATGACGGGCAACGCCAGAGCGGGGGCGGTGCGCCCGGCCCTGGAACGACGGTGGGAGGACGCCCTGGCGTCGTTCGACGCCAGAACCGAGGTCGGGGTGCTCGGAGTGCAGGGCCGGGCCGACACGGTCGAGGAACTCGGCGACCTCCTGCGCAGCCGCGGCGTACACCCACTGCGCTGGTACGGGGTATGGCTGTTCGTCGACTGGCTCGAATTCAGCGGAGCCGAACTCGATCCAAGCGACTCAACGCAGGTAGCGGCGGCGGCCGCGGTAGAACTCGAAGCCAGCCGGCGAGACCCGTACCGCCAGCTCAGCCGCGTCTTTCACCTCGTGGCACGCAAGCGCCCGGGCTGACGGCGCAACCGGCCAGGAACCAACTCCGCCGGCGCGGTTCGCGCTGTGTGGTCGGGGTCGAGAACCCGGAGCAGCTAAGCCGGACGGGGTGGCGGCCCGATCGGGCCGGCACCCCGTCCGGTCGTGCGTGCTGATGACGATGGTCAGTGCGAATACCCGTGGGTGGCCATCCAGTGGGCCAGGTTGCTGGTCGAGATCCAGTAGTTGCTGGCACCGTTGACGTCGGCCGGGTCGGAGATCTGGACCGTACCGCCGTTGTCGTGGTACCCGACGACGGTCAGGTAGTGGCCGCCCGGGAAGTCGTGCGTCGCACCGGTGACGTCCGTCGTCGCGCCCGCGATGTTGGCCACGACCGCGCGACCGTCATTCAACGAGCGCATGACGTCGGCCTGGACCTGGTCGACCTGTGCCTGCCTCGGCGTGCCGGGGATCGACGTCGTGTGGTAGGCGTTGGTACCCGTGACGTTGTTGAGCACCCGGGTGGTGTCCGCGGCAGAGTTCGTGCCGTTGACCGTGGTGCCCAGCTTGCCCGCCAGCTCATCCTGGCTCAGGTTGTGGCCCTGGGCGCTGGCGGCGATTTGCGTGGCCGCCGGGCCGCAGTAGTAGAAGGTCGTCTGCGGCTGGTAGTCGACGTTGATCGCCTTGTCCCGCGGATCGGAGGTCACCTGCGCGTCCTTCTGGGCCGCCGGCGACGCCTGTCCGCCACTGCTGCTCGTTGACGCGGCCCCGGACCCCGCGGCTGCCGATGCGGCATGCGCGTCCGGGCCGGTCGCCAGGACGGGGCCGGCGATCGCGCCGCCGGTCACGGCCAGACCAGCCGCGGCGAGCGCCACCTTGCGACTTGGCGTCTTCGTGGCGGTGGTCAACGAGCGGCTGAGGGCGTCCCTGGTGAACAGGCCCTTGTCGAACGGGATCTTGTCGAACGGGATCTTGCCGAGGAGGGTCTTCGTCGACAGCGTCTTCACAGGGGGAGGCCCTTCCGGTCGGGGCCCGCGTACCGCGCCAGGAGAGGCGGTGCGTTGCGGTGCCCGGGGATTCGGTGACCGGGGGTATACAACCGGTGGACCTCGCCCGACATTCCGGAGAGTCACCGATTCCGAAAGGGGACATCCCGCGCAAGCCCGATCGTAAACGTACATAGTGCTCAGTTGGCCGCAACGACCGCATCAGCGGTGGGAAGCCGGAGGTCTGCCGCCCACATGGCAGGATCCCGGTCAGCCAAGGACCGGGCGTCCGTGGCGGCCCTGGGATGGCTAGCTCGTGTGGGCCTCGCACCGTTGGCCACCGCCGGACCCCCACGGCCCGCCATTCTGGCCTGCGGGGCGGCCCCGGCTAAAGGTGTTCTGAGAAACCGTGGGCAGGGTTGTCGTCGTGGTTGCACGGAGGATGCAGGTACCAGAGCCGGCCCGGTGGTGGGGGGACGCGGTGGGGACGGTCGGCATCGCCAGCGTGGTCGCAGTCGTCGCACTGTGGCTGCACCACGCGGGTCTGCAGGCGGCGACGGCGGGCGGGGCGCAGTCCGCTTCCTCGCTGGGTCGGCTGACCGGCCTGCTGGCCGCCGACCTCCTGCTCATCCAGGTCTTCCTGATGGCCCGGGTACCGTGGGTCGAGCGCAGCTACGGTCAGGACCAGCTCACCCGCTGGCACCGGTACGCCGGACTGACGTCGTTCTGGCTGGTCGTCGCGCATATCGCGCTGATCGTGGTCGGCTCCGCCGGTACCGGTCGCGCCAACGTCGTTGCTGAAGCCTGGCGGCTGACCGTGACGTACCCCGGCATGCTGCTCGCGGTGGCCGGTACCGGACTGCTGTTCGCCGTGGTGGCCCTGTCGATCCGGGCCGCCCGGCGTCGCCTGCGGTACGAGTCCTGGCACTTCCTGCACCTCTACGCCTACCTCGGCGTCGGACTCGCGTTGCCGCATCAGTTGTGGACAGGCTCGGACTTCATCGGCTCGACCGCGGCTCGCGCCTACTGGTGGTCCGCGTACCTGGTGTGTGCCGGCAGTGTGCTGGTATTCCGTGTCGGGCAGCCGCTATCGCGCAGCATGCGGCACGACCTGCGGGTCAAGCGGGTGCGGTGGGAGGCACCCGGTGTGTTCTCGGTGTACCTGTCCGGCCGCGATCTGGACCGGTTGCCGGCACGGGCCGGGCAGTTCTTCAACTGGCGGTTCCTGACCGGCACCGGCTGGACGCGCGCGCACCCGTACTCGCTGTCGGCGGCGCCGCGCAGCGACCAGCTCAGGATCACAGTCCGCGCCGGGGGCGATGACGCAGACCGCATCGCCCGTGCCCGGCCCGGTACCAGGGTGCTGATCGAGGGCCCGTACGGGCGGCTGACCGGTGCCGTCCGCACCCGGCGACGGATCCTGCTGCTCGGTGCCGGAATCGGCATCACCCCGCTGCGCGCCCTGCTGGAAGAGCTGCCGTACCGGCCCGGCGACGCCGCGCTGGCCTACCGCGCGAACACGTGGGACGACCTGGCGCTGCGGGACGAGCTGGACAACGTCGCCCGGCGCCGGGGCGCCTCAGTGCACTACCTGGAGGGTCCGCCACCCGACCGGCCGTCCTGGCTGCCGGCGTCGCTCTCCCACCTGTCCGACCAGGACATGCTGCACCGGCTCGCCCCGGACCTGGCCAACCGCGACGTCTACCTGTGTGGGCCGGCCCCGTGGATGGACGCGGTCCGCGCGGCGTTGCGGGAAGCCCGGGTACCGGACAAGCAGGTGCACTGCGAAGACTTCGCTTGGTGAATCAGGAGGGAAAGCGGATGCGCCGGATCACCCTGACCATGGTGAGCACCGTGGCCGGACTCGTACTGCTCTTCAGCTACCGGACGAGCACCTCCGGTCCCGCCGGCGGCTCGACCGCCGCGCCGACTGGAATTGTCGGGCCGACCGCGTCCGGCGCACCGGACGCGGCGGGTACCTCGGCGGCCCCATCCGGCCCTGGCGGTTCGCCCGCGACCACGTCCGGCTCGGGATCCCTGACGGTCAACGGCAGCCCGGTCGACGACGGGTACGGCGTGGTGCAGGTACAGGCGAAGATCTCCGGCGGAAAGATCGTCGACGTGATTGCCCTGTCGCTGCCGCAGGACAGCCACTCCCGCCGGATCAACTCCTCCGCGGTACCGCAGCTGCGCCAGGAGGTGCTCAGCGCCCAGAGCGCCAATATCGACACGGTCAGCGGTGCCACCCTGACCAGCGAGGCATACGCCCAGTCGCTGCAGGCCGCGCTGGACGCCGCGCATCTCAAGTGAGCGCAGCCCGCGTGCCTGTCCGCCGGCCGCGGCGGTGGTGAACTCGCGTCCGAGACCAGCACGGACCGACGTCGCCGGGCGAGCGTCACTCGTGCGGGCACATCACCAACACAGCATCCGCATCGACTGCGGGCGAGAGGGAGGAAGGACTGCGATGGCATTGCCCCGGATGGCCGCGGACACGATAGACGAGGCGATCGGGCGTTCGCACCGCACGGACCCGGTGCTCGGTGGCGCCGGCGGCCCCGCGGGCAACGCTCGGCTGACCGCGTGGACCGGAGCGGTGCTGTTGGTGCTTCTCGCGGTTGAAGGCGTGACAGTTCTTGACATCCACGGCCTCATTACCTGGCATGTGGTCGTCGGCGTCGCGCTGATCCCACCGGTACTGCTGAAGACCGCGAGTACCGGCTGGCGGATCCTGCGGTACTACACGGGCAGCCAGCCGTACCGCGAGGCCGGTCCGCCGCCTATGCCGCTACGCGTCCTCGGGCCGCTTGTCGTGGTCGCCACCCTCGCGGTGCTGGCCTCGGGCACGGCGCTCATTCTGATCGGTCCGGAGGCCAGCCGTCGCCCGTTGGTGGGGACGTCGGGCAGGGCCTTGGACGCGATTCTGATCCACAAGGCCACCTTCGTGGTGTGGTTCGGCGTGACCACGCTGCATGTCCTCGGCCGGCTGGTACCGGCGTTACGGCTGACCCTCCCATCCCGGGCGCGGGCGGTGCCCGGCGGCTTCTGGCGCGGCGCCGCAATCCTGCTGACCATGGCCGCCGGGGTGGCGGTCGTGGCGCTCGCCCTCGGGACGGTGGGGCCGTGGCGCTGAACCGGGTCCGTCGGGTCGAGTTGCTGCTTGCTCCGGAGGCGGCGTGAGCGCGCCGGCCGCAGTCTTCGCAGTCGACGATCTCGTCCGCAAGCGCTCGATGGTCGCGACAGACAGCAGTCGTTGACCAGTTCAGCCGCGCGAGTCGCCGCCCAGGGCGTCGAGCACGCCCGCGTACAGCCGGGTCTTGATGGTGGCCAGGGTGGCTCCCGCCTTTGCGGCCTGCGACGCGGCGATCCGCACGGCGCTCGCGCGGACCTCCTGTTCGCCCACCGCCAGGTCGACGATCGCCGCGGTCGCGGCGTCCGCGCCGCCGTAGCGGCGGGCGGTGGTCATCGCCTCGTGCGCGACCTGCGGCGCCAACCGGGCCTGGATGAGCGCCGACATGCCTGGCGTGAACGGAATGCCGATGTCGGCCTCGGGCAGGCACCAGAACCCCCGATCCGCGCGCATCACGCGGAAGTCGTGCGCCAGCGACAACATCGCCCCGGCGGCGAAGGTGTGTCCCTGCAGGGCGGCGACCGTGATCAGGGGCAGGGACAGCACCCGCGCGAACAACTCCTGCACGCTGGCCACGTACTCCTGGTGCCGGTCGGCGTTCGCGCCCAGCCATTCCAGGTCCAGGCCGTTGGAGAAGAACTTGCCGCTGGCGGCGGTCACCAACGCGCGCGGGCCGTCAGCCTTCTCCACCTCGTCCAGTGCGCCGCTGACCGCCGCGATCCAGTCGGGGTGGAAGCGGTTTTCGCCGTCACCGAGGTCGAGGACGAAGACGTCGTCGTGGCGTTCGAGCGTTGGCATCCGCACTCCTTAACGGGCCAGCACGCGGCAGCTCCATGCCCACTTACTGGTCAGTAACTTGTCGAGCATGATGCTACCGGGGCGACCGGGCGGGTCAAGGCCCGCATCATCCGGCGACGCAACGTGGCTCGAAGTGAGTTCGGATCGTGACGGTGGATGTTGCGCGATCGGAGCACGCTGGACACATGAGTCGCCCTGCCTACGTCGGTCGCCCTGCGCTCGTCGCCCGGTACCGGCACTACGCCCCGGCACCGGTCCAGGTGGTGGCACTGATCCAGTACCTGTTGGCCCTGTGCACCATCGTCGCGACGGTTCTGGCGACCTTGATCGTCGTGCGAGCCGGATCGAAGGTGGGCGGAGACCGGCTGCCTGACTCCGTTCGGCGTGGTGTGGCCGGTGGCGGTCTGGTCATCCCGATCACCTTGGCGGTCCTCGGGTTGGTCTGGTTGGCGATCGCCCGGAGCCTGCAGCGCGGGGGGCAGTGGGCCCGGATCACCGTACTCATGCTGAGCGTCCTCGCGATCGCCGGCATCGTGTACGACCGTTGGCGATCGCATGATCCGCACGTCCTGGCCGGCCTCGCGCTTCCGGCGTTGCAGGTGGTGCTGCTGGACACCGCGGTATCCCGTTCCTGGTTCCGGGACGGCGTCTGGGCGCCGCGACGGGTGCGGTCCCCGCAGTAGATCAGCGCGGCCTGATCCGGTGGGGCGGAACTTTCCTGACCGTCCGTTCGGCGGACGGGCCGCCCAGCCACCCGGTCGCAACGGGGGAGATCGACCGCGCAGCGTCGCCCGGTCGCCATGACAGGATGGGTGCCCATGGAGCCGCAACGCTTCGCCGCCAGGGTCGCCGCCGCCAGCCGTGACAGCTTGCTTGTGCCCGTGCCGTTCAACCCGGACGAGGTCTGGGGCACCAAGCCGCGCCACCACGTCTCGGGCACCGTCAACGGAATCCGCGTCCGGACCGTCATCGAACCGGTGGCCGACGGCTTCGGATTCACTCTCGGCCCGAAATCGCCCAGCCGCGCCGGGCTAGTTGTCGGCGATGAAGTGACGGTGGACATCGCACCTGAGGGGCCCCAACGGGACGACCTCGCCGAAGACATTGCCGAGGCCCTGGCGGCCAACCCTGCCGCGGCCGCCTTCTTCGACTCGCTCGCACAGTTCTACCGCCTGGCCTACCTACGCTGGATCGAGGCGACCAAACGGCGGCCCGAACAGCGTCCGCTACGGATCGCAGAAGTAATGAAATTGCTGGAGTCCGGGATCAAGCAACGCCCGTGACGGCCGGCGAAAGCTGTGGCGTCTCGATCCTTCGGATGTCGGATCACGGCGCCGTATACGTTGTCCACGGTCATCTTGATCAGAGGCACCGCTGGCTTGCGGCGGTGGCGGTCGCGGTGTTCGGCGGAGTCGACCCGCCCGACCGGCGTGGCCGCCGACCTGAGCGGCGCCCGCTGCCCGAAAAAGCGATCCGGCGACCGTGGCCTGCCGCGGCGTTCAGATCTGGCTGAGGATCCGGGCGCCGTCGGGTCCGAGGTCGACCTGCCCCTGCGCGACCAGCCACGCCAGGCCATCGGCGATCGCCTGCAGCGAGGTGTACCGGGGTGCGTAACCGAGCTGCCGTCGTGCCTTGTCGATGCTCATCGAGTGGCTGCGGACGATGTGTTCCCACGACGATTCGGCCAGTTCGTCGGCGGTACCGGCGCGGAACTGGTCGAACGGCATGAACCGCAAGTCGGCCTCGCGACCGAACCAGCCGGCTACCGCCGTCGCGATGCCGCGCAGTGTCATCGCCCGCTCCGACACGACGTTGTACGCGTTGCCGGCGGCGACGTCCGGCCGCTCGAGCGCGAGCTGGAACGCCTGGGCGACGTCGTCGGCGTGGACGTGGTGCACGGTCTCCGCGCCCAGGTTGGGCATGTTGACCGGTTGGCCGGTGGCGAGGCGGTGCCACACGTCGAGGTCGAGGTTGCCGACCGCGTTGATCATCGGCCAGCCGGGGCCGGTGATGTGGCCGGGCCGCAACACGACGCAGGGCAACCCGTTCGTGGTCGCCGACTCGGCCAGCAGCAGGTCCTCGATCTCGGCCTTGCCAATGCCGTACTCGCCGATCGGGCCGCGATGGTCGGTCTCGGTGATCGGTACGACCGAGCTGGGGCCGTGTACCCAGATCGTGCCGCAGTGCACCAGCAGCGACGTGTGACCGCGCAGCCCGACGACGAGCCGCTCGGCGGCGGTCCGGGTGAAGCAGGTCATGTCGACCACGACGTCGGCCTTGAGTCCGGCGATGGTGGCCGGGAAGTCGTCGGCCAACGCCTCGCGGTCCAACGCCACCAGCTGGACGGAGCTCCAGGCCTCGTCCGGCAGGTACGGCTCGCGCAGCCCTCGACTCACCGCGACTACGTCGTGGCCGGCGCGTACCAGTCGTGGCACAAGGAACGTGCCCACGTGGCCGGTCGCACCGATGACAGCGATCCGTGACACGGCACTGATCTTAGTGTCCTGTTCCGGCGTTTCGAGCTCCACGGGTGACACACCGTCGCGGCTGTGCGCGCTACTGGTCGATCGTGGAGCGGGCGGCCAGTACGGCGACCACGACGGCCTCATCGTCCTCGGGGGAGACGGTACGGAGGTCGAGCAGGCACCGCCCGTCCTCGACGCGTCCCACCACAGGCGGCCGGCCGGTCCGCAGCGGGGCGGCGAAGGCCGCGGGTACGCTGAGCGCCGCGCTCGGCAGGGTCACCCCCGGCGCGCCACCTCCGCCCACCGCTGCGAGCGACGGCACCGCCCGGGCGTCGACACCGTCGCCGCGCAGCCGCTCGGCCAGCCGCTCGGCGCGCGAATGCAGCACCGGCGCGGGCGTCTCCAGCGCGGTGCGCACCGGTACCGGTGGTCCTGCGAGTGTCGCCTCCAGCGCCGCCAGGGTGAGCTTGTCCACGCGCAACGCGCGGGCCGTCGGGTGCCGGCGCAGCCGCTCGACGAGTACCGACCGGCCGAGCAGCAGCCCGGCCTGCGGGCCGCCCAGCAGCTTGTCGCCGCTCGCCGTGACGAGGGCGGCGCCCCGGCGCAGGGCGGTCGCGGCGTCCGGCTCGTCGGGCAGCAGCGGATGCGGCGCGAGCAAACCGGATCCGATGTCCACGACGACCGGCGGCCCGAGCGTGGCGAGGTCCGCCACGTCCACCGCGGACGTGAAGCCGGAGATGACGAAATTCGACGGGTGCACCTTCAGGATGAACGCGGTCTGCGGGCCGATCGCGTCGGCGTAGTCACGCACCGAGCAGCGGTTGGTCGTGCCGACTTCGCGCAGCCGGGCGCCGGCGCAGGTGAGCAGGTCGGGAATGCGGAAGCCGTCGCCGATCTCGACCAGTTCGCCGCGACTGACGATGATCTCGCCGTCGCGGGCCAGCGCGAGCCCGCACAGCAACAGCGCGGCGGCGTTGTTGTTGACGACATGCACGGCCTGCGCGTCCGGTACGGCGGCGGCCAGCGCCCGCAGGACTCCTTGGCCACGCCGGGCGCGCCGGCCGGTGGTCAGGTCGTACTCCACGTCGGTCGCGCCCGCGACGACGTTCAGCGCGTCGCGGGCGGCGGGCGACAGGGGGGCGCGGCCGAGGTTGGTGTGCACGATGACGCCGGTCGCGTTGACCACCTGGCGCAGGCTCGTGGCGTGCGGCGGCAGCGAATCGAGCGCGCTGGCGGCGATCTCGTCCGGCGTGATCTGGCCGCGCCGTGCCCGGTCCTGCGCGGCGGTAATGCTGTCCTTGACCCTCTGCCGGCCCAGGCGGGCGGCGGCGGCTTCGAGAACGGGCAGCGACAGCAGGACGTCGGTCGCCGGGATGCGCCGGCGGCTGTCGTCCCCGCCATGGTCGGGTGACAATGCGTGGATGGGCATCGCTGTTGACGCTCCTGACGGCAATCGGATGACGAAGGTCCGCCTGACGCAGTATGCGCACGGTGGCGGTTGCGCGTGCAAGATCCCGCCGGGGGAGTTGGAGGACGTGCTTGCCAGGCTGCCTGTGGGCGCCCCGGTACCCGACGCCTACGGCCGGTTGCTCGTCGGCGTCGACACCGGCGATGACGCGGCCGTGATGGCCGCGCCGGACGGCGGGCCGGCGTTCGTGCTGACCACCGACTTCTTCACCCCGGTTGTCGACGACGCGTACGACTGGGGCCGGATCGCGGCGACCAACGCGCTGTCCGACGTCTACGCGATGGGTGGGCGACCGGCGCTGGCCGTGAACCTGCTGTGCTGGCCACGGACCGTGCTGCCGATGGAGCTGGCCGCCGAGGTGCTGCGCGGCGGCCTCGCGGTCACCAGACAGGCGGGCTGCCACCTCGCGGGTGGACACAGTGTGGATGACCCGGAGCCGAAGTACGGCCTGGCCGTGACCGGGGTGGTCGACCCGGACCGGATGCTGCGCAACGACGCCGGCCGGGCCGGCCAGCCCCTGTCACTGACCAAGAAGCTGGGCATCGGGGTGCTCAACGCCCGGCACAAGGCGACCGGGGAGGTCTTCGCCAACGCGATCGCCGAGATGACGCTGTCCAACCGCGATGCGGCGAACGCGGCCGTCGACCGCGGGTACCGGTGCGCCACCGACGTCACCGGCTTCGGCCTGCTCGGGCACCTGCTCAAGCTGGCGCGGGCCAGCGGTGTCACGGCGGTCGTCGACTCCGCCGCGCTCGAGTACCTCGACGGCGCCCGCGAGGCCGCCGCCGCCGGCTACGTCAGTGGCGGCACCCGCCGAAACCTCGACTGGGTACGGCCCGACACCCGATTCACCGGTACCGACGAGACCGAGGCGCTGCTGCTGGCCGACGCGCAGACCTCCGGCGGCCTGGTCGTTGCCGGGGAGCTGCCCGGCGCGCCGGTCATCGGCGAGCTCATCCCGCGCGGCGAGCACCTACTCGTGGTCCGCTGAACGTGGTCGTCAGGGGATGATCTCGGCGGCGAATCGCTGTAGTGTCGGCGCGGAGGTGTTCGTCGGCCGGTGCCGGCCGCGGCCTTCAAAGCCGTAGGACGCGTGACGAACGCGTCGGCGGGTTCGACTCCCGTCCACCTCCGCCACTGCCACCGAGGACGCGTCCTCCTCGAACGCTCGATGATCGGCGGGTGGTCTCATGCAGGTGATCGCGACGGCCGGTCACGTCGACCACGGCAAGTCCGCCTTGCTGCGGGCGCTGACGGGCATGGAGCCCGACCGCTGGGACGAGGAGCGGCGGCGCGGGCTGACCATCGATCTCGGTTTCGTGTGGACCGACGGCGAGCGCGGGCCCATCGCGTTCGTCGACGTACCAGGCCACGAACGGTTCGTCGGCAACATGCTCGCCGGCGTCGGCCCGGTCGCCGCGGTGCTGTTCGTGGTCGCCGCCGACGAGGGCTGGATGCCGCAGTCCGCGGAGCACCTGACGGCACTACACGCGCTCGGTGTCTCGCACGGCGTGCTCGCGGTGACCAAGACGGACCTGCTGGACGCGGACCTCGCCGTCGAGGAGGCACTCGAGCAGATCCGGCCCACCAGCCTCGGCGAGATCCCGTGGGTCGCGGTCAGCGCCCGTACCGGCGAAGGGCTGCCACAGCTGCGCCGGGCGCTGGACGAGCTGGTCGCCCGGCTGCCCGAGGGCGACCCGTCCGCCCCGGTCCGGCTGTGGGTCGACCGCGGCTTCACCATCCGCGGCGCGGGTCTGGTCGTCACCGGGACCCTTGCCGAAGGCACGGTCCGGGTGGGGGACACCCTCGAGCTTGCCCGGACCGCCGGGCGCTTCGTCGTACGCGGGATGCAGTCGCTCAACCGCAGTGTGCCGCAGGCGGCCGGGGTGGCCAGGGTGGCGCTCAACCTGCGCGGCGCCGGCCGAGGGGACGTCCGGCGCGGCGACGCGCTCATGACACCCGGCAGCTACCGGTGCACCGCCGTCGCCGACGTGCGGGCCCGGCTGTGCGTACCGGCCGACCTGCCCCGCGAGTTGCTGGTCCACGTGGGTACCTCGACGGTCAGCGCGGTGCTGCGGCCGATCGGTGAGGACACGGTGCGACTGACGCTGGACGCCCCCCTGCCGTTGCGGGTGGGTGACCGTGTCGTCCTTCGCCACGACCGGGGCGTCGCCGGTGGTGCCGTCCTGCTCGACGTCGACCCGCCGCCGCTGGGTCGTCGGGGCGCGGCCCGGCGGCGCGCCGGTGAGCTTCAGGAGTACCCGGACACGCCCGACGGCATGGGCGAGCTGCGCCGCAGGCGCATCGTGCGGGAAGGTGTGCTGCGGGCGATGGGGGTGACTCCGCCGGTACCCGCCCTGGTCGGCGACTGGCTGGTGGCGCCCGAGGAGAGTGTTGAGCTGCGGGAACGGCTTTCCATCCTGCTCGCGCAGCGGGCGGAGGACCCGTCGGCCGGGCCGCTGGCCGTCGAGGACGCGCGCAAGGTCCTCGAGCTGCCGGACGCGCGACTCGTGCCGGCGCTGCTGTCGGCACCGTGGCAGGTGCGCAACGGGATGATCGTCCACGCGCAGGCGCCGGACATCCTCGCGCCGGCGGTACGTGCGGCGGTGCAGGCGCTGCAGGCGCGCTGGGGCGGGGACGGCTTCGCGGTGCCGACGGAGGAGGACCTGGCGGCGCTCGGGCTGCATGCGGCCGAGATCGCGCTGGCGGCACGGGCCGGGCGGCTGGTACGGCTCGCGCCGGGCGTCGTGCTGCTGCCCGACGCGGTCGCGACCGCGGTGGACGTGCTGGCCGGTCTGCCGCAGCCGTTCACGGCGAGCCAGGCGCGGGAGGCGCTGGGTACCACCCGCAAGGTGATCGTCCCGCTGCTGGAGCACCTCGCGGTGCGGGGCAGGACGCTGCGTACCCCGGACGGGCAGCACCGCGTCACCGGGCGGTGAGTCAGCGCCCCGCGGTCACTGCGCGCTGAAGATCACCGCGGCCCTCAGGGCCAGCACGCCGGCGAGCACCACGAGGGTCAGCAGCAGCCCGGGCGCCGCGGCGGCGCGCGCCGCCACCCCACCGCCGGTAGCCGAGGGTCGCGGCGTCGGCCGGCGCAGGGTGGGCAGCAGACCGACGAGCGCGACGAGCCACAGCAGCGCCCAGGGAAAACCGAACGCGCGGCCCAGGGTGCCCGCCGGGATCAGCGTCACCGCGAAGGCGACGATGAGGATCACCTCGAGGACGACGAAGAACCGCTCGGCGCGCACGATGTCCTCGGCGGCCGGCCGCGCCGCGCTACGCAACCGCGCCAGCCACCCGAGCAGTGCGGCCGAGCCCGAGAACCCGGAGACGAGGAACAGCCCGCCCAGCGCCCAGGTGTCACTCCATACCGGCTGGTTGGACACGGCCAGCAGCACGCCGGTGTACCCGGCGATGAACAGGCCCACCAGGGAACCGAGCACGCCCCAGGCGGTCCCCACCGCCCCGTCGAGCAACCGCGCGAGCGGCCCGGCGGCGCCGGTGCGGCTCACCCGGTCACCCGCGAGCGCGCCGACGAAGGAGACCGTTACGAACACGCCGTACACCACCAGCGCCCAGGCGCCCACCGACATCGGCGACCAGTACTTGAAGGTCGGAGCCTGCTGGTCCGGCGTGGTGTTGACCAGCATGTGCCAGAACCGCTCCGGCTTGCCGAGGTCGAGGGTCAGCAGCACCGGGCACACCAGGAACGCCAGGAACGCGACGTAGTACCCGAGCCGAGCCGCGGCGCGCTGGGCGGGGTCGCCCCGCAGGCGCAGCAGGGTGGCGATGACGTACGACCCGCCCGACAGGCCTGCCAGGAAGAAGTAGAACAGGATGTACCAGGTCCACTGTGGAGGGCCGGCGAAGTGTTCGGCCTTGGCCAGGACGCTCACGGCTTCGCCTCCTGCTCCGCGTCGGCCGCGGCGGACTCGTCGGCAGCGGCCGCGGCGGGCTCGTCGACCGCGGCGGAGTCGGGGTCGGGCCGGGCCGCCGGTACCGCCACGACCGGCGGCGGCTCCCGGCGCCGGCGCAGCGCCACCAGCCCGCCGACCACCGCCAGGACGGCGGTCACCGCGGCGGCCAGGTAGCCGCGCGGGTTGTTGCGGCGCGGCAGCACGGCGTTGGCAGCGTTCGGCAGCCGGTACGCCTCCGGCTCGTCCATCAGCAGGAAGAACGCGTTCAGCCCGCCGTAGACCGACTCGTCGGCGCCGTACAGGCGTGCCTCGGGTACCCCTTGCGTATGCAGGTCGGTCAGCCGCTGCTGGGCCTTCTCCCGCAGTTCGATGACCGGCCCGAACTGGATCGACTGGGTCGGGCAGGCCTTGGCGCACGCCGGCTCCATCCCGCCCTGCAGGCGGTCGTAGCACAGGGTGCACTTCTGCGCGACCTTCTTGTCCGCGTCGAGGCCGATCACGTCGTACGGGCATGCCGCGATGCAGTTGCGGCACCCGTTGCACACGTCCGGCTGGATGTAGACGGTGTCGAACTCGGTCCGGATGATCGCGTCGGTCGGGCAGACCTCCATGCAGCTGGCGTGCTGGCAGTGCTTGCAGACGTCCGACATCATCAGCCAGGCCTTGCCCTGGCCGACCCCGAACGTCTCGTCGGGCACGTTGTCGATGAACCGCACGTGGCGCCAGTTCTGCGCGTCGAGGGTACCGGTGTTGTCGAAGCCGTCGCGGAACTGCGGCTGGTCGCCGGGGAGCAGGTTCCACTCCTTGCAGGCGACCTCGCAGGCCTTGCAGCCGATGCAGACGCTCGTGTCGGTGAAGAATCCGTAGGCCTGGCCGGGCGTGATATCCACCATCAGGACCCCATCAGGTTGGGCGTGATCTTGGAAAGGCCGTGGTCGGCCGCGTAGAGGTCCAACGGCAACGCCGCGAGCTCGTCGACCTCCGCCACGGCGCGCGCGTCGCGGCCCAGGTCGACGTCGATGACGTACCGCTGGCAGCTGGCGCAGGCCTCGACGCGCAGGTGCGGGAAGGTCGGCGCCTCGCCCTCAGTACCCTCGGCGGCGCGCTGGTCGTCGGTCACCCGTCCCACGACCGGGCCGTCCCGCCGCTCGGCGTACATCGTGCGCTGCGCGCCCGTGGTCTCGCCGCAGGACGGGCAGGAGCTGGCCGAGTAGCTCCAGCTGTGCCCGCAGCGCGAACACGCCAGGTGCCGGCGCCCGCTGACCAGCGGGTCGCCGCCACCGCTGCGGAAGCTGAACTGCGGCAGGCCACCGCAGCGCGGGCAGTGCCGCTCGTCGCGTGCTGACGGGTCCTCGGCGCACGCCTGCGCCGCGTCCGCGCCCAGGGCCACCAGCGGCGCCCAGGTCGAGGCTCGGGCCAGGTACCGCGTCACCGGATCGAGCGGTTCACCGCAAAGCCAGGCGGCCACCCACTCCTCGCAGCCGCCGGCGGCCAGCAGGTCGCCGGCGGCCTGCGCGAGTGGCCGCGGGCCACCGGCCGCGGTCGCCGCCATGACCCGGGGCAGCACCCGGTCGGCCGTCCACGCCGCGAGCTTCGCCGGATGCGGCCGCTCCGCGCGTACCAGCTCGGCCGCGCCCTCCCAGACGTCGAGCAGGGCGAGGTACAGGGTGAGCATCTCCTCGGCGAACGGGTGTGCTTCGCGCAGGGCGCGCGCCCGCCGCCGGTGACCCGCCCACGGGCCTCCTGCCCGCTCGACGCCGACCGCGGCCATGGTGGTCACATCTTCTCGAGGTTGACGAGGAAGGCCTTGAACTCGGGCGTACGCGCGCTGGCGTCGCCGACGAAGGGGGTCAACGCGTTGGCCAGCCAGTGCTGGCCGGTGTTGATGCCCACGAACCCCCAGTGGATGGGGATGCCGATCTGGTAGATCTTCTTCCCGTCCACCGTCAGCGCTCCGAGGCGCTTGGTGACCACGGCCCGCACCTCCAGCTTGCCGCGCTTGGAGGACACCCGTACCCGGTCGCCGGTCTTGATGCCCTTCTCCCGGGCCAGTTCCGCCGGTATCTCGACGAACGGCTCCGGCTGCAGCTGCACCAGGTGCGGGATGTTCTGCGTGACGTAGTGCTCGTGCTCAGTCAGCCGGTAGGACGTGGCGACGTAGGGGTAGTCCGCGGAGGTGCCGAACCGGTTGGGCCGGCCGGCCGCCTTGTCGTACAGGAAGGCCGCCGGCGAGGCCGACACGGTGGGGTGCAGCGGGTTGTCCACCGGGGATTCGACCGGTTCGTAGTGCTCCGGGAAGGGCCCATCCGCCACGCCGTTGCTGAACAGCCGGCCGGTACCCTCGCCGGTCATGATGAACGGCAGCGGAGACGCGGGGTTTGCGGGATCGGCGGTGGGCGGGTAGTCCGGCACGTCGCCTACCCATTTGCCGGCCGCCGGATCCCAGGCGATGCCCGGCCGCTTCGGGTCCCAGGGGTGTCCGGCCGCATCCGCCGAGGCGCGGTTGTAGAGCACCCGGCGGTTCAGCGGCCAGCACCACGCCCAGTTCGGGTAGAAGCCCATGCCGGTGGGGTCGTTCGCGGTCGGGTTCTGCACGCCGTTGCGGCGCTTGGTGAGGTTGCCCGTGGGCGGGTAGTGCCCGGTGTAGATCCAGTCGCCCGCGGTCGTGGTCCCGTCGTCCTTGAGCGCGGCGAAGCTCGCCAGCCGCTGGCCGGTACCCAGGTCCTTGCCGTTGATCTCCTGGGCGATCTCGTCCAGCAGCGGCGCCTTCGGGTCCTGGTACGGGAGGGTGAGGTTGAGCACCGGATCCGGGAACTTGCCGCCCTGCTGCTGGTAGAGGGCGCGCAACCGGCTGAAGACGTCGGCGAGGATGATGTGGTCGTGGCGGGACTGCCCCTGCGGCGGCAGGACCTGCTCCTTCCACTGCGCCCAGCGCCCGCTGTTGGTGAACGAACCGTCCTTCTCGATCCAGTGCGTGGTGGGCAGCATCAGCACCTCGGTCTGGATCCTGCTCGCGTCCAGGCCGGGCGCCTTCCAGAACTCGGAGCTGGTGGTGGCGAAGGGGTCCATGACGCACAGCCACTTGAGCTTGGACAGCGCCTGCAGCACCTGGTTGGAGTCCGGTCCGATGCTCGTGGCGGTCATCCCCGACAGGATCAGGCCCTCCATCTTGCCCTGCAGGGCCTGGTCGAAGATGGACAGCCAGGACGCGTTGGCCCGCGGCTTGGGCAGGTAGTCGAAGGCGAACTCGTTGTCCTTGGTCGCGGCGTCGCCGTACCAGGTCTTCAGCAGGCTCACCATGAACTTGCGGTAGTTCTCGCCGAAGAAGTTCAGCGAGTTGGCCAGCAGCTTCTTGCTCGCGCTCTGCGCCACATAGTCGGTGAGGTTGTGCTGACCGGGTGCGGGCGCCTTCAGGTACCCGGGCAGGATGTCCCAGGAGATCGCGTGGTCGGTGTTGCCCTGGATGTTGGCGTGTCCGCGCTCGGCGTTCATCCCGCCGCCGGGGCGTCCGATGTTGCCCAGCAGCAACTGCAGCACCGCGCCGGAGCGGATCAGCTGCACGCCGGTGGTGTGGTGGGTCAGGCCGACCGCGTAGACGATCGTCATCACCTTGTCCGGCCGGCCCATCTCGCCGACCATCTGGGCGACCTCCAGGAACTGGTCCTTCGGGATGCCCGTGATGCGCTCGACCATCTCGGGTGTGTACCGGCTGTAGTGCTCGCGAAGCAGGCTGAGCACCGATCGCGGATGGTCGATGTTGACCACGGCGTACCCGTCGGGCCCGGTCTCGTACGCCCACTTCGTGGTGTCGTAGACCCGCTTCTGCGGGTCGTACGCGTTGAACAGCCCGTCGGTGAAGCTGTACCCCTCCTTGACCACCAGGCCGGCGTTCGTCGCGAACTGCACGTACTCCCGGTGGATGAGGTTGTTCTGCAGGACGTAGTTGATCAGTCCGCCGAAGTAGGCGACGTCGGTACCGACGCGGATGCGCAGGTGCCGGTCGGCGACGGCGGAGGTCCGGGTGAACCGGGGGTCGACATGGATCATCTTCGCGCCCCGGTCGAGCTTGGCGCGCAGCATCCACTGGAACCCGACCGGGTGCGCCTCGGCCGGATTCGCTCCGTTGATCATGATGAGATCGGCGTTCCGGATGTCACGCCAGTGGTTGGTCATGGCCCCGCGGCCAAAGGTGGCGGCCAAACTGGTCACCGTGGGACCGTGTCAAACGCGGGCCTGTTGCTCCAGGTAGACGACGCCCAGGCTGCGCATCACCTTGGTGGCGAAGTAGCCCTCCTCGGAGCTGAACGCGGCGCCCCCGGCGAACGCGATGCCCTCACAGCGGTTCACGACGTTGGCGTCGGCGTCCACGGTGACGAAGGTGCGGTCCCGCGAGGCCTTGATGTTGCTCGCCAGCTTGTCCAGGGCGAAGTCCCAGGAGACCTGCTTCCACTCGGCCGCGCCCGGCTCCCGGTACAGGGGGCTCGCGACCCGCCGGGTGGAGACGGCGAGCTGCAGGGAGCTGGCCCCCTTCGGGCACAGCCGCCCCTCGTTGACCGGGCTGTCGGGGTCGCCCTCGATCTGCAGCAGCTTGACCTCGCCGCTGGCCGACTTCTTCGTGTAGGCCAGCAGCGCGCAGCCGACCGCGCAGTACGGGCAGACCGAGTGGGACAGTGTCGCCCCTTCGATGCGCAGGCTCTGCATGACCTGGGTGGCCTTCGCGAGCTTGAACCCCAGGGGCGAGAGCCCGAGCGCCCCGGCACTCGTGGCACTGGCACTGAGCCCCAGGAACTGGCGCCGGGTGACCTCCACCAGGATCTCCCTCCGTCGGGAACGCCGGGATCGATCGTCTTTGACCTGTTCCGGATCGACCGGCAGTCGTGGAAGGATCATAAATCCAAAGCCCGGGTGTGCGCGGGGACCGGAAGCGGAATTCTCCGGTCCACTCAGCCCGCGGCGAGATGAAGGTCGAGACGGTGGCCCGGGTCGTCGGGATTGCGCAGGATGTCGAGCAGCCGGGGATCGGCCGGTACCAGCAGCCCGCGGAAGCCGGATTCGGCGGCGTCCAGCAGCGTGGCGCGCCAGGCGGCGCGGCTGTCCGGTCGAGGAGTCGAGGCCCAGCGGTCAGCGTGGTCGAGGTCGTACGCCGGCCCGAACGACCCGTGGTCGCCGGCGGAGGGCAGAAGCTCACGCGGACCCGGGCCGGCGCCGGCGAACGCGCCTGCCGGTAGGTCGCGGGCGAGAATCCGCAGCCGGCCGCGGCTCAGCCCGCCGATCGTGGCCAGGGTACGGGCGAGCGCGGGGGAGCGCTCGCCGGGAACCGGCAGCACCGAGACCAGGAGCGAGCGGAAGGTGACCGCCGCCAGCGCCGCGGTCACCGTGAGCGGATCGAGATCCTCGGCGGGTGCCAGGTCGATCCACAGGGCGTCGGCGCCGGCGGCCTCGAAGGCGGCCCCGTCAGCCAGCCATTCGCCGAGGCGGTCCGGGCGCCGGGGGAGCAGGACGCCGACCTTCACGCGCTGAGGACCCTCGGGCTGCGCCACGCCCGCAAGCGTACGTGTCCCGTGCCAGGGCAGGCCGGCGGCGGGGCCCGCCGACGGCCGCCCTGCTATCCGCGCAGCAGGTCCCCTGCGACCTCCCGCTGCTCGGGCGCGGGGTGCCCGGCACGCGCCACGTCGCCGTGCCCCGGCCACCAGGCCGCATGCCCGATGAGCGCGGTGAGCGACGGCACCAGGAACATCGACATGACGAACGCGGACAGCAGGATGCCCACCGCGACCGAGAAGCCGATCTGCTGGAGGAACGACACCGGTGCCAGCGCAAGCGCACCGAACGTGCCGGCGAGGATGAGGCCGGCGGCCGCGACCGAGGGGCCGGCGTGTTCGATGCCCAGCGCCGCGGCGCTGCGCGGGTTCTCGCCGCTGCGGGCCTCCTCCCGCAGGCGGGCGATCATCAGGATGTTGTAGTCGGTGCCGATCGCCAGCACGAACAGGTACAGCACGATCGGGAGCTGGAAGGTCACCCCGGGGTGACCTTCCAGGCCCTGGAACAGGTACACGGCGGAGCCGAGGGTGGCCGCGAAGTTCAGCAGCACCGCGACCACGAGGTACAGCGGCGCGACGAGGCTGCGCAGCAGCAACGCGAGGATCAGGGCGATGAGGACCGCCGCGACCGGCAGGATCACCGACAGGTCACGGTTGTTGGCCGAGTTGATGTCCGCGAAGATCGCGGTGGTACCGCCGACCAGCACGGTGGTGCCCGGCGGTGCGGCCGCGTGCAGGTCGCCGCGCAGGTGGTCGTGTACCAGCGTGATCGCCTCGTTGGAGGCCGGGTTCAGCGTGAGCAGGACGTTGAAGCGCGCGACCTTCCCGTCGGCGGAGCGTACCGGCGGCTGCACCTGCCCGACGCCGGACACCTTCGCGGCCGCCGCGGAGAAGTCGTTGAGTTGCGCGGTGGTCAGCGGCGAGCCGTTCGTGGTGGTCAGGTACGCCTCGGTCGGGTCCAGCGCGCCTTGCGGGAAGCCACGCTGCAGGTCCTTGGTGGCCTTCGCGGACTCGGTCGTGGCCGGGAAGCCGGCGCTGAAGTCGTAGTCCGCCTTGAACGCCAGTACGCCGGCGGCGAGTGCCAGCAGCACCACGCCGGAGACAACGGCGGCCACCGCGGGCCGGCGGCCCACGGCCGCACCGATGCGCGCGAACCGGGTGCCCGTCGGTGGACGCCGCCACGACTTGGACGGCCAAAACACGGCCCGCCCGATGAGGCTGACCAGCGCCGGGATCAGGGTCAGCGCGGTGACCAGCATGGCGAACACGGCGATGGCCAGGGCCGGCCCGAGCGATCCGAACCCGCCGAAGGTGGCCAGCAGCAGCACCAGGAACGCGATGATGACGGCCGCCGCGGCCGACGTGATGACCTCGCCCACCCGCTCCAGGGCCTGCACCATCGCGGTCTTGCGGTCCTCGCCCGCGCGCAGCCGTTCCCGGTAGCGGAACAGCAGGAACAGCATGTAGTCGGTGCCGATGCCGTACAGCACGATCAGCATCAGGGTCTGCAGGCTCTGGTCGACGTGGAAGTTGAACAGCTTGCCGGCCTCCGCCACGAGGTTCGACGAGACCTGCAGCACCACGCCGATGACGATGATGGGCATCAGCGCGGCGATCGGTGCCCGGAAGATGATCAGGATCAGCACGATGATGAGCGAGAAGGTGGCGATGCCCACCACGGCCAGCGCGGTGTTGAAGGTGTTGTTGTTGTCGAGGAACTGAGCCGCCTGCCCGGCCACGCCCGCGGTCAGGCCGCCGCCGATGTTGGTACGGATGACATCCCGGGTGCCCTTCACCGCCTTCATCTGGCCCTGGTTGTCCTTCGGCGCCGCGGTGATCGGGATGCTGATCAGCTGCACCGACTTGTTCGGCGCAACCGCCCGCGGGCCGGTCGCCGCGGTGCCGATGCCGGTGACGTGCGCGGCGTTGATCGCGTCGGCCAGCTGGCCCACCCGTGCCTGGTCGGCCTCGGTCAGCGGGGCACCGTCGGAGCGCTTCACCACGACGATGGCGGTCGAGGTCACCTGCTGCGGGAAGGCCTTGTTGGCCAGGTTGCTCGCCTGCACCGACTCGTACTTCGAGGGCAGGAAGCTGCCCTGGTCGGTGCTGGTGATGTTGGACAGGCTCGGCAGGAACGCCAGGATGAGTACCACGCCGACCAGCCAGCTACCGATGACCCACCACGGCCGGCGCACCACGAACGCTGCCCAGCGACCGAACATCGGTCAACCCCCCCGTACTGTCGATGAAATCGGGCCCCTTTGTCGCCGTCCAGTGAATCAGACGCACCTGAGAGACCCGCACTCCCTACACGAAACTACGTGAGCCGAGGGGCGTTGAGCGGCGAGCCGCCGATGGTGTCGAGGTCGGCCAGGGCGTCGGGCGGCAGCTCCAGCGTGGCGGCCGCGACGTTCTCGCGCAGGTGCGCCACCGAGGCGGTGCCCGGGATCAGCAGCATGTTGGGGGAACGCCGCAGCAGCCAGGCGAGGGCGACCGCCATCGGTGTGGCCCCGAGCCGCGCCGCGACCGTCTGCAATTCCGATGACTGCAGCGGCGAGAAGCCACCGAGCGGGAAGTAGGGGACGTACGCGATACCCTGCGCCGCGGTGAGGTCCACCAGCGCGTCGTCGTCGCGGCGGGCGACGTTGTAGAGGTTCTGAACGCACACCACCGGCGCGATGGACTGCGCCTCCGCAAGCTGCTCGGCCGTGACGGTACTGAGGCCCAGGTGCCGGATCAGCCCCTGCTGGCGCAGCTGTGCCAGCGCCTCGAACTGTTCCGCGATCGAGCCCGGCTCGGGCGCCTCGACGCCGCCGACCCGCAGGTTCACCACGTCGAGCACGTCGAGCCCGAGGTTGCGCAGGTTGTCGTGCACCTGGGAGCGCAGCTCCGCCGGCGTGCGGGCGTGCGGCCAACCTCCCCGCTCGTCCCGCCGGGCGCCGACCTTCGTGACGATGTGCAGGTCGTCCGGGTACGGCGCCAGGGCCTCCCGGATGATCTCGTTGGTCACCCGTGGACCGTAGAAGTCGGCGGTGTCGATGTGCCGGATGCCCAGCTCAACGGCGGTGCGGAGCACTGCGACGGCCTCGTCGCGGTCCTTCGGCGGGCCGAAGACGCCTGGGCCGGCCAGCTGCATGGCGCCGTAGCCGACGCGGGTGAAGGTGAGATCGGCGACCTGGTAGGTGCCGCCGGGCAGTTCGTGGGATGCCATGACGTCCTTCCTGCCCGCGCCTGGCGGCACCGGGCATGTTCAAGGATGGGCGCGTGGCGGGCGCGCAGTCAGTGCCCCGCTCATCCTGGGGGTGGCAGGACCAGGATGGGCCGACCTGCCGCTCGTACAATTGGCGCTGTGACCAGGTCAAACGCGCTCGGCGAGTACCTGCGTGCCCGCCGCGAGCTTGTCGACCCGGCGGACGTCGGGCTGCGCGTGGCGGGCGTGCGGCGCACGCCGGGCCTGCGGCGCGAGGAGGTCGCGACCCTGGCCGGGATCAGTGCGGACTACTACCTGCGGTTGGAGCAGGGGCGCGACCGCAACCCCTCGCCGCAGGTGCTCGAGGCGCTGGCCCGCGTGCTCGGCCTCGACGCGACGGCGACGCGCTACCTGCTGAGCCTCTCGACCGCCCGGCCGGCGACCGCGCGGCCGCCGCGGCGGCAGAGCGTGCCTGCGGGGCTGCGGCAGCTGGTCGACGTGGTCGGGCTGCCGGCGTTCGTCGAGAACCGGATGTTCGACGTGCTGGCCGCGAACCGGCTCGCGACCGCGCTGTCGCCAAGCATCCGGCCGGGGGAGAACCGCCTGCGGTCGATGTTCCTGGACGAGGACGAGCGCGATCTGTACCCCGACTGGGAGCAGGCCATTGGTGGCCTGGTCGCCGCGTTCCGTACCTCGATCGGCAGCGACGTCGAGGACCCGCGCATCGCCCAGCTCGTCGGTGAGCTCTCGCTGGCCAGCGAGCAGTTCCGTCGCCTCTGGGCGCGGCACGACGTCAAGGCGCTGGCCGGTGCGCCGACCCGGATGCGTCATCCGGAGGTGGGGATGCTGGAACTGCGCCGCGAGAAGCTGGCGGTCGGCGATTCCGGCGGCCAGCTCCTGGTGATCTACCACGCGGAGCCGGGCTCCGACAGCGCGCGGGCACTGGCGCTGCTCGGCTCGTTGACCGCGACGCAGCAGGCCGAGGCCGCGGCGGCCGACATCCACGAGTCCCGCAGGCGCTCGCCGTAGACCGCGGGCGGCTGGGCGTCAGCCGCCGAGGTCGACCTCGATCTCGACCTCGATGTCGTCGCGCACCTTGAGCGCGCCGAGAAGCGCCGAGTACGGCTTGATGCCATACGCGGACTGGCGCACCACGGTCGTGGCACGGTAGCGGTCCGGCGCCACCTCCCGCACGTCGACGTCGACCGGCCCGGTGATGCCGTGCAGCGTGAGGTCTCCGCTGATCGTGGTGCGGCCCTCGCCGGCGACCACCCGGGTGGACTGGAACGTTGCCGTCGGGTGGCGGTCGACGTCCAGCGTCCGCCGCGCGTTCTTCTCGATTTCGCGCCGCTCCCGGTCCGCCAATTCGGTCGCGCCGCCGGTACCCGCCCGTACGGCCAGCGGCCCCAACTCGAAGCGGGCCGCCGCGGTCGCGTTCGCCGGCCCGGTCTCCGGAACCCGTATCTCCACCGACCAGTCCAGCGCCTCGATGGTCAGGTCGTGACCGACGCTCGAACCGACACCCGTGCGGCCGGTACGCAACAGCAGGTGTCCGTTGTCCGGACCCAGGCGCACCCGGCCGGTTCTGATCGCCACCGGCCAACCGTACGCGGATCACCGCCGACCGGGGCCGCGTTCGCTCGACCGTCACCGCGCCGTCGACGAGCGACCCGGATCGCGAGGAGTGCGGTGCAGCGGACGGTAACCGCGGGGGCGGCCACCCTCCGCCCTGTCCGTCAGACCGGCCCGCCGCGCGGCCTCGTCGAGTGCCGCGGTGAAGCGGGCATCCGACTCAGCCTCGTCACGAAGAAGGTCCACTGCCTGCCGGCGGACCGTCGGGCTGGATGGATGCTGTTTGAGGGTGTCGAGGACCCGGAGGCCGGCGGCCGTCTGCCACAGCTGGTTGGCGATCAGCCGGTAGAGCTCGTCGGTGGCGTCATCGGCGATGCGACCGGCCCGCTTGGCGCCGACCCGGGCGAGGTGGTCCGCGATCGAGCCGATCGCCGACTCAACGAGCTGATCAATATGCACAGCCGCCTCCGGCCCGCGCGCAACACCCGAGGCTAGCCGCAGGCCGGCACCCGGGCAGTCGTCTCGCCGACAGCTGGGCGCCTCCTGGCGAACACCGAGAGTGACCGGCGGCCGGCGGTAGCGGTGAGGCTGCTTGTGACAGTGCCGGTTCCGTTCAACCGAAGCGGCCGAACTCGCGGGCGGCGCGTACCGCGAGGAAGGCGCAGAAGATGCCCAGCGGCAGCTCGCCAAAGAACGCGAGGCCCAGGGCCTACGCGTAGTCGAGGCCCTGCTTGGAGGTGATCGTGTCGAACCAGGCGTCGACCAGGAACAGCGTGCTCGTCGAGGCGGCGGCCACGGCGGCGAAGACGCTGCGCCGGCGCAGCAGCAGGGCGGTGCCCAGCAGACCGGCCGCCTCGGCGATGTCCAGGCCCATCCAGGCCAGGCCCCAGCGGCGCACCAGGTAGTGCTGGTCCAGGGTGGAGCCGAGGTAGGCGATCCAGCAGGCCAGGCCGACCGCGCAGGCGACGAGCAGGCCGGTGGTACGACGCTGGCCGCGCGTGCCTCCCGTCGGTGCCCCCGTTCGCTGCCGCATGGCGTCGATGGTATTCGCTGCCGCCCGCGGCCGACCTTCCTGGACAGCGGTCGGGAAGTCCCGCACACTCGTGCGATCTGTTCGGATGGATCGAACTCGGGAGGTCCGGTGGCGCAGGTGCGGCTAGGTCGGCGCGACCGGCTCGACGGCCTGGTGGCGCGGGTCGCCGGGTCGCTGCCGGTGCCGGTACAGCGGGCGCTGGGTGGCCGTGGTGCCGTGGTCGACGGAGACCGCCCGCACCCCGAGGTCCAGCTCATGCTCAGGCTCATGGCGCTGGCCCCGCGACCGTCGTTCGAGACGATGCCCGTGGCCGAGGCCCGCGCGCAGGTCGCCCGGCAGGCGCGGGTCTTCGGCGGCCGGCCGATCCCGGTAGGGCAGGTGCGGGATCTTGCCATCCCCGCCCCGTACGGCGCCCTGCCCGCGCGCCTCTACCGGACGCACCCGGACGGCCAGGCCGGTGGCCTGCTGGTCTACTTCCACGGCGGCGGCTGGGTGGTGGGCGACCTCGACTCCGCCGACAACGTCTGCCGCTACCTGGCCGCGAACTCCGGAGTGTCGGTCCTGTCGGTGGACTACCGGCTGGCACCGGAGCACCCGTTCCCCGCGGCCGTCGAGGACGCCCTCACGGCCTTCGACTTCGCGGTGGGCCACGCGGCCAGCCTCGGCGCCCGCCCCGGCGCGGTCGCGGTGGGCGGCGACAGCGCGGGCGGCAACCTCGCCGCCGTGGTGTGCCAACTGCGTACCGGTGGCGAGCGTCCCGCGTACCAGCTGCTGTTCTACCCGGCGACCGACCTGTCCCGGAAGCACGACTCGGTCCGGCTGTTCTCCCGCGGGTACTTCCTCACCGAGGCGCAGATCGACTGGTACCGCGAGCAGTACCTCGCCGACCCGGCCGACGCGCTGGATCCGCGCGCCTCGCCGCTGCTCGCCGCGGATCTCACCGGCCTGCCGCCCGCCTACCTCGCCACGGCCGGGTTCGACCCGCTGCGGGACGAGGGGGAGCGGTACGGGCAGCGGCTGCGCGAGGCCGGGGTACCTGTCGCGGTGCGCCGGCACGGGCAGCTGATCCACGCCTTCGCCAACGCGACCGGCGTCGGCCGTACCGGTCGTGCCGCTCTGCGCGAAGCCGCGGCCGCCCTCCAGCAGGCGCTTGCCGCTTAGCCGGCCGGCGCGCCGGCGGTCTGAGCGGGTCGGGGCCGGCTCAGCCGCTCGTAGCAGGCCAGCCCGGTGAGCACGGCGGTCAGCAGTCCGAACGCGATCAGGGCGGGAAGGTACCGGCCGGCGGGCAGCAGCAGGACGGTTGTCACGATCGCGACGAGCTGCCCGGGCGAGATGGACCGGACGGTGAGTCGCAGGAACAGGTACCGGCCGATGAGGTAGGTCACGGCCCCGCCGTATAGCGCGAGCGTGGAGGTCCAGTTCAACCGCGCGCCGGCGACATGTCCGGGCCGGGCGTGTGCCGCCTGTGCGAGGACCTCCTGGATGCCCAGCGCGAGGTAGATGACCCCGGCGATCAGGGGCAGGTGAGCCAGCGTGTAGGCGTCCGAGGCCAACCGCTGGCGGCGCCGGGTGTTACCCGGCGCGCGCGCCAACTGCCGGGCGGCGGCCGGTGCGGCGTTCTGGAAGTAGAGCCACCACAGGCACACCGCGGTGGCGAACCCGAGCAGGGCGGCGACCATGACCGACCCGCGCGTCACCGCCGAGCCGGCGCCGGCGCCCACCGAGGCCAGGGACTCGCCTAGTGCGATGATCAGTACCAGACCGTGGCGCTCGGCGAAGTGGCTCGGGCTGCGGATCTCCCACTGGCTGAAGCTGGCGGTGATCCGGCCGCCGCCGTAGTCGATGACGAACGCCACGATCCAGAGTACGGTCTGCGCCGCCCCGCCGAGCACAGCCCCGAGGATGAGCGGCGCCCAGGCCAGCGTCGTCGGGATCGCGAAGCGCAGCACCTGCCGGCGGGCGGGCGCGTCGTCGGCCGCCGCGTAAAGGTAGAGAGCCAGATGCAGCGCCCGCACCGCGAGGTAGGCCACCGCCAGGATCAGCGGCGCGTCACCCGTGCCGCGGCCGTGCCGCCAGGCGTCCGGGAGGACCAGCGCGGCCACGAAGATGGCCGCCATGGCCAGGGTCGTGCCCGCGCGAATCAGGCCCACGTCCGCGCGGGCCCGGTTGCCCAGCCAGGTGTAGCAGGTCCAGGCGTACCAGAACCACAGCAGCAGGAGCAGCCCCTGGGCCAGGGTGGCGGGCGTGAGCGCCTGCGCCATGAACGCGGTGATCCGGGTCAGGGCGAAGACGAAAACGAGATCGAAGAAGATCTCGAACCTGGTTGCTCGGTGAGTCTCCTCGACCATCAGCGGACGGAACCGCAAGACAAGCCTCATGATCACATCCTGTTCGACCACCCCCGTTCGGCGGTCGCAGCGCATGTCCATCCGCTCGCCTCAACGGCTGACTTCATCAGCGGCAACGGGGCGCTGGACAACGCGCAGGGCGAGGTTCGGTGACGTCAGGAGTCGTCGGTGAACCAGGAGAACCGGTCCCGCTGAGCCGGTCGGCCATGCTCCGGCCGAGCGGGGGACGCCGCGGCCATCGCCGACCGGACGGTCGCGACCATGCGGTCACGAGCCGCCGAATGGGCGGCGGAGAGGTTGGCGGCGAGGCGGTTCGCGAGAATCCCGATCTCGATCCGGCCACCCGTGAGGTCGACCAGTACCAGGCTCGGCGGCCCGGTCAGTGACGCCTCCGCGCCGACCTCGACGGCCGCGAGTTCGCCGACGGGCGGCGTGGGGTCCTGCGTGCCGTGCCGGACCACGGTGCCGATCGTGCTCGACGGCCCCCGGCTCGGGTGCGACCCGGTCACCGTCCAGGCCAGCACCGCCGTCCTCGCGCCCTCCGTGCCCGAGACGAAGACCAGGCGCTGCGTCGTCAGAATGAGATCACCATCGATGCTCGCCAGAGTGCCGGCCCGCCAGGTACCGATCGCCCGGGCTACTTCGGCCTCGCCGGCCTTGAGCACGAACGGCTCGCCTGGCGCATCGCGACGGGAGAAGAGGCCCCTCAAGGCATCCCCGATACCCACGACGATCTCCTCTGGTGACGGTTCGTCTCCAGGCTGGAGGGTTGGCGGCCGATCCCGCCTCCACCGTTCAGCCGATGGGGGTCGGTGACGTGCGGCACGCGGCCCAGTCCGCGCACCGGATTTGATCTCAGGTGATACGGCTGTTGAACATCGACCGACGGCCTGGTTCGCTGTTAACGGTGCTGGCCGGCCGGGCTTCTCACCGGCGCGCCGAGGGGCTGCGGGCGACTCGCCCCGCTGAGGCTCGGGGGAGGGGTGGGCAGGCATGAGTTCCGGATCTTCCGTCCTGAGTACCGGCGCGGCCCCGTTTGGCAACCCGGACGGGGCGCGGGAGAACCTCGACACGCTGCTGGAGCGCTTCGTCGACTTCGCCGGCAACGAGGCGTTCGGCGCACTGGCCACCCGGGCCGACGACATGCGCGCCCGGGTCATCGTCGGGCGGATGGGCGCGGGCAAGACCGTCTACCTGCGCAGGCTGCAGGCGTCCGCGGAGCACGAGGCCAGCGTGCACGCCGACACCTCGCACGGCGACCTGCCCGACACCGAGTCGATCGTACGGACCTGCCAGTTCTTCGAGCGGCGTGATCTCGTCGAGATGTGGCGCCGGATCTGGTCGTGCGCCGTTGCCCGTACCGTGACCGCGCACCTGCTGCGCCACCGGGAACTGCGGGAGCGGGTGGGCACGGAGGTGCGCGGGGAGTTGGCGAACTACGCGCAACTCATCGGAGACGGCCGCGCGCCTGGAACCATCTACAGCCACCTGGCCGACATCCTGTACGAGTACGACGCCAAGCACAAACTCGTCGCCTACCTGCAGCGGCGCGAGTGGCACGACCTGACCCACTTCCTGCGCGAGGCGCTGGCAGACCTGCCACCCATCGCGTTCTACGTCGACGGCGTGGACGAGTCGTTCGCCAACGCGCCGATGTACTGGCTGCCCTGCCAGGAGGGCCTGTTCCACGCGGTCATGCAGTGGCTGAAGGACCAGCGCATCGGCGGGCGGTTGCACATCGTGGTGACCATCCGCGACGTCGTCTTCTCCAGCGTGCTGCGCGGCGAGATGGCCAGCAAGTACCGCGGCGAGCCGCACGTGCGGGTACTGGACTGGGACGGGTCGGCGCTGCGGTACCTGCTGCGCCAGAAGATCGAGCGGCTGGACAAGAAGTACCTGGCCGAACCGGGAGCCGAGGACCCGGTGACCGCCTGGCTGGGCCATGCCGAGATCGAGAACCTGGCCCTCGGTACCCGGGAACGGACCTTGGACTACGTGCTGCGCCACACCAGGCTGATACCGCGGGACTTGGTGGAGATCGGCAACTCGCTCAGCAACGCCGTACTCCGCGCGAAGCGCTCGGCGGACGGCCTGCCGTCGCAGCCGTCCATCCGGGACACCGTGGCGGCCGCGGCGACCGCGTTCGGCAACGACCAGATCCTCCAGTGCGCCAACCAGATCTCGGCCGACCTGGCGCCGGCCAGGTCCGGCCGCTACGGGTACGCGGACCTCTACGTCGGCAGCCACGCGTACCTGCGCGACGACCTCATCGAGACGCTGCGGCAGGCGCTGCAGTTGCTCGGCGTGGACCGCTTCGACGCGCCCAGCCTGCAGACCGCCCGGGACCTGCTGCGGCAGCACTTCGACGGCCAGACCGACCTGGCGACGGTGCTGTGGCAGAACGGTCTGCTCGGCTTCGTCGGCAGGCGCAACGGCGCCGAGGATACCTTCTTCTACTCGATGGGTCGCATGAGCGAACTGCAGCCACCACTGGACGAGCGCGAGTACGTCCTGCATCCGTGCCTGATCGACGCGGTCGGCATCCGGTCGGTCGGGCCCCGTCCGGTCCTCCCCTTCGCCTGAGGTCGCCATGGCGCAGATCCGGGAAATCCGCCTCGACTCGTGGCGGGAGTTCAACCGCGACCTGATGGCCGAGTTCGTCGACGCCGCCATGTACCGGCGCGACGCGTACCTGTTCCGTGGCATGCGGTCGCCCCGCTGGTTGCTGGAGTCGGCGTTCGACCGCCTGTTCCGCGATGTCGAGCCGCAGCGGCGCACGAAGCTGTTCGAGACCCTGGTGGACTGGTTCCGCGAGGCCTGCCGGGACCACGGGGTACCCGAGGAGGTGTGCCGCGACGACCGGCAGCTCATCGCGCTCGGGCAGCACCACGGACTGCCGACCCGGTTGCTGGACTGGACGGGCAGCCCGTACGTCGCGGCCTTCTTCGCCTACCACGAGGCACTGTCCGAAGTAGACAGATCCGACAGCCACGTGGTGGTGTGGGTACTGCACCGGCAGTCGCGGATGTGGTCCGGGGAGTACGGCGTGGAGGTCGTCGCCGTTCCCTCGTACCAGAACGCCCGGGCGCGCAACCAGGCCGGCTACCACACCCTGTCGCGCAGCCCGTTCATCTGCCTGGAGGAGGTGGTGACCAACTGCGACGACGTCGTTTCGGTGGCGCTGACCAGGGTCCTCCTGCCACTGCACGACGTGCGGGCGGCACTGGCTGACCTCGAGCTCATGGGCATCAGCGCGCGGCAACTGTTCCCGGACCTCACCGGGGTCGCGGCGGCGTGCCGGGCGCGGCTGCTGCTGGAGAACAGCGATGGGACGGTCGGATGGACGAGGTGACCGAGCGGCTCGAAGCGCCGGCCGATCCGCCCGACGCCGCGATGCCTGGCAAACAGCCGACGTCGTGGCTGCTGCGCCGCTGGCACGCCGTACGGCGCCGTACCGGCGGGGTGGACCGGGAGGCCGTGCAGTGGCTGTTCGCCACCTGCGGGGTCATCGCGTCGATCCTCGGCGTGGTGCAGTTCTTCTGGCCGGACGCGCCGGCCGCGATCGGCGTGTGGTCCCTGGCGGGCGCGCTGGCCTTCGGTGTCCTCGGCGGGCTGGTGCTGCGTGTCACCCGCCGCACGATCCGTGCGGTGAGCGGCAACGGCGCCTGGACGATCCACGTGGTGCCGGGCGACGTGCTGAACTTCCGCCCGTGCGTGCTGACGACGGACCGCCGGCGTTCGATCGCCAGCGACCGGATATCGCCGTCCAGCCTGATCGGCCAGTACCTCGCGTCGCTCAGCCCGCCCCGCCGCGCGGAACAGGAGGCGGCGATCCTCGGCATGCAGCCGGGGACGCTGAGCCGGCCGGGCGAGGTCCGGTTGATCGAGCAACCCGGCCAGCCCGGCCCCATCCTGCTGCTCGCCTGCGGCCGCCCCACCCGCAACGGCACCGTGACCACCTGGTCGCACCTGTCGCGTACCTACGACGGGCTGTGGTCGGCGGTCCGGGCGCAGCACCTCGACGAGATCACGGTACCGGTCATCGGCGCCGGGTACTCCCGGGTCAGCCTGTCCCACTCGGCGGTGCTGCTGGCGCTCATCCTGTCCTTCCACGCCGCCAGCGCGGAGCGGCCGGTGTGCCGCCGGCTTCGCATCGTCGTACCGCCGTCGGACGCCGACCTGGAGGAGCTGGTCGTGTCCCGCCGGTTCCTGCGGGCGCTGCGGTACTCGCTGAGCTGAGCCGGTCGACGCGGCGGGCGCCGCCGCGACTACGGGCGGATCGGCCGGAAGCCGGCGCGTAGCTCCTCCGAGAAGATCTGAGGTTGTTCCCAGGCCGCGAAGTGGCCGCCCTTTTCCGGCCGGTTGTAGTAGATGAGGTTGTGGTAGGCGCGTTCCGACCAGCTTCGAGGCGCCTGGTAGATCTCCTCGGGAAAGATGCTCAGGGCGGTCGGGACGGAGACGTCGACGGCCTTGAAGAGGGGACCCTTGCCCTCCCAGTAGATGCGGGCGGCGGAGGTCGCGGTGTTGGTCAGCCAGTAGACCGTGATGTTGTCCAGGATGTCGTCCCGGGTCAGGGCGCTCGAGGTGTCTCCCTGCAGAACCCGGCCGACGAATCCCGGCTGGCCGTAGCGGTCGCCGTGGTCGATGATCCAGGCAGCCAGGCCGACGGGGTCGGACAGTCCGTAGCCGATGGTCTGCGGGCGTTCCTTCATCATGTTCGCGTACGCCGCGTGCTTGGCCAGGAAGGTGTTCACCTGCTCATACGCGCTTCTCTCGTCGTCGGACAGATCGCCCGGCGGCGGCGCGCCGGGCTGTGCGGCTTTGGCGAGGACGTCGGCTGGAACGGTGAACGGCAGGTTGGTGTGGATGCCCGCCAGCTCCGGCGGGGCCTGTTCGGCCATGAAATCGGCGACGAGCGCACCCACGTCGCCGCCCTGCGAAACGAACAGCGTGTACCCCAGGCGCTTCATCAGCTCTGTCCACGCCCGCGCGACGCGGGCGTGGTCCCAGCCGGGAGTGGTCGGCTTGGCGGAGAACCCGAAGCCGGGTATCGACGGAATCACCAGGTGGAAGGCGTCCGAGGCGCTGCCGCCGTGCGCGGTCGGGTTGGTGAGCGGTTCGATGAGTTTCAGCTGCTCGATGACCGAGCCCGGCCAGCCGTGCGTGATGATCATTGGCAGCGCATCGTCATGGGCCGAACGGATGTGGATGAAGTGGATGTCCAGGCCGTCGATCTCGGTGATGAACTGCGGCAGCGCGTTGAGCTTCGCCTCGCATGCGCGCCAGTTGTAGTCGCTGCCCCAGTACTGGGCGAGGTCCTGCATCATGGCGAGCGGCACGCCCTGCGAATCATCGGTGACCGTCTCCCGATCGGGCCATCGCGTCGCGCTGATGCGTCGGCGCAGGTCGGTGAGGTCCGCTTCCGGGACGTTCACCTGGAACGGACGGATCGCTGTCCTGTCCGTGGCCGCCTGCGGGTCAACCTTGGTCATGACTCCTGGACCTCCCGCGTGTCAGTACTCTGTCTCGCGCCGCTACCCGCAGGCGTCCCCGGTAAACGATGGCGGAGGCCCAGTCCCCTGGCGAGCCCCTCGCAGCGCCGTTTCAGCCCGGTCGCGGCGGGTAGGCGCGGGTGGAGCGGTTCGTCGAGGGGCAACAGGGGTGCGGCATGACCGTCAACAGGGGACAGCTGACCGCGGTACAGGACGATGTGGTCGACATCCTCCATGCGCAGCATCAACGGATACAGGACGTCATCGGTAAGACGATGGTCGCCACCGGACGCGAGAAGCGGGAACTGTTCGAGGGCCTCGTGCGGCTCGCGGCGGTACACGAGGTGGCCGAGGAGGAACTCGTGCACCCGCTGGCCCGTCGCGAGCTGGGGCCGCAGCACCGGGTGGTCGACGAGCGCCTGCAGGAGGAGCAGCAGCTCAAGCGGTCGCTGGCCGAGCTCTACGACCTCGGTACCGATCACGCCGACTTCAACGAGGGGCTGGCGCGACTGCGTGACGCGGCCCGGGTACACGCCGAGCGCGAGGAGCGCGACGAGCTGCCGCACATTCGCGAGGCGCTGCCCGCGAAGAACCTGCAGCGGCTGGCCAGCATCGTGCTGGGCGTCGAGCGGGATATTGCGCCGACCCGACCGCACCCGAACGTCCCGCCCTCGGCGGCGGTCAACATGCTGGTCGGGCCGCCCCTGTCGGTCTTCGACCGGATGCGCGACGCGATGCGCAACGTGCGGCAGTCCATCGAGCAGCTGCGCTGACCGGCGCCGCCCGGGAATAGGCCCGTGGGCTCAGCGCGCGGGCGCGATCCGGAACGTCGGGTGGTCGGCTGGATCGGGGAACTCGCGGAATCCGGCCTCGACCGTCGGCATCTTCCCGTACCGGTCGCGGTAGGCCGCGATCACCGGTTGCCGGTCGCGGGCCGGAAGTTCCACGGCCGTGAACTCCTCGACCCGGCCCCGCCGGATCAGCCGGCCCCGGCGGGCGGCCCGGAGATTGCGCGCCCACTCGGTCTGGCCGCCCGGGGCGACGAGGTACCGCTCGCCCTCGTGGTCGAGGACGGCGATCGGCGTGGTCCGCCACTGCCCGCTGACCCGACCCGGTACCGACAGCCGGGCGACCCGCCTCGCGTTCATCGGGGCCAGGCGGTTGCCAACATGACGTATCCACCACGGTGGCTTGCGGTAGTGATGCTTCGACATGCCTTCAGTCAACCGGCGGGCATCGCCGCTGTCGTCGCCCGACGGGCGTTTCCGCCGGTACTGCGACCGGGGTAGCCCGCGCGGTTGCCTACCCCGCGCGGCGTACCCGGCGCCCGGCGGGAGCCAGCCCATGCTCGGTGGCGTAGGCGTCGAGGCGGTCGGCCAGCTCCCGCGGCCGGCTCAGCGCGGGAGTGTGCCCGCCGTCGATCTCCTCAGGCGTGACGCCCAGCCGCTGCCGGGCGACGCGACGGACGAAATCGGGAGGCATCAGGCGGTCGTCACGGCAGAGGAGAACCCGCGTGGGCACGTCGGGCCAGGCCCGCAGCGGCGATGGTTCGGCCAGCCGCGCCACCGACTGGCCGCGTGTGCGTCGCAACGCCTCGGCGGCCAGTTCCGGCGGCACGTCCTGGTAGAACAGGGCGACGGTGTCGTCGTACCGCTCCCGCTCCTCATCCCCGTAGCTGGTGTCGGACCAGTAGTCGGCGGGCGCCTCGCCGGGCGCGGGAATCATCGGCGCGACCAGGACGAGCAGATCGACCGGCACCCGGTCGCACACCAGCGGGGCGGTGAACCCGCCCAGCGACTGGGCGACGACGACCAGGCCGGTCCGGTTCCCAGCCGCCGCCGCCACGGTGTCCGCGTACTCGGACAGGCCTGCCGAGTCGTCGTCACAGGGCAGGTCGGGAGCCACCGTGTCGTGGCCCCGCTCACGAAGATCGGCCGCCACCAGATGCCAGTACCAGCCGACGTCTCCGGCGCCGTGGATGAACACGAACGTAGCCATCCGGCCTCCTTCGCGCGTGTCGGGGTGCGGTTGCCTCGGCCCACGTTAGCCGGGGGTGCCGACATCCGCCGCGGCGTCGCCCGGCCGGTCCCGGTGCTGGGAAATCCGCCTGGCGACCCTGCCGGCGAGATCGACACCGACGATCCTGCCCTGCTCGTCGCGGGTGAAGCAGCCGCGCTGCCCCTTCATGCCGCCCTCCGTGATGACGTACTCGTCGCCCTCACCGGGCAGCCGGCCGATGGCGGCGGGCGGGTAGTCGGGGGGCAGGTCGGTCTCGGCCGCGGCACGGATCTCCGGCTTGATTCCCACCGCCAGCGTGAGCCCCGTACCGTCGCCGGCGATGGTGACCCACATCGACTCCATGTCGTAGTCCCCGGCAACCTCGCGGGCCCACGCCTCGTCGTGCGGGACCGGCGCCGCATCGCGGTCGACGACACCCAGGTAGTGCTCCAGCGCCCAGCGCACGACGGCCTGGTTGAACGGGATGCCGTCGGGACCCGCGTTGGACAGTGATACGACGGCGAAGCCGCGCTCCGGCACGGTGAGCAGTTCGGCGAACTGGCCGTTGGTCGAGCCGCCGTGCCCGACGGTGCGTACCCCGTCCACCTCGCGCAGGAACCACGCGATGCCGAGGGCGTCACCGAGCGAGCTGCCGCGCAGCTCGACGGTCGGCTCCTTCATCCGGTGCAGCACCTCGGCCGACAGGATCTCCTCGCCGCCGTCCGCGCGGCCGTCGCCGAGGTGGAACCGGGCCCACCGCAGCAGGTCGGCCGCGGAGGATTCCAGGCCCCCGCCCGGGTTGTCACCGCGCCACCGCTTGCGCAGCCGCGCGACGGCCGGCGCGCCGTCCTCACCCGGGTTGTGCCCCACGGCGAAGCGGCGGCTGAGCACGTCGCTGGCCAGATAGAAGCTGTGCGCCAGGCCGAGCGGCTCGAACAGCAGCGAGGCGACGGCGCGTTCGTAGGTCAGGCCGGTGACCTTCTCGATGATCCGCCCGAGCAGGTTGAACCCGGCCTGGCTGTAGGAGGCCCGCGCCCCGGGCGGGCCGATGAGCTCCAGCTCGGGCAGCCGCGCCACATAGCGGGCCAGGGCGTCGTCGCCCTCACCCGTGTCGACGATGAACCCCAGCCCCAGCCCGGCAGTGTGGTTGAGCAGGTTCATCACCGTGATCGTCGACGCGGTCTGCTCGTCGGCGAGCCGGAGTTCCGGCAGGTACCGGCGCACCGGCGCGTCCAGGTCGACCCGCCCCTGCGCCACCAGGCGCATCAGCGCGGTCGCCGTGAAGGTCTTCGTGACCGAGCCGGTCACGAACATGGTGTCCCGGTCGACCGGCAGCGGGTTCTCGACGCTGGTCACGCCGTGGCAGGCGTACATCTCCCGGCCGTTGACCCAGACCCCGACGGCGACGCCGGGGATGGCGAGCTTAGACGCGGTGGCGCTGACGAACTCCGCGAGCCTGTCCTGTGGCATTGTGTTCTCTCCGTCGGACGACTTGAACTGTGTACAAGTGCACGCTAGCCGAGAACTTGAACGTTGTGCAAGTAATTCTTGTACTAAGTTCAAGACTTCGCTACCTTTGGGCATGTGCCACGTGACACGCTGAATCGCGAGCAGATCGTCAAGGCCGCCGTCGACCTGCTGGACGATGAGGGTCTGGACGGCCTGAACATGCGCGCGCTGGGCAAGCGGCTCGATTCAGCGGCCACCGCGGTCTACTGGCACGTGGGCAGCAAGGAGAACCTGATCGCGCTCGCCGGAGACTCCGCCTGGAGCGAGCTCGCGCTGCCGGACCCGGCAACGACGTCCTGGCGTGCGGCCGCCACCCAACTGGCCACCGAACTGCGCGCGATGCTGACCCGCCACCCCTGGCTGGTGCGGGCCTTCGGCTCCTATGTCGTGTTCGGCCCCGGCAAGGCCCGCCACGACGACTGCGGCCTCGCCATCTTCGAGGCGGCCGGCTTCACCCAGATGCAGGCCGACCAGGCGTCGGCGAGCCTGTTCACCTTCGTGCTCGGCAACGCCCTCGGCGCGGCGGCGGCCGACTCCCTCGGCAGGAAGTTGCGCCGCGACGGCGCGGGCGCCGAGGAGCAGATGCGCGACAGCATGGCGAGGGCCACCGAGATCGCGTCGCGGTACCCGCGCCTGCGCGCACGCCTGGAAACCGCCTCCGCCGGGTACGCGGCGGCACCGGCGGAGACGTTCGAGTACGGCCTCGCGGCCCTGCTCGACGGCATCGAGGCCCGGCTCGCCGCGGGTACGGCACCCGGACCCTGAGCCGGGGCGGTCAGGACAGGTACGGGTCCAGCAGGACGCGGTCGGCCGGCCCGAGGCGCTCGGATGCGGTGGCCGCCTGGTGCCAGTACGGATACAGCAGCGGCGGGCGGCTGACCCGCTCCAGCTCCGCCATCTCCTCGGGGGACAGGGTCAGCTCGGCGGCCGCCAGGTTGTCCGCGAGCTGCTCGTCGGTACGGGCGCCGATGATGACCGAGGTGATCGCCGGCCGGGCCAGCAGCCACGCCAGCGCCACCCGCGCCGGCGAGACGCCACGGTCGGCGGCGATCTTCGTGAGTACCGCGATGGTGTCGAACAACCGGTCCGGGAAGTCGATCGGCGGTTCGCTCCACTCCGACAGCTGCCGCGAGCCGGCCGGCCCGGTGAGCGACCCGTCCACGCCCCGCGAGAACTTGCCGGACAGCAGGCCGCCGGCGAGCGGGCTCCAGACGAGGACCCCGAGGCCCTGGTCCACGGCGGCGGGCAGCAGCTCGTTCTCGGCCTCGCGGCCGGCAAGGGAGTAGTAGATCTGCTGGCTGGCGAACCGGGTCAGGTGCTCGCGCTCGGCGATGCCCAGCGCCTTGAGCAGCTGCCATCCCGCGTAGTTGCTGACCCCGACATAGCGCACCTTGCCCTGCTCCACGAGCGCGTGCAGGGCGCCGAGGGTCTCCTCCAGCCGGGTCTGCCCGTCCCACTCGTGCACCTGGTACAGGTCGATGTGGTCGGTACGCAGGCGGCGCAGGCTCGCCTCGGCCGCGCGCAGGATGTGGTGCCGCGACAGCCCCCCGTCGTTGGGCCCCGGCCCCATCGCGAACCGCGCCTTGGTGGCGATCAGCCAGTCGTCGCGCCGGCCCTCCAGCGCCTCGCCGACGATCTCCTCCGACGCCCCGGCCGAGTAGACGTCGGCGGTGTCGACGAGGTTCACACCGTGCTCGCGGCACAGGTCGAGCTGCCGCCGCGCGGCCGGTAGGTCGGTTCGGCCGACGTCGGCGAACTTGCCGGCGCCGCCGAAGGTCATGGTCCCGAGGGTGAGGGCCGATACGCGCAAACCCGAGGCGCCGAGCTGTCGGTACTGCATGACCGGAACTCTATGCGACCGCCCGTGGCCCGGTCTCCCGACGGGGGCGGACCGGTGACGGTACGGCCGAGCCCCCTCAGTGGAGGGTGACCCTCGGGTCGAGGAACGCGTACGCGATGTCCACCAGGATGTTCGCCAGGATGACGGCCGCGGCGGCGACGATGACGATCCCGAGGATGACGGGCAGATCCTGGTTCTGGATGGCCGCCACGGCCTCGCGGCCCAGGCCGGGGAGGCCGAAGACGCTCTCGGTGAGGATCGCGCCACCGAGGCCGACCGCGACGTCCACACCGAACTGGGTAACGACCGGGGTGAGCGCGCTGCGCAGGGCGTGCCGCAGGACCACCCGCCCCTCCGCTATGCCCTTGGACCGCGCTGTTCGGATGTAGTCCTCACCGAGGACCTCGAGCATGGAGGTTCTGCTCAGCCGGGTGTAGGTCGCCGCCGAGATCAGGGCGAGGGTGAGCCAGGGCAGGATGAGGTGGCGTGCCCACTGTGCCGGGTCGCTGGTGAGCGAGACGTAGCCCGACGCGGGGAAGATCGCGAAGCCGTGCGTGGTGAGCTGGTAGAACAGCAGGTAGATGAGCGTGAGGCCGAGGACGAAGACCGGGATGGAGTAGAAGAACAGGGCGCCACCCGTGAAGACCCGGTCGGCGACGCCTCTGGGCCGGACGCTGGAGTAGACCCCGGTGGCCACCCCGAGCACGAACCAGATCACCGCCGCACCGAGTACCAGCGAGATGGTCACCGGGGCGTCCTGCTTCAGCACGGTGGTCACTGCTACCTGGTGGTAGTAGTCCGAACCGAGGCTGCCGTGCAGGAACAGCTGCGCCAGGAAGTGGCCGAACTGGACCGGCAGCGGGCGGTTGAGGCCGAGGTTGTCGTAGACGGCCTGTACCTGTTCGGGCGTGGCCTGGCGCCCGGCCATTCTCCGGGCGATGTCCATCGGGCTGCCGGCGAAGAACAAGGCGTACACGGCGACCAGGACGAGGAACATGACGACCACGCCCAGGGCGAGGCGCCGCAGCAGGAACCGGGTCATGACTTGCGCCTCCAGGCGAGCATGAGGTGATCCCCCCGGGGGTCGAACGCGTCGCGGACGCCGTCGCCGAGGATGTTGAACGCGAGCGTGGTGAGCAGCAGCGCCGTGCCGGGGAAGACGAGGTACCACCACGCCTGCTGGTAGTACGGCTGGGCGTTGCTGATCATCTGTCCCCAGTCCGCGGTCGGCGGTTGGACGCCGATCCCGAGGAACGACAGCGACGCCTCGGTCACCACGGACACCGGGATGAGCAGCGTGGAGAAGACGATGGCGGGGGCCACGACATTGGGCAGCAGGTCGACGAACATGATGCGCAGGTCGCTGGCGCCCAGCGACCTCGCGGCCTCGACGAACTCGCGTTCCCGCAGGGAGATCACCTGTCCGCGGATGATGCGGGCCACCGAGGCCCAGCCGAACGCCGCGATCACGAGCATCAGCAGCACCAGGTCGATGTGGCCGACGACCGCGACGAGCGCGACGGCGAACAGCAGGTACGGCACCGACAGGACGGTGTCGATCAGGCGCGCGATGAGCGTGTCCGCCACGCCGCCGAAGTAGCCCGAGACCAGGCCGGCGACGATGCCGACGGCAATGGTGATCAGCGTGGCGCCGACCCCGACCGCGAGCGACACCCTGGCCCCGTAGGCGATGCGGACCAGCAGATCCCGGCCCTGGTCGTCGGTGCCGAGCCAGAAGCTGCCGTTGGGCGGCTGGGGAAGGCCGTCGGGACTCAACGCGTCGGGGGTGCGGTACTGCTCGTTGGGGCCGTGGCCGGTGATCAGCGCGAAGAGCGGGGCGGCCACCGCGATGACGACGATGACCGCGATCGCCCACAGCGACACCATGGCCGCCCGGTCGCGACGCAGCCGGTCGAAGGCCAGCCGCAGCGGGCTGCGGCCCTGGACGCGGGCCGGTTCGGCGGTGGGTCCGGGAAGGAAGTCGTACGCCGGTTGGCCGGTGGCGAGCGCGTCCTCGATGCCCTGTGTCATGGTGCGGCCTCCCGCGGGTGTGGTGTCGACGAGCGCCGCTGGGCGGCGGAGGCGGCGAGCGCGAGGTCCTCGCCGTCCTCGACGGGGAACAGGCAGGCCGCCCGGTGGTCCACGGGGTCGCGCAACCGGGGCGACAGTTCGGGTACCTCCCGGGCGCACTCCGGTACCGCCTTGGGGCAGCGGGGGTGGAACGGGCAGCCCGACGGGAGCGTGATGGGGGAGGGCGGGTCGCCGGGCAGGATGAGCCTCGCCTTGTTGCGCACCAGGTCCGGGTCGGGCTCCTCGGCGGCGGCCAGCAGCGCCGCGGTGTAGGGATGGCGCGGGCTGGTGAACAGCTGCTCGGTCTCGCCGATCTCCACGATCCGTCCGAGGTACATGACCGCGACCCGGTCGCTGATGTGCCGTACCACGGACAGGTCGTGCGCGATGAACAGGTACGTCAGGCGCAGTTCGTCCTGCAGGTCGGCCAGCAGGTTGAGGATCTGCGCCTGGATCGAGACGTCCAGCGCGGACACCGGCTCGTCGCAGATGATGAGGTCGGGCTTGAGGATCAGCGCCCGGGCGACCCCGATGCGCTGCCGCTGGCCGCCGGAGAACTCGGCGGGGTACCGGTTGTAGTGCTCGGGGTTGAGCCCGACGAGCTCCATGATCTCCTGGACCACCCGCTTGCGGTTGCCACGCTCGCCGATGCGGTGGATGCGCAGCGGGTCGGCGATGATCGAGCCCACCCGGCGGCGCGGGTTCAGCGATCCGTACGGGTCCTGGAAGATCATCTGAATGTGCCGGCGTACCGGACGCAGTTGCCGGCGACCCAGCCGGCTGATGTCGCGGCCGTCGAAGGAGACGGTCCCGGAGTCGATGTCGTACAGGCGGCTCGCGCAGCGGGCGAGAGTGGACTTGCCGCAGCCGGTCTCGCCGACCAGGCCCAGGGTCTCGCCGCGTCTGATCTCCAGGCTGACCCCGTCGACGGCGTGCACCTGCTCGCGGCCGTTGCCCAGCAGCGAGCTGGACTGCACGCGGAACCGCTTGACGACGTGGTCCAGGCGCAGCAGGACGTCGGGTCCACTCTGGACGGTGACGTCGGGTCCACTCTGGACGGTGTTGTTCGGCGTGGCGGTGGTCATCGGGCCCCCTCATCAGCCGGCTGCCGTACCGGAGCGGCATTCCTGGCCTCGTCGGCCCGGGAAACCTCGCCGGGCAGCCAGCAGGCCGAGCGGTGGGTCGGGCTGCCGAGCACCTGCCGCAGGGGCGGAACGTCGGTGCGGCAGACCGGCATCGTGTACGGGCAGCGCGGGTGGTACGGGCAGCCGGGCGGCGGGGTCAGCAGGCTCGGCGGCTGGCCCGGGATCGGCCGCAGCCGTTGGCCGGCCCGGGCGGCGGAGGGTATGGAGTGCAGCAGGCCGGCCGTGTAGGGATGGTGCTGGGCGTAGAAGGCGTCGCGCAGGTCCGCGGTCTCGACGATCCGGCCCGCGTACATGACGCACACCTCGTCGGCCATGTCCGCGATGACTCCGAGATCGTGGGTGATCAGAATGATCGCCGTGCCGAACTCGCTCTGCAGACGCTTCATCACCTCGAGCACCTGAGCCTGCACGGTGACGTCGAGGGCGGTGGTCGGTTCGTCGGCGATCAGCAGCTTCGGGTTGAGCGCCATCGCCATGGCTATCATCGCCCGCTGCCGCATGCCCCCGGAGAACTGGTGGGGGAAGTCGTCGACCCGGCGCTCGGGTTGCGGGATGCCGACCAGCCGCAGCAGCTCGACGGCGCGCCGGCGTGCCCAGGCCCGGCTCACCTGCTCGTGGGCCCGGATGAGCTCGGAGATCTGCCACCCCACCCGGTAGTACGGATGCAGGCTGGACAGGGGGTCCTGGAAGATCATTGCGATCTGCGCGCCGCGCACGGCCCGTAGCTGCGCGCTGGACATCGTGAGCAGGTCCCGCCCCTCGAACCGCGAGCGGCCGGTGACCAGCGCGCCGCGGGCCAGGCCGACGAGCGCCTGCGTGCTGACGCTCTTGCCCGAGCCGGATTCGCCGACGACGCCGAGGGTCTTTCCGGAGTCGACGTGGAAGGAGACGCCCCGGACGGCGTGCAGCACGCCGTCCGGGGTGTCGAACGAGACGTTGAGATCTTCGACCTCAAGCAGCATGTGCGTGACTCCTAGCCGGCGTACCGTGTATCAGCTCTTGGTCAGCCAGACGTTGGCGGGGTCGATCTGCTGCATCGTCGGGATGAACACCGTGTTGTGCACGTGGCTGGCGTGGTAGGTGACCTGGTTGTTGGCGGTGATGGGGAAGAAGGCGGCGTCGTCCATGACCTGCTGGTCGGTCTGGATCCACAGCGCGCTCGCCTTGGCGGCGTCGGTCTGCGCCCCCGCCTGGCCGATCAGGTCGTTCACCTTCGCGCTGTTGTAGAAGCCGTAGTCGGAGCCGTTCGGTGGGTACGCCGAGCCCGCCTTGCCGTCGTTGCCGTAGAACAGCGGGTTGAAGAACGACACCGCGGCGTCGCCGTACCAGTCCGGTCCCCAGCCGGCCAGCGACATGTCCCACGTCCCCTGCTTGGCCACCGAGGGCACCTGAAGGTACTTGGTGTAGAAGTCGGCGTTCGGTACACCGACCCCCTCCAGCTTGACCCCGATCGCGCCGAGGTCCTGCTGCAGTGTGGTGAACATCTTCGACGACAGCGACGAGGCCGGGCGGTAGAGGAACTTCAGCGTCAACCCGTTCGGGTAGCCGGCCGATGCCAGGTCCGCCTTCGCCTGGGTCGGGTTGTACTTGTAGAGGTCGATGCTGGTGTTGCTGCTCGTGCCCGAGATCCCGGCGGGCAGCACGTGCGTCAGCGGCGGCGAGATGATCGGGCCGTTCGCGTCCTGGATCAGGTGGTCACGGCTGATCGCCTCCGACAGGGCCTTGCGCACGGCGACCTTGCCCAGGGCGCCGTCGACGTTCGGGGAAACCGTGTTGAAGATGAGGTACGGGTTGCTGGAGAACGTCGGGCCGGAGTAGAAGTTCGGGTCCTTGCTCGCCGACAGCTGCGGTACGGCCGACACCGGCGGGAAGGTGTCCCATTCCATGTCCGCGTCTGGCGTGTTGGCCTGCAGTTGCTGCTGGATCGCGTCCTGGTTGCCGGTCTCGTTGACGATGACGGCGTCGACGTAGGCCTTGCGGACACCGTCGGTACTCGCGTCCCACTGGGGGTTGCGAGCGAAGTCGATTTCCTTGGTCGGGTTGTACTTGGTGATCTGGTACGGCCCGTCGGAGATGGTGTGCTGCGCGAGTTCGGCGCTCGCCGGGATGTACTGGTCGTACTCGACGGGCGACGGCGAGAACGCCGGCAGCGCCAGCATCGGCAGGAAGTACGTCGCAGGGTGGGTCAGCTTGAAGACAACCGTCAACGGGTTGCCGGGGTCGACGCTGACGCCGGCGATGTCGTGCGAGTTCTGGTACCCCGCGATGGCGCTGGCCGACTTGGCGTCGACCGAGGAGAACCCGTTGCAGTAGTCGGCGAGGCCGACGATGAGATCCTGGAAGTCCGGCATGCCGCCGAAGGGCTGGGCGGGGTTGCAGGTGCGCTTCACGCCGCGTACCTCGTCGGCCGCGCTCACCTGGCGTGGTGGGGTGGTGTTCCACATCGCGCCGTTGCGGATCGTCAGCTTCCACGTCAGCCCGTCGGCGCTGACGCCGCCGTTGGCCACGGTGGGCAGCGCGGTCGCGAGGTCCGGCACATCCGTCGTCACCTTGCCCGGTACCGCGGGATAGGTGACCAGCTGCCGGCTCCACAACCGCAGGGCCAGGTACCCCCCGGAGTAGTAGGATATGTTCGGATCCATGTAGTCCACATCGCCAACGCCCAGCATGTGCAGGGTACCGCCGCGTACCGGCGTGCCCGACGCATTGATGTTCTCGCCGCTGATCGACGTGGAGTCGGTCTGAGTTGACTTGGTCGTCTTCGTGGAGCAGGCGGTGGCGACAGCCATTATCAGGCACAGCCCGGCTACGCAGGCCGCACGGGTTCGTCTCATTCCGTCTCCCCGGTTCCATCCGTGCGTGGCTCCCCCTGTGCTGCTGTCACACACGCCCCGCCCGGGTGGGCGGGGCGTGCGCACTGGAGGGTGACCATCTCTATTCGTTGCAGCAACCATGCGAGCGACCGCGGGGCACCGACAACGATTAGGCGATGTCCTAATGCCGTGGCTGAATCTGATCCGGATTGTTTTCTGAACTTGATGTATGGCCGACGCAAACGGCGAGGCACGCTCGGGTACGGCGACTCCTCGCGGCGGGCAGCCGGAAGCGCCCCGGGCCGGGCGAGCCGATGTCGGGTTGCGGCTGGGTGCGATGCATGGCGACGGCGCGGTCGCGGCGCGGATCCGGTGAGGGGAGCGGCGCCGGCCTTAGATTTCCGCGGGTACGGCCGCGGCGGCGGCGGTCCGCTCGCGACCGTTGCTGGCGATGATGAGGCTGTTGGCCAACGCGGTGCGCTGATACAACACCCGACGCCCGGCCGGCCACGAACTGACCATGCCGCAGCGGCGCAGGATCGACAGGTGCGCGCTCACCGTCGGGGCGCTCTGGCCGAGCCGGCGGGCGAGGTCCGTGGTCGACTGCGGCAGCGCCAGCCGCTGCAGCATCGCCGCTCTGGTGCGGCCGAGCAGGTTGGCCAGCGCGTCACCGTCGGCGGGAGGCCGGGACTGCCACAGTGCGCCGATACCGCGCGCCGGGTAGACCAGGCGCGGCGGGTACGCCGGTCCGGGGTCCACGAGGATCCACGGCCACACGAAGACGCTGGGAACCAACAGCAGCCCCGCGCCGGACAGGTCGTGTTCGCGGTACCCGGCGGACTTGATGACGACGGTGTCCTGGCTCATCGTCACGGCCGGGTGCAGCCCGGACACCATCCCGGGGATGCCGTCCTGCGCCATTTTGGCCGCCCGGTGTGCGACGTCGCCGTCCAGTACCGCACGCATCTGCGCCCAGTGCGGTTGGATCGCGGCCTCCCAGTACCGGCGCAGGTCCTCGGCGAGGCGGTGGACACCGGTCGCGCCGGCGGCCACGAGCCGCGCGACGGCGGGAGGTGGCGGTGTGTCCCGCCAGACCTCGGCCAGGTCGGCCTCCAACCGGTCCGGCGGGTACTGCGCGACCTGCGCAAGTTGATCGTCCATTGTGGTCGCCGCCGTCGTGGCGCCGAGGAAGAGCATCCGCGCGATGCGGCCCCGGGCCGGTACCACCGCCTGCAGCACCTCGGTGTCGAGGTGTCCGATGGCCTCGTGCGCGGCCTGGAACCAGCCGCGGTGCGGCTCGTTGAGCTGGGCCGAGTGCACCAGGTACAACGACTGCGCGACCTCGAGCAGGGGCGAGTACGCGAAGCGGAGGCGTTGCAGGTCCGCGCTGTGCAGACGTAACAGGATCAAGTTCGGCCCCCCGTCGCCTCGTGTACCCGCTACCGGTCGTCGGTGTCCGCGCGTGCGGCACCGGCCGTCCGGGAGCCGGCCGCCGCGCCCGTTGGCGGAATGCCGCGGGGCGACCTGGCAGGGTGACGAGCGGGTCTCCCGGGTTGACGATCAGTCCACCGGGGGTGTCATGTGAAGCCGACCATGTTTAGGAGACTCCGACGTCGCTGTGTAGGTTGCAGTCGGGTCCGGGTTTGCGCCTCGGTGTGCCGGTCACCTCAGTCGCAGGAGGATCGCCATGGCCAATGATCTGCGACTGTTGACGCGCGCGCGTGACCTGTTGCTCGACGGCAGGAACGAGGAGGCCGTCCTGCTGCTACGGCAGAACGGAGGGTCCCTCGACGACGAGGCCGTCGCCGCCATAGCCGACCTGGACACGGACACCCTCTTCGGGTACCTCGAGTCGTCCAGGGACGGCGGCCGCTGCGCGGACGACCCGTTCCCGGCTCCGACCTACGCCGGCCGTACGCCGATCTGGGCGGTCGAGCAGGCCCCGGACTTCCTGGCCTGGCTGGACCGCCGCCCGCCCCGCGGTACCGGCGGCCGCCGGCCGTGGCCCGAGCGGGCGGCGACGCCGGCGAACGCCGCGGCCAAGCCGTCGCGCGGGCGGCGCAGCTCGGAGTAGGGCGTCGGCGTCGCGGCAGGCTTCCCGGCCGGCGGTGCCGGCTCAGTGCCGGAGCACGGCGGCGATCTGGGCGACGGCCGCGTGGGCGGCGTCGAACAGCGCCAGCTTGCGCGGGAAATTGTGGATCAGGCCCAGGTAGCGCGCGGCGACGACGGGTACACCCGCGCGCAGCAGGCCCGCCGCGTACCGCTCGCCCTCGTCGCAGAGCACGTCCATCTCCGCGGTGATGACAACCGCGGGCGGCAGACCGGCGAGGTCCGCGCCGAGCGGGTCGAGGTCCGGCTGGGTACGGTCGACGCCCGGCGGCGCGTACGCGTCCCAGAAGAAGCGCATCTCCTCGCCGTCCAGCCCGTAGTCGTCGAGCGGGGGGTATTGCGCGGCCGGGTCGATCACCGGGCAGATGAGGATCTGGGCGGAAAAGCCCGCGCCGGCGTCCCGGGCGCGCCGGGCCAGGACGGCCGCCAGGTGCCCACCGGCGGAGTCGCCGGCCACCGCGATCCGGCGCGGATCCAACTCGCACCCCTGCGCCCCGCCGCCCCGCAGCCAGTCCAGCGCGCGGGAGAGGTCCTCGATCGCCGCGGGGTACGGGTGCTCCGGGGCGCGCCGGTAGTCCACCGCGAGCAGCGCCCAGCCGCTCGCGGCGACCAGGTTCCGGCACAGTCCGTCGTGGGTGTCGAGGTTTCCCATCACCCAGCCGCCCCCGTGCGCGTAGAGGATCACCGGGGTGGGCCCGGCGGCGGCGTCGCGGTACAGCCGGGCCGGTACCCCGCCCGCGTCCACGTCGACCACGGTCGCCACCTGCGGCCCGGTGCCCACCTCGACCGGGATCGCCTCGACCATGCTGGCCCGCACCTCGGCGAGGTTCGCCACGGTGAGCGGGGCGCGCGGCTGCGCCTCGATCGCCGCACGCGCCTGGGGGTGCAGCCGGGTCGGGTCCATGTCGTGTCGCCTTCGTGCTGGCTGAGGGGCTGGTGGGACCACGTTACGGTAGCGGCATGGTGGAGCTGCTGCCGGCGCTGCCGGAGAACTGGGAGCGGTGCCTGGCGGTCGCCGCCCACCCCGACGACATCGAGTACGGGACGGCCTCGGCGGTCGCCCGGTGGACGGCGACCGGAAAGCAGGTCACGTACCTGCTCGTGACGCGCGGGGAGGCCGGGATCGACGGCATGCACCCCGACCAGGCGGCCCCGTTGCGCGAGGCGGAGGAGCGCGCGGGCGCCCGGGAGGTGGGCGTGGACGTCGTGGACTTCCTCGACTACCGCGACGGCGTGGTCGAGTACGGCCTTCCCCTGCGCCGGGACATCGCGCGGGCGGTCCGCCGGTACCGGCCCGAGGTGGTGCTGTCGGGCGACTTCTCGGTACGGATGGTCGGCGGCATCACCAACCAGGCCGACCACCGCGCGGTCGGGCTGGCCACGCTCGACGCGGTCCGGGACGCCGGCAACCGCTGGATCTTCCCGGAACTGCTGGACGAGGGCCTGCAGCCGTGGGGCGGCGTGCGCTACGTCTGCCTGGCCGGCTCGGACCGGCCGACGCACGGGGTGGACGTGACCGGCGAGCCGCTGCGGCGCGGGATCGCGTCCCTGGCGGCACACGCCGAGTACACCAGGGGACTGGGCACGGCCGCGTTCGAACCGGCACCGTTCCTCACCTGGGCCGCGCGGATGAGCGGGCCGGCCCTCGGGGTGGCGGCCGCGGTCCTCTTCGAGGTGCACGTCCTCGCGTTCGAGGGGCCGCCGCCCTGGCTCACCCCGGAGGCGTAGGGGCGGGTGCCTGGCTCGCCTCGATCACGACGGCGACCAGCGGCTCCTCGGCGCGGGTCGTGTGCTCCTCGCCGGCCGACCACAGGGCGGCCTGCCCGGCCTCGATCGGCTGCCACACGCCGTCCCCGCCGCACACGCTGCCCCTGCCCGCCACCACCACGAACAGCTGGTCCCTGGTCGTCGGGTGCCGGCCGATCTCACCGCCGGCGGCGACCCGCATCACACCGACGCCGCCACCGTCGAACCGGGTCAGCGGGCTGAACCTGACTCCCGTGCTGCCGAATCGGGTGACATCCATGCCGTGCCGCTCGCCGTACGCGATGATTCGCATCGGCCCAATCTACGAGGGTGGCGGACCGGGATCGAGGTCGGCCGCGAGCGGCTCGGGGGCGCGCATGCGCCACGCGTCGGTGACCAGTTCGGTCAGGCGATCGACGTCCACCCGGGCCAGCCACAGCATCACCAGGGGCAGCCCGTCGTAGGCGGGCGTGGTGAAGAACAGTTCGGGCTCGCCGAGCAGCAGGGCCTGCTTCTCCGCCTCGTCGCCGACGTACAGCACCGCGATGTCCGTACGGATGACCCGCGGCCTGCCCGGCGTTCGCTCCGGGTACGACCAGACGAATCCCTTGTCGGCGACCCGGAAGTCGAAGCCCTCGCTGTCGATCTCCACCACGTGCGGCAGGGCGAGCGCCAGGCGGCGCACGTCGTCGGCGTCAGCCATCCAGGACGCTCCCGGGCACCGTCTCGGACACACGGACAGGCTAACGCCCGGCACGCTCCCGCCTCGTGTTCACTGGAACGATGGATCGCCAGCGGCTGAGCAGCATCGCGCACGCGCACCACCCGATCGCGGCGCCGGTCTTCGGCGTCAACGTCAACCGGCTGCTGCGCCGGGCGGATCGGCGACCGGCGGCACGCATCCTCGACCTCGGCTGCGGGGCGGCGGCCTGGGCGATGCAGGCGCTCGCCCACTACCCGGACGGGTACGCCGACGCGGTCGACATCAGCCGGTACGCCCTGGACCGGGCCGCGCAGGCCGCCGCCGAGCGGGGCCTGGCCGACCGGCTCACCCTGCACGAGCGCGACGCCACGACCTACGTGCCCGACGGCGACTACGACCTGGTGCTGTGCGTGGGGGCGACGCACGTGTTCGGCGGGTACAGCGGGACGCTGCGCACGGCCGGCCGCCACGTCCGCGACGACGGCATCCTGCTGGTCGGCGAGGGATTCTGGCAGGTACCGCCGACTCCCGCCGCGCTGGCCGCCCTCGACGCCGAGGAGAAGGACTACACCGACCTGGCCGGCCTGGTCGACGCCGCCGAGCAGGCCGGCTGGACCCCGGTGTACGCCCACGTGAGCGACGCCGCCGAGTGGGACAACTACGAATGGTCCTGGGTCGGATCGCTGACCGAGTGGGCGCTGGACAACCCGGGCCACCCGGACGCCGCCGAGGTGCGGGTACTGGCCCGGGAGCACCGCGACCGGTGGCTGCGCGGGTACCGGGACGTGCTGGGCTTCGCCACGTTGGTGCTGCGCCGCGCCTGATCGCCGGCCGCCCCCCGTTGGGCAGCGGTATGGTGCCTGGCTGTGACCGGAAGGATCCTGATCACCGGAGGCACGGGCCACCTCGGCAGCACGCTGGCCCGGCGCGCAGCGGCCACCGGCTGGTCGGCCGTCGGCACCTACTTCACGAAACCCACCGATACGGCCGGCGAGCGGCTCGACATCCGGGACCCGGCGGCGGTCCACGAGACGCTGCGCCGGGTCCGGCCGGACGTGGTGGTGCACACCGCCGCCGGGCGGGAGGACTGGTGCGTGATCGCCGACGGTGCGGCGCATGTCGCGCTGGCCGCCGCGGCCCTGGGCGCGCGACTCGTCCACGTCTCCAGCGACGCGGTGTTCTCCGGCCGGGACGTGGACTACGACGAGACCGCGCTGCCCGACCCCGTGTACCCGTACGGGGCCGCGAAGGCTGCGGCCGAGACCGCGGTCCGGGCCGTCGCGCCGGGCGCGGCCGTCGTCCGGACGTCCCTGATCCTCGGCGACGGTCGGGGTGCCCACGAGGTGCTGACGCACCGGCTGATCTGCGGTCAGGTCGACGGCGTGCTGTTCACCGACCAGATCCGCACGCCCGTCCACGTGGCGGACCTCGCGGACGCGCTGCTCGAACTGGCGGTCAACGCACACGCCGGCGTGCTCAACGTGGCCGGTGCGGATGCGGTCAGCCGCTACGACCTGGGCGTGCTGGTCGCCCGCCGCGACGGCCTGGACCCGGCCAGGCTGCGGCCCGGCACCAGCGCGGGCCGTCCGCTCAGCGGCCCGACGGACGTGCGCCTGCGGACCGGGAAGGCGGCGTCACTGCTGCGTACCCGGCTGCGGGGCGCCCGCGAGTTCCTGGCGGTACCGGACGCGGGCTGAGCCGGCGTCACTGGGCCGACCGGCTGGCCGCGTGCTCGACGGCGAAGTCCCAGATGGCGCCCAGGGCAAGATCCGGGGACTCGAGCTGCGGCAGGTGGCCGGTGCGCGGTAGCGGCTGGTACCGGGCGCCGGGGATCGCCGCCGCGTACGCCCGGCCGTACTCCGGGTCCACAACGCGGTCGCTCTGCCCCCACAACACGAGGGTCGGTACGGTGACCCGGGCGAGCCGCGCGGCGAGCGTCGGGTCGGTCATGGTTCGGCCGGCGTAAACCGCGATCGCCTGCCGGTTGGTACCCATGAGGGCCTTCTGGCGCTCGGTGACGGTCGCCGGGTCGAGCCGGAACCGGGCCGGGTCGTGGTACGACAGGTCGGTCAGTTCGTCCAGGGACAGGGCGAAGAAGTCCGCGACCGGGTGGCCGGGTACCTCGATGCCGGTCGCGTTCATGATGACCACGCTGGCGACGCGGGGGCTGGCCAGCAGCGCGATCTCGGCGGCGACCCAGCCGCCGATGGAATTGCCGACGACGGTGACGTCGGTCAGGTCGAGCCGGTCCAGCAGCGCGCGGTACAGGTCGGCGAGGGCGCGTACATCGGCGATGTCGTCGGGGCGGGGCGTGTCGTTGAAGCCGGGGTGGGTCGGCACGATGGCACGGGCCGGTCGCCGCTGGGAAAGGTCGGCGGCGAACGGCAGGAACGAGGCCGGGCCGGCCCCGCCGTGCAGCAGCAGGAACGGCTGGCCGGCCCCGGCGTCTGCGACGGTGAGTTCGACGGGAGCGGTCGGGCCGGGGCGGGTGAGGGTGTACGTGGTCGTCTGGGCAGCTGTCATCATATCAGGAACCTTAGAACAGGATCCTGATACAAGCAAGCTTGGATAAGCGTGCTGTCCTTCAGCTAGACTCGCGCCATGGCCCGCTCCGCCGATGACGTCGCGCTGTCCGTCAAGCGCGTCCAGCACCGACACCACCGCGCACTGACCGCCGCGCTCGCCGACCTCGGCATCTCCCTGGTCCAGTGGGACACGCTGCGCCACCTCCACCGGAATCCGGATGCGTCCCTGCACGACCTGGCCCAGCTGACGTTCCAGACCGATCAGTCCTTCGGTACCCTCGCCGCGCGGATGGTCGACCGCGGCCTCATCGAACGGCTTCCCGGTCCGGGAAGGGCGATCCGCCACCGCATCACCGACAAGGGCGAGGCGGTTCGCCGCGAGGGCACCCGGCGTGCCACCGCCGTCATCAGGCGCTCGCTCGCCGGCCTCACCGCGCAGCAGGTCGACCAGCTCGGCGACCTGCTGGACCTGGTGCTGGGGCACCCGCTGGCCGGAGCCTGAGGCCGCACGCCACGAGCGGGAGAATCCGGTTGCCCCGTGCGGCGCCGATGGCGATCATGTCCGGATGACTTGGAGCGCACCGGACATCGATCGCCGCGGCGAGCCGTACGTCGCCGACGAGCGGGCCATGCTGCAGGGCTGGCTCGACTGGCACCGCGACACGCTGCTGCACAAGTGTGCGGGCCTGAGCGCGGAGCAGTTGAAGACGGCCAGCGTGGAGCCGTCCAATTTGACCCTGCTCGGCCTGGTCCGGCACATGGCCGACGTGGAGCGCGCCTGGTTCCGCAGGCGGGTCGCCGGCGAGGAGATCGACAGGATCTACGGCGGTCCGGACAACGAGGACGCCGACTTCGACGACGTGGCAGGCGCCGATGCCGAGGCCGACTTCGCCGCGTACCGGGCCGAGGTGGCGGCGTGCGACGCGGCGGTGGCGGAGCGCTCGCTGGAGGAGACGTTCATCTCCCCGCGCGGTCGGGAGATCAGCGTCCGCTGGGTGTACTTCCACATGGTCGAGGAGTACGCCCGGCACAACGGCCATGCCGACCTGATCCGGGAACGCATCGACGGCGCGACCGGAGACTGACCCGAGCGCTGTCACGCGATGTGACGAATTGTGCCTCGCCGCAGCAGGTACTGGCCCTCGTCACTCGCCGAGGGCTCCGGACGCGGACATGTCCCGCTGGTACACCTGGCCCACCAGGTCCACGCCGAAGCTGCGGTGCCACCGGCGACGCGCAACGGACCAGGGCCGCGGTGCCGCGGTACCTGACGCCGTGGTCCATTGTGGACAGACAGGGACCGGCGGCGTAGCCAGCGGCCGGCCATGGACCGGGACGGGGCGGATCCGGGATGTGGGCTTCGCCTGCGCCGCATCGATTGCCGCAGTACCGTCCGAGTAGCCGCACGACGCAGCCTGTGCGCGCCCCGACGAGGCGACGGAGGAGAGAGCATGCGCGACCCGATCATGGACCCCGAGGACCAGGCACCCGGGGCGCCCTCGATCCCGACCAGCGATGTGGCGTCCGCCGCCGAGGACCGCCTCGCCGCCCAGGTGGCGTCCCTCGTGACAAGCGACGTGGATCCCGGGGCCCCGCCGGCCGTACCGGCGGACGAGCCAGCCGAGCCGGACGAGTTGGCCGAGCCGGACGAGTTGGCCGACCCGCAGGACGGGGCGGTCACCTCGGCCGACGAGCCGGTGCTCGGCGCGGCCGGTACGGCGGCCGAACCGCCCGTGACCCGCGAGCCGGTCACCGGCGAGGTTGCCGAGGCACCGGCGGACGAGGCCGTGCCGTCCACCGAGGCCGACGGCGAACCGGTCGACGGGGAGCTGGTGGTACCCGAACCGGCGGCACACGCCGTACCGCCGACCGGTGGGGTGTGGACCGACGAGCAGGTCGAGGCCGTCCGAGCGCGGGTACGGGACGCGACGGCCAACGCGGCCGACAAGGCCACCGGCGCGGTGATGGCGGCGGTGAACATGGTCGCGGCCACGATCCGTTCGCGTACCTCCTCCGACCGGGGGCGGGACGGCGGGCAGCGCTAACGCCCTCAGCCGCGCGCGGTCCCCGGAGATCGCAGGTCGTCCACGAGCCGCGCGGTGACCGGGGTGTCGATGCCGTGTCGCCGCGCCGCCCGCAGCACGGCGCCGCCGATCGCGTCCAGTTCCATCGGCCGGTGCGCCTCGGCGTCGCGCTGCATGGACGACTTCATGCCGGCCGGCAACCGGTCGAACATGCCGAGAATCGTCGCGGGGTCGGTACCCGCGCCGGCCGCCGAGGCGACCGCGGCCACCTCGGCCACCACCGCCGCCAGGTCCCCGCGTCGCTGGTCCCGGACCGTACCGACGGGTGCGCCGGCATGGGTGGTCAGCAGCGCGAACGGTGCGAGGAAGGCGAGCTTGTCCCACAGCAGGGCCGTTTCGTCGTCGCGGACGCTCACGTCGAGACCGGCGCGCCGCAGCTGGAGGGCGAGGTCCCCGACGCGCTCGGGCGGGGCGGTGGCGCTCGCGACCTCGATCCAGGAGAACGGGCTGGTGTGCGCGATGCGCCCGGCGGCGGTACGGGTCGACTCGACCCGGATGGCGCCGGCCACCACCTGCCGCGGCGGATACTGCGCCCGCAGTCTGTCCAGGTGGTCGACGCCGTTGAGCAGCGGTAGGACGAGTCCGTCGCCGAGGACCGGCGCCGGTACGCCGGCCAGCGCCTCGTCCAGGCTGGTCGCCTTCACCGCGATCAGGCAGAGGTCGACCGGTTGCGCCAGCCGCGGCAGCGCGGTCGCCGGTACGTGGAAGTCGCCGAACTGGGCGCTGGACACCTCGACGCCGGCCGCGTTGAGGGTGGCCGCGGTGTCCGGGCGCGCGACGTACACCACCCGGTGACCGGCGCGGGTCAGCACCGCACCGAGCAGGCCACCGACCCCGCCGGGGCCGACGACCGCCACGCTCCACGGCGGAGGGGACTGCAGCACGCTCACGCCGCCGACGGTAGCCGACGCACGGCCGGACCCGTCGACGCGCAGGCGGCACCGTGCGGCCAGGGGCCCGCCGGATCTGGTTGTCCCGGTCTCAGTCCTTCGAGCGGTCCCGGCCGAAGGCGTCGATCAGCCCCCAGCGGGTGGAGATGTCCAGCAGCTCGATCCGCCCGATGCCGACCGGCAGCGCGGGGTCGACGGCGAGGAACTCGGGGTGCGGGCGGAGCCCGAGCATGGTGCGCAGCAGCATCAGCGGGGTCGCCGCGGGCAGCGCCTGGGGGCTGCTGCTGCCCGGGTACCGCACGGGGTACCGGGTGAACTGCCGGTCGTACCCGGCGAACGCGGCGGGCAGGCTGCCGCCGAAGAACTCCGCGACGTCCAGGATGGCGCCACCGATCTGCGCCGCCTGCGCCTTGTACCCGTAGCGGCGCAGCCCGGCCGCGACGATCGCGTTGTCCGACGGCCAGACGCTGCCCGTGTGCGCGCCCAGCGGGTTGTACCGTGACTCGCCCCGGGCCAGGGTCCGCACGCCCCAGCCGGAGAACAGCTGCGGACCCGTCAGGTGCCGGGCCACGGCCGGGGACCGGTCCTCGTCGACGATGCCGCTCCACAGCAGGTGGCCGATGTTGGAGGACAGCGCGTCGACCTGGCTTCCGTCGCCGTCGAGGGCGAGCGCGAAGTACTCGCCGTCGGCGATCCAGAAGTCCCTGTTGAAGCGCTCCCGCAACTCGGCCGCCTCCCGCTCGAGCCGTTCGGCGTAGCCCGGGTCGCCCCAGACCTCGCGGGCGAGCCGGGCCGCGCGCCGCTTCGCGTCGTACGCGTACCCCTGAAGCTCGCAGGTTGCGCGCGGGAAGCCGGGCAGCCGCCCGTCCCGGTACGAGATGGCGTCCCAGGAGTTCTTCCAGCCCTGGTTCGCGGTGCCCTTCTCGGGGTCGGCGGGCTGGTAGGAGACGTAGCCGTTGCCCATCCGGTCGCCGTACCCGTCGATCCACGCCAGCGCCGCGCGCGCCTCGTCCTCCAGCCGCACGACCAGCTCGGTGTCGCCGGTCCACTGCTCGTACTCGTCGAGCAGCACCACGAACAGCATGGTGGCGTCGGCCGAACCGAAGTACGGGGAGTACGGCATCTCCTCGAACGCCGACACCTCCCCGTAGCGCAGCTCGTGCAGGATACGACCGGGCTCCTCCTCGCGGAACACGTCGCACCGGCTGCCCTGGCGGGCCGCGAGGATCCGCAGCGTGGTGTGGGCGAGCTGGGCGGTGAACGGCAGCGCCAGCAGGCTGGCCATGATGCTGTCGCGCCCGGTCAGGCACAGGTACCAGGGCAGGCCGGCCGCCGGGAGACTCTGCCCGGGCGACAGCATCGGGGTGAAGCGCAGCGAGGCGAGGTCGGCGAGGCTGCGCCGGTAGGTGCGGGACAGCGGCTCCCAGTCGCAGCGCAGCCGGGGCGCCTGGGCGATCCACTCGTCGAGGCTGTCGCGCATCTCCTCGGGTGTGCGCCGGTCCGAGTCGCCCCACTGGTGTCCCAGGTGGACGATCGAGCCGCCCCAGCCGTACACCTGGCAGTCGACCCGGATGTCCGTGGTCCAGCTCCCCGCCGCGGGAAGTTCGGCGATCAGCTCGATGCCGCGCTCGTTGAACCGCACGGGACGGTCGACGCTGATGACCGCCCGCCGGTGGTACCCCTCCCGCTGGTACCCCAAAACCAGCCGCCCCCCCTCGACCTGGGTGTAGGCGTGCCCCTTCTTGGCCAGGCCCTTCCAGACCTCGGGGATGTCGGCGAAGTCGCCGGCCGCGTCGATGCACAGGTTCACCGTGACCGGGCGGTCCTGGTGGTTGAGCAGGGTGAGCTGCTCCTGGAACCCGCCGCTCACCGCCCGGCTGCGGATCACCATCAGCTTCGGGTCGAGGTACACGCTCGCCGGGCTGGCCACCAGGAAGAAGCGGTTCTGGAAATAGAACTGGTCGTCGATGGACAGAGGGTGCAGCCGCTCGCCGTCGAGGGTCAGCACCCAGGTCGACAGGTACCGGGTGTCCAGGGCGAACAGCCCTACGGGCTCGGGCGACTCGGGGTCGATGTCGCCCGAGGAGTCGCTGAGCACGAAGGTGCTGCCATCCAGGATCTTGACGGTGTCCCCGTCCATCAGCCGCTCCGCCCGGACGCGGCCGCGGACGCCGCCGACGGAGGGCAGGGCTGCTGCGGGGGAGCGGGAACCATCCGCTGCAGCGCCAGGATCAGCTCCTCGTCCCCGTCGACGGCGGCCATGCCGCGCATCAGCGCGATCAACGGGTTCACCTCGCCGGTGACGATCCGGCCGAAGGTGTCCTCGTGGGTACGGATGATGCAGTCGGCGGCCGCGTACTCGTTGGCGACCGACAGGTGTCCACGGTCGATGCGCACCACCCAGTGGTCGGTGTGTCCGCCCCGCACCAGGTCGCACCGCACGGTACCGGCGACGTGCCGCAGGGCCGGCTGGAAGCCCTGGCGGGCCAGGGCGGCGAAGTACTCCTCGACCACACTCGCCACGGCCGTGCCCCCTTACTCCCTGTTCGCATGGTGCAGTGGGAGGCGCCTCACCCGGAGTGGGTGAGCCACGCCGTCGAGCGCCACGCGCCGGTACGGACCTGATCGCCACCATCCGGCGCCTCAAACCATCGAGGGCCCGCTCGTGGTTACTTGGCGGTAAGCCGCCTGCCATCCGGGTCGCACCGGGAGTTCATGGACCGTATCGATACTCGGCCCCATGCTCACACGTCGAATGCTTCTGCAACTGGTGGGCGCCTCGGCCGGTGCGACCGTCACGGGCTCGCAGTTGCTGGCCCGGGCCGCCGACGCGGCGGGCCCCGCCCGGCTGCCGCACGGCTCCAACGGCATCGAGCACGTCGTCGTCCTCATGATGGAGAACCGGTCCTTCGACCACTTCCTCGGCTGGCTGCCGGACGCCGACGGCCGGCTCGACCTGGAGTTCGTCTCGACCGACGGCAACGTGTACCGCAACTACCCGCTGGCGCCGGACTTCCAGGGCTGCGGGTACAGCGACCCGGACCACAGTTGGGAGGGCTTCCTCGTCCAGCACAACGGCGGCCGGATGGACGGGTTCCTGCAGCGACCGACCGCGCCCGCCAACAACCCGGGTGTGACCCTGGCAGCCGCCAACACGTTCCCGATCGGGTACTACTCCAACCGGCACCACGACGGCCGGCACAAGCAGAGCCCGGACCTGCCGGTCATCGGCGCGCTGGCCGAGAACTACACGGTGCTCGACCGGTACTTCTGCTCGTTCGCCGGGGAGACCTTCCCGAACCGGTTCTACCAGCACGCCGGGCGTACCGACCGGGACCACAACAGCGGTAGGACGTCCGCGCTGCCCTCGATCTGGGACCAGCTCTCCCCGATCCCGAACACGCAGGGCATCCCGACCGGTGGCTACTTCTTCCGGGACCTGCCGTTCCTGGGCCTGTGGGGCCTGAAGTACTACCCGTTCTGGCACCCGTTCGCGCCCGGCGACGGCGGCGGTCTCGGTATCCCGGTCGTCACGCCGTCCTTCCTGGACATGGTCGCCGCGGGCAACCTGCCGAACGTCAGCTTCGTCGACCCGGCCTTCGACACCGAGGGCAACGGCACCTCGGCCGACGACCACCCGCTGGCCGACATCCGGCTCGGCGAACGGTTCATCGCCGACACGTACCACGCCCTGGCGGACGCGGGCTACCTGGACAACACGGTGTTCGTGGTGACGTTCGACGAGTGGGGCGGCTTCTACGACCACGTGCCCCCGCCGCGGGTGGTCGACGACACCGATCCGTCCACTGTGGACCACACCGGCGACTCCACGACCCCCACCGACGGCCGGCTCATCCCGGACTACCGGCAGCTCGGGTTCCGGGTACCGGCGATCGTGGTGTCGAACCTGGCACCCGCGCGGGTGGTGCACCACGGCCCGTTCGAGCACACCTCCACCCTGAAGCTGATCGAGTCGACGTTCGGGCTCAACGCGCTGACCGCCCGCGACGCGAACGCGCAGGACCTCGGCCAGGTCCTCGACCGCCGGCCGCGCCACGGGGTACCGGCCGGCACGGTCCCGACCAGCGCCCAGGTGCCCGGGCCGGCCAACGACGCCGCCGCGGTGTGCAGTGCCGCCAGCGTCCAGTCCGTGTCGCCGCCGCCGCTGCGCCGTCACGGCCGGCCGCTGCCGTACGCGCCGGTGCTGAACTCCGGGTCGCCGTCCGGCGCCGGAATGGTGGCCTTCGGGCGACAGGTACGGGGCGCCGCCGGTGACGAGGAGTAAGCCCGGCGCGCGCGGGTAGGTCCGGGCGATGGCACAGGATTACCGCAAGGATCCGGAGGCGGTCTCCCGGCTGTCGCCCGAGCAGTACCACGTCACCCAGGAGTCGGGCACGGAACCGCCGTTCCACAACGAGTACTGGGACAACAAGGAGCCGGGCATCTACGTCGACGTGGTGTCCGGCGAGCCGCTGTTCGCGTCGCTGGACAAGTACGACAGCGGTACCGGTTGGCCGAGCTTCACCAAGCCGATCGACGCCGCGAACGTCAACGAGCTGCGCGAGTCGGGCCACCCGCTGTTCGGCGTCGAGGTGCGGTCCGCGCACGCCGACAGCCACCTGGGCCACGTGTTCAACGACGGCCCGCCGGCCAAGGGCGGGCTGCGCTACTGCATGAACTCCGCCGCGATGCGGTTCGTCCGCAGCGACGACCTGGAGCGTGAAGGGTACGGCCAGTACCGCCCGCTGTTCGAGACCCGGGCGGGATAGCCGTGTGACCGGGGGGCACCTGTCCGCCCCGGCCCGGGCGACCGCCGCCGACCCCGAACGGGCGGTCCTGCGCTTCGTGGCGACCAGGGCGTGGCGGTGGTTGCTGCCCGCACTCGCCGCGTCGGCCGCGGCGCTGGTCGCGGCGGCCCGCGGCGACATCCGCTCGCCGCACGCCGGCCCGAAGCTGATCGCGGTCGTCGCAGCCCTCGGGTTCCTGGTGTTCGCGCTGGTCGCCACGCTCACCCTCGCCAACCAGGTGCGGCAGCTGACCCGGGCGCGGCTGACCGCCGCGCACGCCGGCGTGCTGCGCCTGGCCATCCTGCTCGGCGGCGGCCTGGCCAGCCTGCTGGTGACCCTCGGGCTGCTGTCGATCCCGATCGGTCAGCTCATCCTCGGCGGGGCGCTGACCGGCGTCGTGTTCGGCATCGCCGGGCAGCAGACCCTGGCCAACCTGTTCGCCGGCATCGTGCTGCTGGTCGCGCACCCTTTCCGGATCGGCGACCGGGTCCAGTTGCGGGCCGGCGCGCTGGGCGGCCCGATCGAGGGCCGGGTGGTCGAGATCGGCCTGGCCTACCTGCGCGTCGACGCGGTCGAGGGTCTGCTGGCCATTCCGAACAGCCAGGCGCTCAGCGCGGTCGTCGGGCCGCCCGCGCCCGAGCCGGACCCCGCGCGGGCGCAGGGCGGGACCGGTACCCGTTGACCCGCCGTCGATCACCGCCATAGCGTCAGCGCATGACCGTGCTCTCCGACCTGATCACCGCGGTGTCCTCCGGCGCCGTCGAGGTGGTCGACCTGACCGCCCCGCTGTCGGCGCAGACGCCGATCCTCACGCTGCCCGACCAGTTCGGGCAGACCTGGCCCTTCGCGCTGACCGAGATCAGCCGGTACGACGCGGCCGGCCCGGCCTGGTACTGGAACAACATCTCGACCGGCGAGCACACCGGTACCCACTTCGACGCCCCGATCCACTGGGTCACCGGGCGCGACCGGGCGGACGTGTCGCAGGTACCGGCCAGGCAGCTGGTCGCCCCGGCCGTGGTGCTCGACCTCACCGCGCAGGCGGCCGCCGATCCGGACTTCCTGCTGGAGATCGAGCACATCGAGGCGTGGCAGCAGGAGCACGGTCCGCTGCCCGAGGGCGGCTGGCTGCTCTACCGCACCGGGTGGGACGCGCGCTCGCAGGACCCGGAGGCGTACGCGAACGCCGGCCGCACGCCAGGCATCTCCACCGCCTGCGCCCAGTGGTTGGCGCAGGAGGCGCCGGTCCAGGGCGTCGGGGTGGAGACCGTGGGTACCGACGCCGGCGCGGCGCACTCGTTCGACCCGCCGTTCCCGTGCCACTCGTTCCTGCTCGGGGCGGGCAAGTTCGGCCTGACCCAGCTGCAGAACCTGGCCCAGCTCCCGCCGACCGGCGCGGTGCTGATCGCCGGACCGCTGCCGATCGTGCACGGCTCGGGCAGCCCGTGCCGGGTACTCGCCCTGGTGGAACGCTGACCGGTCCGATGAACGTCGCGCAGGCGGCCGGCCGGTGCCTGGCCGCGCACGGTGTCGACCACGTCTTCGGCCTGGTCGGCAGCGGCAACTTCCACGTGACCAACGCGCTCGTGGCGGCCGGCGCCCGGTTCGTGCCGGCCGCGCACGAGGGCGGCGCGGCCAGCATGGCCGACGGGTACGCCCGGGTGTCCGGCCGGCTGCCCGCCCTGTCGGTACACCAGGGTCCGGGCGTCACCAACGCGCTGACCGGGATCACCGAGGCGGCCAAGAGCCGCACGCCCATGGTGGTACTGGCGCCGGAGGCGACCAGCCCGCGCTCGAACTTCTTCATCGACCTGGCCGCGATCGCGGCGGCCGTCGGCGCCGGGTACGTGCGGCTGCGCCCGGACCGGGTCGCCGAGGACGTGGCGGCGGCCTGTGGCGCGGCGACGGCCGGTGCCGGGCGCACGGTCGTTCTCGGCCTGCCGCTGGACGTGCAGGCCATGCGGGCAGGGGACGAGCCCGGCCCCGTCGCGGTACCCGCCGAACCTGCCGCGACCCCCGACGTGGGGCCGCTGGTGGAGGCGCTGGCGGCGGCCGGCCGGCCGGTGTTCATCGCCGGGCGCGGCGCGACCCGACCCGCCGTACCCTGTCGAGCCGCCCTGGTCGAACTGGCCGACCGGTGCGGCGCGCTGCTGGCCGTGTCGGCGGCCGCCCGCGGGCTGTTTACCGGCGAGCCGTGGAACCTCGACGTGTCCGGCGGCTTCGCCACCCCGCTGGCCGCCGAGCTGATCTCCCGGTCCGATCTGGTCGTCGCCTGGGGCAGCACGCTGAACATGTGGACCACCCGGCACGGCCGGCTGATCCCGGCCGGCGCGACGGTGGCCCAGGTCGACCTGGAGCCGGCCGCGCTGGGCGTCAACCGGCCGGTCGACATCGGCGTCGTGGGCGATGTCGCGGCGGTCGCCCGGGCGTGCGCGGGGGAGTTGGCCGCCCGGGGCGTGCGGCGCGAGGGCTGGCGCGGGCCGGCCCTGCGGGACCGGATCGCCGCCGAGGGCCGCTGGCCGGCGGTGTCCTATGTGGACGAGAGCGACGCGCGGGGGATCGACCCCCGCACGCTCAGCATCCGGCTGGACGGGCTGCTGCCCGCGCAGCGCACGGTGGTCGTCGACTCGGGCAACTTCATGGGGTACCCGTCGATGTTCCTGTCGGTACCCGACGCGGCCGGCTTCTGCTTCACCCAGGCGTACCAGTCGGTCGGGTTGGGGTTGGCCAGCGCCATCGGTGCCGCGCTCGCCCGGCCGGACCGGTTGACGGTGGCCGCGTTGGGCGACGGCGGGTTCCTCATGTCGGTGGCCGAGCTGACCACCGCGGTGCGGCTGGGCCTACCGCTGCTCGTGGTGGTCTACAACGACGCGGCCTACGGCGCGGAGGTGCACCACTTCGGCCCGGACGGGTATCCGCTGGACGCGGTGACCTTCCCCGACACCGACCTGGCCTCGATCGCCCGCGGGTTCGGCTGCGCGGGGCACACGGTGCGCGGCCCGGGCGATCTGGCGGTGGTGGGCGACTGGCTGGCCGGCCGGCCGGACCGCCCGCTGGTGCTGGACGCCAAGGTGGTGTCGACGGGCGGCTCCTGGTGGCTCGAGGAGGCCTTCCGCGGCCACTGAACCGCCCGGCTCACGCTGTGCCGGGTGGCTCCAGCGCGGTCAGCGCCCGCCGGAGCCGCGCGGCGCGCGCCGCCGCGGTCCGGGCAGTGACCACCGAGAGGATCACGGCGTACCGCTCAGTCCGGCCGAGAGCGTCGAACGCTCGTGCGGCGGGCGGACTGGCGGCCAGGGCGGCGGAGAGATCGGACGGGACCGTGGCCGTGCGCTGCGACTCGTACGCTGCCGCCCACCTGCCGTCGGCCTTGGCCGCCGCGACCTCGGCCAGGCCGGCCGGCCGCATCCGGCCGGCCGCGAGCAGCTGCTCGACCTTGGCAACGTTGACCTGCGACCAGCGGCTGCCGGGCCGGCGCGGCACGTACTTCTGCAGGTAGTAGACCTCGTCGTAGGACTTGCGCTGCCCGGAGATCCAGCCGAAGCACAGTCCGACGTCGACCGCCTCGTCGCTGGTCAACGACGGCACGCCGGATCCCTTCCTGGCCAGCTTCAACCACACACCTGCCCGTAGGTCGACGTGCGCGTCCAGCCACACCTCGAACTGCGCTGTGTCGCGGAATGCGATCACCTCGGCTTCGTCCACGCTCGTCATCCTCGACGTCGACCACTCGACCCACGGAGGCTACCCGGTGCGGCCCGCGTGCGACCTGGCCCCGCAC
>CAZYCD010000009.1:0-16834 GCA_964645345.1 uncultured Micromonosporaceae bacterium
ACCTCGAACCCGACAAGAGCACCGATGTGCGCGGGTGGGAGGACCGCGAGTCGGCCGAGGCGGTGCTGACCTCGGCGCAGGAGCGGTACCGGTCGCGGCGGCCGCAGGCGCAGGACGGTTCGGGTCCGCCGCGTGAGGCATGAGGGAGGTCGTCATGGCCGGGCAGGCAGCGGCACCGGTGGTCGTCGGCGTCGACGGCTCCCGCGACGCGGAGGCAGCACTCGAGTACGGCGCCTGGGAGGCGCGCAGCCGGCAGCGGCCCCTCCGCGTGGTTCACGGGTTCGTACCGTCCCGGATGTACGGTCCGGCCATCGCGGGGGCCGAGGACATCGCGCCGGGCGCCGAGGACCTCGTGCGGGATGCGGCGTCGGCGGTCCGCCGGCGGTACCCGGACACGGACGTGACGACGGCGGTCGTGAGCGGCAGCCCGGCCGGCGCGCTGGTCGAGGAGTCCCGCGACGCGGCGCTGGTGGTGGTCGGCTCGCGCGGCCGGGGCCGGTTCGTGGCGCTGCTCGCCGGATCGGTCAGCTCGCAGGTCGCCACGTACGCCCGCAGCCCGGTCATCGTCGTGCGCTCCCCCGGCTGGGTACCGCCGGGGGACGCCGGCCCGACCAGCGTGGTCGTCGGCGTCGACGGGTCCTCGGGAGGCGACCCGGCGCTGGGCTTCGCGTTCGACGAGGCGGTGGCGCGCGGCGGTGAGCTGGTCGCCGTCTACGCGTGGCAGGAGCTGCCCGGGGACAACCTGGACGCGGGGGCCCGGGAACGGAGCGTGGACGAGGCCTACGCGGAGGCCGACCGGCTGCTGTCCGAGTCGCTGGCCGGTTGGCAGGCCAAGTACCCCGACCTCACCGTGCGGCGCCGGGCGGTGCACAGCTTCCAGCCGGTACCGACGCTGATCGACGAGGCCAGCCAGGCCGGACTGATCGTCGTCGGCGCGCGGGGCCGGGGCGGCTTCGCCGGCCTGCGGCTCGGCTCCGTCGGCGACGGACTGCTGCGGCACGCCCGGCAGCCGGTCGCCATCGTCCACGGCGAGACGTGAGCATGGACGTCGTCCGGGAGTCGCCCTACCGGTTCCGCATCGAACGGCACGATCCGATGCGGGTACCGGGGGTGGTCTTCGCCTCGCAGGACCTGTTGCCGGACGCGCGCGCCGACCGGTCGCTGGACCAGGTCGAGAACGTGGCCACACTGCCCGGAATCGTCGGCGCCTCCTACGCCATGCCCGACATCCATTGGGGGTACGGCTTCCCCATCGGTGGGGTGGCCGCCACCGACGTCGAGGACGGCGGGGTCGTCTCGCCCGGCGGTGTCGGCTTCGACATCTCCTGCGGGGTGCGGCTGCTCGCCGCGGGGCTGGACCGCGAGGAGCTGGCGCCCCGGCTGGACGCGTTGATGGACGCGCTGGACGCGGTCATCCCGCGCGGGATGGGGCGGGGCGCCGCGTGGAAGCTGTCCGACCGCCGGCAACTGGAGGAGGTGATGACCGGCGGCTCGCGGTACGCCGTGGAGCACGGGTACGGCAACGACCGCGACCTGGAGCGCTGCGAGGACTACGGGGTGGTGACCGACGCCGACCCTCGTCAGGTGGGCGAGAGCGCGGCCCAACGCGGTCTCGGGCAGGTGGGCAGCCTGGGCTCCGGCAACCACTTCCTGGAGGTACAGGCGGTCGAGCACGTCTACGACGAGCCGGTCGCGACCGCCTTCGGGCTGCGCGAGGGGCAGGTCTGCGTGATGATCCACTGTGGATCGCGCGGGCTGGGCCACCAGATCTGCACCGACCATGTGCGCAGCCAGGAGCAGGCGATGCCGCGGTACGGGATCAGCGTGCCGGACCGTCAGCTGGCGTGTGCCCCGGTGTCCTCGCCCGACGGGCACGCGTACCTCGGGGCGATGGCCGCCGCGGCCAACTACGCGCGGGCCAACCGCCAGGTGCTGGCCGAGGCGGCGCGCCGGGCCGTCGAACGGATCACCGGTCGCGGGCTGGATCTCGTCTACGACATCTCGCACAACCTGGCGAAGATCGAGACACACCAGGTCGACGGCGGTCAGCGCAGGCTGTGCGTACACCGCAAGGGGGCCACCCGGGCGCTGCCGCCCGGGCACGCCGACCTGCCGCCCGATCTGCGCGCGGTGGGGCAGCCCGTGCTCATTCCCGGTTCGATGGGTACCGAGTCCTATGTGCTCACCGGGGTGGAGGGCGGGTCGGCCTTCGCGTCCACCTGTCACGGCGCCGGCCGCGCGCAGAGCCGGCAGCAGGCGGCGAAGTCGGTACGCGGGCAGGACCTGCGGCGCCAGATGCGGGAGCGGGACATCGCGGTGCGCGGCGCGTCCTGGCGCGGGTTGGCGGAGGAGATGCCCGGCGCCTACAAGGACGTGTCGGCCGTCGTCGAGGTCGCCGAGGGGGCCGGCCTGTGCCGCAGGGTGGCCCGGCTGGTCCCGCTCGGCGTGCTCAAGGGATAGGTTCGGTCGGCGCTCACACGTCCAGCGTGACGGCGCACGACCAGCCCTCCGCGCCGCCGTCGAACCGCAGCTCGTGCAGGGACACCGCCTTGGGTAGTGCGCCGAACGTCTCGATGCGGTCGGGTCCGGCCATCCGCAGCCGGACGTCCAGCCCCCCGTCGGCGGCCCGGACGTCGGCCTCGGCGGGAAGCTGACCCTCGGTGTCCATGAGGAGAATGACCCTGTCCAACGTGGACACCAGCAGGTCGGGGTCTGCCGCCGGCCCCACACGGAACTCGACGGTACCGGCCGGTGGCGCCCCGGACAGGTCGGCGAACCCGTCGACCATCGCGGCGACCGCCTCCGCGACGCACCGTTCGCGGGTCGGCGCCCACGCCTCGATCCGCGCGTCGGCGGTGTGCGGCACGCTGCGGTGGCCGGAGTCCCGCTCCATACGTCTCCCCGGTGTAGGAATCTCAGTCCATTGTGGACATGCGGTCAGCTGCCCGGCTGCCGGCCGGGCGCGAAGGGCCACTCCTCGAACGAGCGGCACCGGCCGTCGTAGGCGAACCCGATCACCCACAGGTCGCGGTAGTCGCGCTCGGCCGGTGGGTGGTAGTGCACCTCGAGCCGCACCACCGCGGTGTCCCCGTCGACGGCGACGATCTCGGACGCCATGGTGAACGGCTCGTCCGGCCCGTCCCGCTCCCGCTCCCACATCCGCCCGATGGCCGCCAGGCCGGTCACCGGCTCCCGGTACGGACCCTGGAGGTACACGGCGTCGGGCGTGAAGATGTCGGCCAGCGCCTCGACGCCGGAACTCCGCCAGGCCCGCTCGTACTCCGCCACCCAACCGGCGACATCCTGCCTGTCCACACCCTCAGCCTGCCAGACCTGCGCGCTGCCGGCCGGCCGAACCCGGGCGGGGTCGAGTCACGTTGAGCGGCCGGGCGTCGCCTTAAAAAGATCTTGAATATCGAGGGTTGCGCGTGCGGAGCTGCACGGTAGGGTGCGTGTATGCGCTTACGTAAGCGCTTACCTGAGGAGGATTCCCTCGGGACGCGCCGCAGTCCAACCGTCTACGAGGTCGCCGAGCTGGCCGGAGTGTCCACCGCCTCGGTGTCCCGGGTCCTCGCCGGCCACGACCGGGTCCGGCCGGAGACCCGGCAACGGGTGCTCCAAGCCGTCGCCGAACTCGGCTACGTGCCGAGTGGGGCGGCCCAGGACCTGGCCGGCCGCCGCACCGCCGTGCTCGGGCTGTGCTTCCCCGACATCATCGGCGATCAGGACATCGTGGACAGCGACGCGATGTACTGGTACGACGAGGTCATCCGGGGCATGGAGCGGGCGGCGCGCCGCAACGGATACGCGCTGCTGATCGCGGCCAGCCATGAGAGCGACGACATCAACCTCGTCCTGACGGTCGCCGGCCGGTGCGACGGCCTGGTGATCCTGGGCGGTACCGCACCACTGTCCACAGTGGAGCACATCGCCACCAGGGTACCGGTCGTGCTGCTCGCCGCGCCACCGGCCGCGACGGAGCGCCCCGGGCTGCTCGACCACCTTTACGTCGCCAACACCTCAGGTATGCGGGAGCTGACCGGGCACCTGCTCGACGTGCATGGGTACCGCGACCTGGCCTTCGTGGCCGGGCCCGCGGACTCGGCCGACTCCAACGCGCGGCTCGACGGCTTCCGCGCCGCGCTGGCCGGGCGCGGCCTGGCCGCCGGTGGCGCGGCGGTGCTGCGCGGGGACTTCACCACTGCCGGCGGTATCGCCGTGGTCGGCGCCCTGCTCAAACGGCGGGCGATGCCCCGTGCGCTGGTCTGCGCGAACGACCAGACCGCGATCGGCGCGGTGTCCGCGCTGTCCCGCGCCGGACTGCGGGTGCCGGCGGACGTGGCGGTGACCGGCTTCGACGGCGTCCAGATCGGCCGGCACCTGCATCCCGGCCTGACCACGGTCGCCCAGCCGATGCGCGAGCTCGGCGAGACGGCGGTGCGGCTGCTGCAGCGGCGCATCGGTCGCACGCCCGCGCCGCGGGAACCCGGCACGGCCGCGGCACCGGGGACCGGCCGGCCGGCCGAGGACATCGAGCTGCCCGTGCGGCTGCTGTTGAGGGGCAGTTGCGGCTGCCCGGAACCGGACGTGGTGGACCAGGACAGGAGTGGCGCATGACGGGGCAGGCCGACGCCGACGCGCGGGTCGACTGGCAGCGGCGGATCTACCGCCGGCTCACCGACACCGCCGGTGCCGACCAACGACTGGCGCTGCCGGCACCGGCCCGGGTCACGGCCGCCGCGGGTGTGGGCCATGCCAGGCTGAGCTGGGATCCCGTACCCGGAGCGGCCGGCTACCTGATCGAGCGGACCGAGTTACCGGACGGCACCCCGGTGATCCTGGACCACGGCGGGAGCGACGTCCCCGCGGTACCCGGCACGCTGTTCGGCGACACCGGACTGCGCGACGGCGTCGAGTACCGGTACCGGGTCGCCGCCGTGGCGGGGGCAGAGTACCCGGCCTGGGACTGGTCTCCGCCGACCTCCGTCGAGACTGTGGTGGGCGAGGCGGCGCCGGTCGACGTGCACGTCGACGCGGCCGGCGACGCGGGTCCGCTCAACCGGGTGTGGCGGATGGTCGGCGCGGAGCGGCTGTCACAGCTCCTGCTCCCGCCTACGGCGCCGGACGTCCAGGGTGGGCACGACATTCCCAGCGACTTCGCCGCCGCGCTGCGCCGGGCCCGCGACGACCTCGGCGTGACGACGGTGCGGGCACACGCGATCCTGCACGACGACAACCGCGTGGTGCGGCGCGACGAATCCGGCGCGCTGCGGTTCAGCTTCGACCGGGTGGACGCGATCTATGACCGGATGCTGGCCATCGGCGTCCGCCCGGTGGTCGAGCTGTCGTTCATGCCCGCCGCGCTGGCGCGCGACCCCGACCAGACCGTGTTCACCTACCGGGGCATCATCTCGCCGCCGGCGGACTGGTCCGAGTGGTACGCGCTGGTCGCTGCGCTCGCCGGTCACCTGGTCGGCCGGTACGGCGTCGAGGAGGTGGCCGGCTGGGGTTTCGAGGTGTGGAACGAACCGAACCTCGAGGTGTTCTGGTCCGGCACCCAGGCGGAGTACCTGCGCCTCTACGAGGAGTCGGCGCGAGCGGTCGCATCCGTTGATCCCCGGCTACGTGTGGGTGGACCGTCGACCGCGGCGGGCGAGTGGATCGAACCGTTGCTGCGCCACGCGGCGGCCCGCAACCTGCCGCTGGACTTCGTCTCCACGCACACGTACGGGAACCTGCCACTGGACCCTCGCCCATCACTGGCGCGCAACGGAATCGACGGGATCCCGATCTGGTGGACCGAGTGGGGCGTGGGCTCCACCCACTTCGGCCCGATCCACGACGGGGTCTTCGGCGCGCCGTTCCTGCTCAGCGGGCTGGCCGCCGCGCAGGGCCGGCTCGATGCGCTGGCCTACTGGGTGGTCAGCGACCACTTCGAGGAGCTCGGGCGCCCGCCACGCCTGTTCCACAACGGCTTCGGCCTGCTCAGCGTGGGAAATCTCGGCAAGCCGCGGTACTGGGCCGCGCATCTCGCCGCGCACCTGGGCGACCGGGTGCTCGCCAGCCGGGTCGAGGGGGACGGCGCCGAGGTCCTGGTACAGGCGTGGGCCGCCGCGCACGACGACGGCGCGGTCGACGTGTTGGTGTGGAACGGCACCATCAACGCCGCAATGCTGAACGGGGATCCCCGGCTGGACCGGCGGATCCGGCTCACCGTCGACGGGCTCGCGCCGACCGGCTACCGGGCGAGCCTGGCGCGCATCGATGAAGACCACTCCAACGTGGTGGCGTTGTGCCCCACGGACGTCGAGTGGCCGGACGACGCCATGTGGGCGCGGCTGCGCGCCCATGACCAACTGTCCGAGGCGGCGCTGCCGGACATCCCGACCGGTGGCGCACCGGCCCGATTCGACTTCCCGCTACCGATGCCGGGCGTAGCCCGCATCCGTCTGTCCCCGTTGCGGTCCCACGAGGAGAACCGGCCATGAAACAAACCCCGCTTTCACGATCAACCGTCCTGTGCGCCGCCGCTACCGCGATCGCCATCGCAGCGATGGGAGCCTGCTCGTCCAAGGCGAACAACAACACCGCGTCCGGTGGAGCGACGCTGACCATCCAGGGCGACTCGGGCAACCCGACGCTGGTCGAGAACTTCAACCCGTTCCAGTCCGCCGAGCTGCACGGCACCTTCCTCATCTACGAGCCGCTGGAGATTCCGAGCCCGATCGACGGCTCCTACACCGAGTTCCTCGCCACCGGCCACAAGTTCACCGACCCGACGACGCTGGTGTACACCATCCGGCAGGGCGTGAAGTGGAGCGACGGCAAGGACTTCGGCCCATCCGACGTGGTCTTCACCTTCAACCTCCTCAAGAAGTACCCGGCGCTGGACAGCAAGGGGGTCTGGCAGCAGGTCAGTGACGTGTCCGCGAGCGGCTCCGACGTGACCGTGAAGTTCAAGTCGGCCAACGTCCCGTTCGCCGCGTCCGTGGCGCAGACCCCGATCGTGCCGGAGCACCTGTGGTCACAGATGGCCGATCCGACCAAGGACGCGAACACCACGCCGGTCGGTACCGGCCCGTTCACCCTCGACAAGTTCGCACCCACCCAGTACTCGTTGAAAAAGAACTCCTCGTACTGGCAGGCCGGCAAGATAGCGCCGGGCGAGGTGGTGTTCCCCGCGCAGGCCAGCAACCAGAGCACGAACCAGCTCGACGTCACCAGCGGCAAGTTCGACTGGGCGTACAACTTCCTGCCCGACGTTAAGCAGACATTCGTGTCGCGCGATCCGGCCCACAACGTGTACTGGTTCCCGCCGGGCGGCACCATCGGCCTGTTCCTCAACCTGACCAAGGCGCCGTACAGCAACGCGAACTTCCGCAAGGGCTTGTCGCTGTCGCTGGACCGCACGGCCATCGCCACCAAGGCCGTCAACGGCTACCTCGACCAGGCCAGCATGTCCGGGCTGATCCTGCCGAACCTGAAGAAGTGGCTGGACCCGAGCCTGCCCAACCAGGGCCTGGTGGCCAAGGACACCTCAGCCGCGCAGCAGGCCTTCACCAGTGCCGGCTACACCAACCAGGGTGGCAAGCTGGTTGGGCCGGACGGCAAGCAGGTCACCATGACGATCGTGATGCCCGGAAACTTCAGCGACTGGGTGGCCGCGGCCAAGGAGGTCGTCAACCAGCTCGCCGCCGTGGGCATCGCCGGTAACCTGGACCTGCCGCAGTACGCGCAGTACTCGCAGGCCATCCAGGCCGGCACCTTCGACGCGGCATTCGGCGGCTTCGGTGGCAGCGGTGACGTCTACACCGACTTCAACAACGCGCTGAACTCGGCGTTCGCCACCGCGGTGAACACCCCGACTGTCAACAACTTCGAGCGGTTCAAGGACCCCTCGGTCGACCAGGCACTGGCCACTCTCGCCTCGGCCACGGACAACTCCGCGCAGCAGCAGGCGACGTACCAGCTGGAGCAGGTCATGTACAACAGTGTGCCCATCGTCCTGCTGTACTACGGCGGCAGCTGGGGCCTGTTCTCCACGAAGAACTTCACCGGCTGGCCGTCGCAGTCCAACCCGTACACCCTGCCGGTCACCTACAACAACGAGCTCCTGACGGTGCTCACCCACCTGACCAAGGCGTGAGGCAGGTACGGCCGTGAGATACGTGCTCCGCAAGGTGGTGCTGTTCCTCATCACACTGTGGGCGGCCGTTACCCTCAACTTCGTGTTGCCGCGGCTGATGCCCGGCTCGCCGGTGGACGCCGCTCTGGGCCGGCTGGCGCAGAGCGGCGTACCGGTGACGGAGGCGCAGCGCCGCGCGGTGGAGATCCAGTTGGGGGTGCCGCACACCAGCCCGCTCACCCAGTACGGCGAGTACTGGAACAGCATCGCGCACCTGCGGTTCGGCAACTCGTACTCGTTCCCGACCGAGACCGTCGCGCAGACGATCGGCAAGGCACTGCCGTGGACGCTGGTACTGCTCGGCGTGACGACGGTCGTCGCCTTCGTCATCGGTACCTTGCTGGGGGTCTACGCGGGATGGCGACGGGGGAGGGTGGCCGACTCTTCGGTCACCCTCGGCGCGACCTTCTTCGCCGGCTTCCCGCCGTTCTGGCTGGGGCTGCTCCTGCTGTACCTGCTGGCCTTCCAGTACGGCTGGTTCCCGATCAAGGGTGGGTACGAGGCAGGGTCGACGCCCAGCCTCAGCCCCGCGTTCCTGGCGGACGCGGCGCGGCACAGCGTGCTGCCCGCGCTGACGCTGGCGGTCACCACGCTATCGGGCTGGGTGTTCGGGATGCGCAACAATATGATCAACACTTTGGGTGAGGACTACGTGACCTTCGCTGAGGCCAACGGGTTGCGCTCCCGCACGGTCGCCCTGCTCTACGCCGCCCGCAACGCACTGCTGCCCAACGTGACCGCCTTCGGGCTGTCGCTCGGCGCGGTGGTCGGCGGCTCGGTCCTGGTCGAGGGCGTCTTCAGCTACCCGGGCCTGGGCAACCTGCTCTACATCGCGGTGTCCAACCGGGACTTCCCGTTGATGCAGGCGCTGTTCCTCGTCATCACGGTGAGCATGCTGGTTGCCATCTTCGTCGTCGACCTGCTGTACGCGCGTCTCGACCCGCGGGTGCGGCAATGACCGCCGTGGCCGCGACCACGCGGGTGGCCGCGGTTCTGCCGGGACCTGTGCGGTTCATCGCCCGCGCCCTGGGCACGCTGTGGAGCAACGGCAAGGCCCGCATCGGGCTGGTCATCCTCGGCGTGGACATCCTTGTCGCGGCGTTCGCCCCGTTGCTCGCGCCGCACTCGCCGACGGCGACCGACTTCACGCCGTACCAGAACCCCAGTGCCACCAACTGGTTCGGTACCACGGGCAACGGCCAGGACGTGTTCTCGCAACTGCTCTACGGCGCGCGGGTCTCACTGCTCGTCGGGCTCGCCGCGGGCGCGGTGGCGACCGTGGTCGCGGTGACCATCGGCCTGATCGCCGGGTACCGGCCGGGTCTGGTCGACGAAGTGCTCAGCTTCGCCACCAACCTCGCGCTGGTCATACCGGCCCTGCCTCTGATGATCATCCTGGCCGCGTACCTGCCCAGCCGTTCGGTCTGGACCATCGTGCTGGTCGTGGCCTTCACCAGTTGGGCCACCGGCGCCCGGGTGATCCGCAGCCAGGCCAACACGTTACGCACCCGCGAGTTCGTCACCTCGGCACAGTTCTCCGGCGAGCAGCTGTCGCGCGTCGTGTTCCGGGAGATCCTGCCGAACATGACCTCGCTGGTCGCCAGCAGCTTCTTCTCGGCGGCGACCGCGGCCGTGATGGCCGAGGCGAGCCTGGAGTTCCTCGGCCTGGGCAACCCGAACACGGTCAGCTGGGGCACGATTCTCTACTACGCCCAGCAGCAGAACGCCCTGCTGACCGGGCAGTGGGTGCTGGTCTTCGCGCCCGGCCTGGCGATCGCGCTGCTGGCCACCTCCTTCACCCTGATCAACTTCGGCGTCGACGCGCTGTCCAACCCACGCCTGCGGGAGAAGTGATGGCCCTGCTGGAGGCACAAGCTGTCAACGTCGCCTACGAACCCAGCCGGGGTGAACGGATCTGGTCGGTCCGCGACGTCGACCTCACCGTGGCGGAGGGCGAATTCGTCGGGCTGGTCGGCGAGTCCGGCTGCGGCAAGTCGACGTTGGGGTACGCGCTGACCCGGATGCTGCGCCCGCCGGCCCGGCTGTCCGCCGCGGCGATCCGCTTCGACGGCACGGACATCAGCGCGCTGGACGGTGAGGCGCTACGGCGCCGCCGCCGCAACGGGTTCGCCCTCGTACTGCAGAGCGGCATGAACGCACTCAACCCGGTGCGCACCATCGAGCGGCACTTCGCCGACATCCTCAGGGCGCACGCCCGGCCGGGGGAGAGCACCGCGTCCGCAGCGATCCGCGCCCGCGGCGCCGAACTGCTCGACAAGGTGCGGCTCGACCCGGCGGTGCTGCGCCGGTACCCGCACGAGCTGTCGGGCGGGATGCGCCAGCGCGTGGCTATCGCGCTCGCGCTGGCGCTGCAGCCGCGGCTGGTGGTGTTCGACGAGCCGACCACAGCCTTGGACGTCATCGTCCAGAAGGCCGTTCTGCAGACCATCCGGGATCTCCAGCGGGACAACGGGTTCAGCGCGATCCTGATCAGCCACGACCTCGGCGTCGTGCTGGAGGCGACCGACCGGGTACTGGTGATGTATGCCGGCCGGATTGTGGAGGACCAGCCGGCCGGCGACCTGGCGCACGGCCCGCACCACCCGTACACCGAGGCGCTGCTCGCCTGCTACGGCGATCCGCGCGCGGACGAGGTGCGGCTGGGCGGCATCCCCGGGGCGCCGCCCGACCTGTCCCGCGCGGAGCCGGGCTGCCCCTTCGCGCCCCGCTGCCCACTCGTCGAGGACATCTGCCGGGTCGAGGATCCGCCGCTGGCGCCGCTCGGCGCCGGACGGGCGGCGTGCCACGTACGGTCGCGCAGCAACCGGGCCGGCGCGGAGGTGAGTCATGCCCAGTAAGGTGCCGCCGCTCGTGGTCGAGCAAGTCAGCAAGGTGTACCGGGTGCGCGGCGGCCGCGGGACGGTCACCGCGGTCGACGACGTCACGTTCACCGTCGCGTCCGGAGCGGCCGTCGGACTGGTCGGCGCCAGCGGGAGCGGAAAGAGCACCATCGCCAAGATGGTCACCGGATGGGTGCGACCCACGAGCGGCTCGATCCGGTTCGGCGACGTCGCCGTGGAGCGCCTGCGCACCGCCGGCCTCCGCCGGCTGCGCGGCCAGGTGCAGATGGTCTTCCAGGACCCGTACGGCGCGCTCAACCCGTTGCACACCGTCGAGTACACCGTGTCCAGGCCGGTGCGCAACTTCCTGCGCCTGTCCGCCGCGGCCACCCGCGACCGCGTGCACGAACTGCTGGAGACCGTCGGCCTCACGCCCACGTCGCAGTACGCCGCCAAGCTGCCGCACCAACTGTCCGGCGGGCAGCGGCAGCGCGTGGTCATCGCCCGGGCGCTGGCCAGCGATCCGCAGCTGATCGTGGCCGACGAGCCGGTGTCGATGCTGGACGTGTCGCTGCGAGCCGGCGTGCTGCGACTGCTGGAGAAGCTGCGTGCCGACCGCGGCCTGAGCCTGCTCTACATCACCCACGACCTGCTCAGCGCGCGCGTGGTCACCGACGAGATCCTCGTCCTGCACCAGGGGCGGGTTGTCGAGCGCGGCCCGACCCGGCAGGTCATGCAACACCCCGAACACGACTACACCGTGCGGCTGCTCGATGCCGTGGCCAATCCGTTCGCTTCATCCCGGCCATGAGGAGGGTACGACGACAATGAAGAGACTCAGCGCGCTGACGGCCGCGCTCGTCCTGGTGCTGGTACCGGCCGTGTCGGTACCAGCAGCGAGCGCGGCGTCCGCGCCCGCGTCCACGGCGGCGCCCGGTGCGGCGCTGACCGCGGCCCAACGCGCGGACCTGCTGTCCATCGCCCGCGACACCTGGAACTTCTACGCGGTCGATGTCGACCCGGTCACCCACCTGCCGATGGACAACCTCACCTACGCCGGGGGTTCCGCGACCCCGACTGGATACGGCCGGTACACCTCTGCCTCCAATATCGGCGTGTACCTGTGGGCGGTGGTGTCCGCCGGCGACCTGCAGCTGGTGAGCCGGCCACAGGAGCGTGACCTGGTCCGGGCGGTGCTGACCGAGGTGAGCACCCTCAAGCGTGACCATGGCTTCCTGTACCAGTGGTACGACACGTCCACCGGTCACGTCATCCGAAACCCGGGCGACATCGACTGCACCACTGTGACGGCGCCGACATTCGACAACTGTTCCTTCGTGTCCAACGTGGACAACGGCTGGTACGCGTCCGGTCTTGTGGTCGCCCGCCAGGCGCTGCCCGAGCTGCGACCGCTGGTCGACAGCCTGATGGCGCCGATGGACTTCGGCCTGTTCTACGACGGCCGGGCCGAGACCCACTGCAACACCAACCCGGCGATCGCCGGCAACCAGCCGACCGGCCAGATGTACGGCGGCTACTACGTCGGCTCGCCACCCGACCAGGGCGACAACTGGCGGCACTACTACCACAACGGTGCCCTATACAGTGATCCGCGCATCTCCGCCTACCTCGGCATGGGCCTGCGCCAGATGCCGGGCAACGTGTGGTGGCGCAGCTGGCGGACGCTGCCGCCCGCGGCGCCGTACGCCGACTGCCAGGCCACCGACCCCGACTTCTCATGGCAGGGGCAGTGGCCGGTTGCCGGCTCCTGGCAGGTCTACCGCGATCCACAGTCGGGCCAGCCGTTCAACGTGTGGGAGGGCCACTACAGGTACCCCGGCTCTGACTTCACGTTCGTACCCACCTGGGCGGGCGGGATGTTCGAGGCGCTGATGGCCGACCAGGTGGTACCCGAGACCACCTGGGGTACCCGCAGCTTCGGGCTGGCCGACTTGCGGACCGCGCAGCTGCAGATCCGGTACGAGACCGAGCAGCTGCACCACCCCGTGTGGGGCATGTCGCCGTCCAGCACGGCCGACGACTCCGGCGGGTACGGTGGCTTCGGCGTCGAAGGGCTCACCTTCCCGTACTTCGGCGGCGGCGCGACCGCCGCCAACCCGAACGACGGGCTGTCGCAGTGTCACGGCTGCGCGACCGAGGACGTGGTGACCCCACACGCGTCGTTCCTCGCGCTGGATGTGGTCCCGCAGCAGGCCTACGCCAACATCGCCACGCTACGGCGGCTGTACCCGGGTGTCTACGGCAGGGGAGGCTTCTTCGACGCTGTCAGCCCGACCACCGGCTCGGTCGGGCACCGGTACCTGGTGCTGGACCAGTCGATGATCATGGCGTCGCTGGACAACGCGCTCAACGGCCGGGCGCTGCAAGACCACTTCGCCAACGACCAGGTTGCCTGGGCGGCGCGTGCCTACCTCACCTTGGAAACCATGTCCATCGGGTAGGCAAAGGATGCCTGACCCTCCCGTGTGTCCGCATGGGAGGGTCGGGCTACCTAGGCGGGCTGACCGCTCGGATCGGCAGGTGGGGTCGCGGGCAGCAGGCGGCGCAGCGGCCGGGGCAGCCACCAGTTCGCGGCGCCGAGCAACTCCATCAACGACGGTACGAGCACCATCCGCACGATGGTCGCGTCCAGCAGCACCGCGATGCCCAGGCCCAGGCCGAACTGTTTGACGGCGACCTCCGGGGTGGCCAGCACGGACAGGAAGACGGTCACCATGATGGCGGCGGCCGCGGTGATGATGCGCGCGGTGTGCGCCAGGCCCCTGGCGACCGCTTCGCGGGTGTCCGCGCCCGCGTCGTACTCCTCCCGGATGCGGGAAATGAGGAAGACCTCGTAGTCGGTCGACAGCCCGAACAGGATCGGGAAGATGAACAGCGGTACCCACGTGGTGACCGGCATGGCCGCCGGGAACCCGAGCGGGTGCCCGAGCCACCCCCACTGCACGACGGCGGTCAGCACGCCGTAGGCGGCGGCGGTCGACAGCAGTGTCATCAGCGCGGCCTTCAGCGCGATGGTGACCGATCGGACCAGCACGACGAGCAGGATCAGGGAGATGCCGATGACGATGGCGATCAGCCACGGCAGGCGGACCCCGACCGCGTCGGCGAAGTCGACGGTAGCGGCGTTGGGGCCGCCCACGTGCACCTCCAGTCCGGTACCGGCGGCGGGGATGACCGTGTCGCGGAGGGTGTGAACCAGCCGGGTGGTGGCCGGATCGTGGATCTCGGTGCGCGGGTACGCGATGAACAGCGCGGCGTGCCCGTCGGCGCTCTTCTGTACCGGCGTGACCGCTGCGATCCCCGGCGTGGCCCGCACGGCGGTGGCGACCGGGTCGAGGCTGCCCCCCGCGGGAAGTGCGGCCACGACGATGAGCGGCGCGTTGAACCCCGGCCCGAATCCGTCGGCGAGCAGCCGTTGCGCGGTGTAGCCGGAGGTGTCGTGCGGCTCGGTACTATTGTCCTCGAAGCTGAGCCGCATGGACAGGGCGGGTGCGGCGAGCACCAGCATGACCGCGGTGCCCAGCAGCAGCCCGACCACCGGCCGGCGCTGCACCGCGCGCGCCCACCGCTCCGCCACTGGGGAGCGGGCCGAGGTGCGCCCGAGGTACGGCAGCCGTAGCCGGTCGATGCCGCGCCCGGCAAAGCCCAGCAGGGCGGGCAGAACGGTTAGTGCGCTGGCGACGGTGGCGGCGACCGTGACGCACGCGGCGACGGCGGTCGCGTTGAGCAGCGGCTGGGCCATGACGAACAGGCCGAGCATCGCGACGATGACGGTCGCGCCCGCGAACAGCACCGACCGCCCGGCCGTGGCGAGCGCGGTAACCACGCCCTCCTCGGGGTCGCGGCCAGCGGCCAGCTCCTCGCGGTAGCGGGTCACGATGAGCAGCGCGTAGTCGATGCCCACGCCGAGGCCGAGTAGCGTGGACACGATCGGGCTGAACGACGGCGCCGGTACCAGGTGCCCGATGAGCAGGATCAGCGACAGTCCGGACGCGATGCCCAGTACCGCGGCGGCCATGGTGAGGCCCATGGCCAGCAGGGAGCCGAAGGCGATCAGAATGATCAGCATTGCCGCGGCCCCGCCGATGCCGTCGGCGGCACCACCGTAGGGCGTCTCGACGGCCACCACGTCCTGGCCGCCGACCGCCACGGTGACGCCGTCGCCGCTGGCGGCCTTCGCCCTGGCGAGAAGGTCCTCGACGTCCCCGGTCGGTACCTGCGGCTGGTCGGACTGGACGGTCGCGAAGGCGGTACGGCCGTCGGCGCTGATCTGTCCGGGCCGCTGGTAGGGCGAGGCGACGCCGGTGACGTGCGGCAGGCCCGCGGCGGCGGCCAGCAGTGGATCAACCCGGGAACGGGTCTGCCCGGCCGATACCCCCTGGTCGGCGTGGATGGCGATGGTCAGGGAGCTGCCGTTGCTCGCCGGGAAGTGGGCCGCGACCACGGCCTGCCCCTTGGCCGAGTCGGACGCGCCACCGGCGAAGTTGTTGTCGGGAGCGGCGGCGAAGCGGATGCCGAGCACCAGTACGCCCACGGTCGCCACCAGCCAGGCCGCGAGTACCAGCCTTCGGCGCCGGTAGCAGAACCGGCCGAGCCGCCCGAGCGCCGACCACTGCTCGGCCATCGCCATGTCGTCCCCCAAGAACGTCGCTTCGCCGCGCTGGCCCTGTCGGGCCGGATCGCGACGGCCGTCGCCGGGAAGCGTAGTCCATGTCCGACACCCTGTAGGGGCAATATCTCAGGCTTGACTTATATAAGCAGTACCTAATAAAGTCGGCAACCGTGCATGCGTTCGACGTCCTGGGCGACCCGGTCCGGCGGCGCATCCTCGAGCTGCTCGCGACCGGGGAGCGCAGCTCCGGTGCCGTCAGCGCCGTCATCCAGCAGGAGTTCCGGATCTCCCAGCCTGCCGTCTCGCAGCACCTGCGGGTGCTGCGGGACAACGGGTTCACCACCGTGCGGGCCGACGGGACGCGCCGGCTCTACGCGGTCGACCACCGGGCGCTGCGCGACATCGACGAGTGGCTCAACCACTTCCGGCGATTCTGGACGCCGCCGCTGGAGGCGCTGGCCACCGAGCTGGCCCGTGGCCGGCGCGAGCGCCGCGGCGCGCGGTCCGACGACGACAGGAGCGACGAAACATGATCGATGTAAGGCACCAGATCAACGAGGTCCGGCGGGAGGTCGGCAGCGCGGTTCTGGCGGCGGGCGAGGCCCGGGTGACCGCCATCAGCCAGACCTACAAGGGCAGCCTGGAGGACGTCTGGGACGCCTGCACCAATCCCGACCGCATCCCCCGGTGGTTCCTGCCGGTCTCCGGAGACCTGCGGTTGGGTGGCCGGTACCAGCTGGAGGGCAATGCGGGCGGCACGGTCGAGCGCTGCGACCCGCCCAACAGCTTCACCGCCACCTGGGAGTTCGGCGACCAGACGAGCTGGATCGAGCTGCGGCTGAGCGAGGAGCCGGACGGGCGGGTCCGGTTCGAGCTGGTGCACACCGCCCACGTCAGCGACGATCTGTGGGCCCAGTTCGGGCCGGGCGCGGTGGGCATCGGTTGGGACCTGGCGCTGGTCGGCCTGGCCCTGCACCTGTCCGGCGGCGAGTCGATGGACCCGAAGCAGGGCCTCGCATGGGCCGCGTCGGAGGAGGGGCGCGAGTTCATCGCCCTGAGCAACGAGCTGTGGTGCCAGGCCAGCATCGCGGCCGGCACGCCCGCCGCCGAGGCACACGAGGCCGCGGTGCGGGTCGGCGCCTTCTACACCGGCGCCGACTTCTGACAGGGGTACCG